>CAIOHR010000057.1 GCA_903858115.1 uncultured Pirellula sp. | reverse complement strand
GTGGGTAACGAAAATCATCTGCCGGCGCGACTTCATCTTGAGGATCGCTTCGACGACCGCTTCGGAGATGAATCGGTTGTCGAGATTGTCCTCGGGCTGGTCGACCAGCAGCGGATTAGCGCTTTCAAGCAACAGCAACGGAAGCACCGTCGTGCATTTCTGACCAGTCGATAGCGATAAAGACTCTTTGTAAGTCTCCCCATCCTTGAGTTCGATCGTTGGCAAATCCATCAGTTCGACTGTTTCGAGTTCGAACAGCACCGAGGAGTTCGCCATGGCCGTGACCACTTTTTCGGCTTGGTCTGGATTCAGTTCGGCTCGCTCGATCAATACCCCAGAATCACGTCGACGTAGAGCTACGACCAAATCCCATGGGACAAACGCATCGACGATCTTTTGGGCCACGATAACGTGTTTGACTCGTGCGCTTTTGAGACCATCCTCAAGGATCCGTTGGTATCGCTCCGGATTCCCGTTCTGCGAGATGCTTACACGGATCGCGGGAGCAAGATTTGCGTTGATGTTCTTGATGATCGCTTCGCGAACGGCAAAACGCTCGTCACGCTGCTCCGACAGTTGCCGGACCAGGTTTTGACGTTGGGTTTCCAAGTTCCCAAGCTGCTCGATGGTCTGTTGCTTTTGACGCTGCTTCGCCAATAGGTCATTTCGCAGGCGTTCAAGTTTGGCTCGTTCGGCCGCTTGTCCTTGGGCTTCTTGATGCTTTTCGATCAATGCCTGGAATTCCATCTCTTGCTGGCGATGGGTGGTCGTCAAACGAGTCCCCATGGCGGTGACTTGGTTGATCGATTCGGCGATCTTACCTTTGGCATCTTGGAGCAAAAGGTCGATCGCGACTCCGCATTGGGTCACGACATTGAGGAGTTCCTGAACCATTTTGCCATTGGGACCACTGGCAACTTCGCGATCCAAGAGCGTCGCAGCGCTTTGGACCAATCGACCTTTGAACGCGGTTAGTTCCTCGTTGTAGGTCACGAGTGCTTGGTATCCCGAGCGAGCGATTCGGTGTTCACGGTCCCGGAGTGCTTTCAAGTTGTGAGCCTTGTTGATCGTCGCAGCGTCTTGGCCACCTGCGGCACCGAAGCGAGCGAGTTTCTCTTCGACACTTGCGAGGGTGGCCAATTCGTCCGTAAGGGCAGCGATCCGTTGCTGAAGAGGGACGATCTGGTTTGCGTTAGCCGCTAGTTGGCTCGTGATATGTTCGATCCGCGATTCGATGTCGGCGATCGCATCGGCTTGGAATTTGTCCAAGAGCGCCAGCTGGGAGGCTTTGCAGTCAGCGATCGTTTCGACTTCGTTCTGGGAGTAGATGTCTGCGCCGAAGACCATACCTGTCTTGAAGGAGATGTCCGTTGGCTGGCGATCGACATTGAGAACGATCGGCTCGTCGCCCGAGGAGCGGCTGACGATGTACTGCAGACCGTCTTTGGTTTCGATGGTGACTTCGACGCGTCCACCGGCGAGGTTCTTTTCCACCAGCGATTCGATGCGCCGGCGCTCGATCGGCTGTTCTTCGCGGCTGGGCAGAGCGTCGAGTGCGTAGCGGACGAACTCGAGCATCGTCGTTTTGCCCGCTCCGCGTGCTCCGATAAAACAATTCAGGCCGTCGGCTAATTCGAACTTGGTTCCATCGAGGAATCCCCCGATGATCGAGATGCACCGGATTCGGTGCGAATTGAAGCTGTGATTCATGGTTACCCCTGCAATCGATACAAACAGAAAAGTCGTAGATTGCTAGCATTCTCAAGAGGGCAGTGACACCTCTGGTCACACCAAGACGGAAAATGGAAAAATTGTGCGGCTATTTCTCGGGTGACAGAAAGTCTTGCGGGAATCACACTCCTCTCGAACCGGAGAAGAGAGCTCTCTCCCCCCTCCTCATCGACGCAATACTTTGGTGCCGAGAGTCGGGATCAACCGAAGTGTTTGTTCTCGCCTCTCACTCCGAAATGCTCTTTAAACAACGGTGAGGCACTCGCGCCTCAGAGCTAACAAAATTAATCAATTAATTACCACTGATGTTCGAGCGTGAACCCAGAGATTCAGCGGTTTGACTTAACTCCGTTTTGGAAACTAATGGGCGAGGCTATTTGCGGCGTTTTCTTCGTTTTACAGAAATCGACAGTAGTTGCTTTCCCGAGGCGCGTTTAAGTAGGTCCACGGCCTCAGACTCCACCATTGCCATTCTGGCAACGACAAAGTCAAGTTGCCGACTTTCTCGAGTGACAGCGTTTGAGACGCCTTCTCTTTTTCGCCTGCGCATCTTCCAACCAAGTATATCGAGCATTGCTCACTTCCCCCTTTTTCGATGATCTTGCGAACTATCTCTCCTTGAGACGGATTCGCGTTGCTTTGACTCTTTCATGCACAGCAAAACTAGCTCCAATTCGATACGTCGAGCGAATTCACGACAAATCATACACCAAACTTCTGCCGAAAAAGTGTCTCGAGGATCGCAAAGTGTGGTGCCGTATGAGGTGAAAGTCACGACGAAGCTCTCTGTGATTCCATTCATTGGTATTTTGACAGGCTTACAGTAAACGCTGCCGTCTCCCTTTTGGTTATCTCGATCTCCGAGATGATAGCTATTGCATTTGGCTGCCTCCTGTTTTGAAGCAAAAAAATGTTCATTGCCCGACTTGAATGCAAGCTTGGCAGTTGAAGAAACCGAGGCTTTCATCAGATTCTTCGGTTCAATTCGCGAGTAGTTTTTCTGCAGGCAAAAGAGGTAGCTCCAGTTGTTGCCATTGGTGGTACGCATTATCGTTACGTCGAAGCAATCATCAGGGACTTCGGCAACTTTCTTAAAGAAGTCCTCGATTTTCATAGCAATCGCATTGATTTGTTCACTTGGTTGTGTGATCACGTCAAATGGAGATTTATCCTCGATTTTTGGTAATGCTTCACGGAATCGAGTGACTTTTGTTTGTACGATAACCGAAACCGCAGCGAGCAACTCCGTAAGTACTGTACGACGTTTGTCTATTGCTCCGTCTTCAAATTGCTCGCGACAATAATCAAGAATCCTGGCAACAAGCTCGATGAAAAGAATTACCAAAAACGCTTTCAGATGCAGTTTTTTGTAGTTTGCAATCCATTCCAATTCGGAAAAGAAATCCAGCAACCCAAAATAGAGCAGCATCACTACCGGGAGAGCGATTTTTATTCCCCAATGCTTCGTCGTCTTGTTGAGCCAGCCATTGGTGAAGGAGTTTTTTACTCGATGGTAGATAGAACGTAATATCTTCATAAAACGGGGTGTCTTTCGCTATCGAGCGCGGGCCCTATTCCTGGATTGCTTTCAACAGTGCATCTCGGGCATCAGAGTAGAACTGGATGTCGATCTTGGTCGCCATATCGTCGGAGAGGTCAAATAGCTGCCGACGGCACGAGACGGGCATTAGAAGGGCCGTTGCGCCTTTTTCGACCGCAATCTCTGCGATGGAGAC
>CAIOHR010000056.1 GCA_903858115.1 uncultured Pirellula sp. | reverse complement strand
CGTCAAAATTCATCCTTCGTTTTTGGTGCCTCTTTAACGATGTCTTCTGGGTCGAATTCTCTTGGCCTTAGTGCCCCTTCTCTTGGCCTTAGTGCCCCTCCTCTTGGCCTTGGTGCCCATCCCTTCGGCCTACAGGCCCCTCCCGCTGGCTTTGCAAACCAGCCTTTCATTGGCCTAGGTGCCCTTCCTTTACCGGCTGTGTCGTCTGATGCGTCAGCCCCTCCTCCTCCTCCTCCTCCTCCTCCGCGCAATTTTGTTCCACAATCTGCGCTTCCAATTCATTCTCTTCAACAATTGCAATTACTTCTTCGATCCACTGGTGTGGTTGTTAAGCCTTGGGAAGTGGCTAAGGCCATTCGCCCTGTTGAAACTGAGGATGCTTTTGTTCCAGGTTTCAAAAGACTTTCAGTTTATGCTTCTATTGAACTTGCTCAGTCTCAAGCCGTTGAACGCAAGTTGAAGAATCCAACGTGGACCCCCGTTCTCACCAAGACGATTGTGTGGCCTAGGTGTCGTGCTTGGGACCAGAAGTCCTTCTACTGGACCAGAGCCAAGTTTTACGAATGCGTTCTCGAAAGCCTCGAATCAGCATTGTTCTCCACTTTCAAAGAAACAATTACAGGCTCAGTTCGTTCCGCCTGCATGGATACTTTTCAACTCAGCGAGAAGGCTTTTCTCGAGCTGAACGACAAGGTCCTGCTCGAGTGGTGCGCTATCGCCTTCGGACCCAAAAACAAACGCCAAGCTCTTCTAGCTCTTGAAGCAGTTTCCTTGGAAAAGCACGTTGATTCTGATCATTCTCAATCGCTCTTTGTTGCTAAATTCGATACGCTCAAGTACAACTTCGAGATGGTCGTCAACGACATTGAGCGCATGGTTCAGTATTGGCCGACAGACAGAAATCACGAGGATTTCGGTGAGCTCAGCATGAAGGATGTGATGCTGAAATGGGCTCATTGTTTTCCGTCTTCCGGAACATCGGTTGTATCTGTTCAGGTCGCAGAGTGCAGAAACTTTATTGATTCCAACAAGGATATGCTGTTTTCTGAACAAGCCAGAGCTCTACGCTCCAAGTTTGTCACTCGAGATCAACGCGTTTTGGATGGCGAAAATCCTTATTCCACTGTACCGGCCAGAAAGTTCGTTGAGGGCGGAGCTCCCAAACGCGATCGTCCTCCAGTAGCGCCTGACCGCTCTCAAAGTCAATCCAAAAAGCCAATGGTTTCGAAGCCGTCGGCTGGCTCCAAGCGCCCTGACAGACCCGTCATCAAAGGCTCGAAGCGTTGTCGCGGTTGCGGTGCGCTCAACAATCATTGGGGGCTGGGTTTCACAAAAGACTCGTGCCCCGCTCATGGTACCAAGTACGCCAAGAAATCTGACTTTGTTTGGCCCGATTCCGACAAGATGGACTCCGTCAAGATGCCTCAAGAAGAATATCAAAACGCTCTTCGTACCAACCCCAAAATTCAGCAATCCTGGAAGAAAGCCAGGGAATCTGCCGGCACTGCTAATGTTAATGCCCTTGAAACCGCTATCGAAGTAAATGATTCCGATTATTCTCTCGCTCGTGATGTTCATTCGGCCGCTTGTAGCGCTATTTCGACTGCGATATCTACAGCAGAAGCGCTGCAGTTACTTGGAAATGAGTCTCAGTTTTTTGGCGTTGTGCGTTTGGCGGGCAATGAATCATTCAAAGCTAAAGTGTTGATTGATCCTGGTGCTACATTAAATATTATCAGCCCAATGTGCAGCAATCGCTGCATGATTGATCGCCATGAATGTCATCTTGACGTGTTCCAAGGCAAACGCAAAATATGCACAGTGCACGAAATCGCCAAGTGTTGTTTTGAGCTCTTGGACTCCTCTGGTAAATATCAACGCCACACCGAATGGTTTGGCGTCCATGAAATCGGTTACGATGTGTTACTTGGTCGGCGCTTCTGCAAGGACAACAAGTTTACATCTATGGATGAAAAGCTGGCATCTTGGTCAGAAGAGCATGCTGTTTTGATTGATTATCTCGAGCCTGCACCTGCCCCTCCAGCCCTTACTTTGCGTTTCAAGCGTGTCAAAGCGCCAGAAGGAAAAGGTCGTTTTAAACGCGACCCCAAATGTATGCGAGCAGATGTTGGTT
>CAIOHR010000055.1 GCA_903858115.1 uncultured Pirellula sp. | reverse complement strand
GTTCACGATGCACGGAGTCTCAAGACGAAGCGTCGTTTCTACCTAAAGCGGTTGGTGCAATAAGCGAGGGCGTTTGCTCCACAACTGTTTATCGACGTAGATCGAAGTAGCCGTCTATCAAGGACACGTCTAAATGACTGTCCTCAAACGCCTCCGCGGCTCTCGAGAAGTAAATTTCAGTCGATTTAGGAGATTATGAGAGCTCGATAGCAAGGTTTGCACCCCAAAATCTTTCTTGTTCGCTTGAAATCACGCAGGCAGGCAGATAAACAGCGGGTAAACAACAAATAGCTGTGTCCCCACGGTCTCCACGGTCTCGGTCTCTGTCCCCACGGTCACAGCAGACAGGATTTCGCAGGGAGCCGCAACAAGTTCGGCAATTGCCAAACAAGATAAGGGAAAATCTTCCAGTCCTTCGGTTACCGAAAGTGATGCTGCAGGACAATGGCTTCAGAGTATTCCACTACAATACCGAAGCCGAGTCTCGGACTATATGCAGCGAATTTTGGAAAAGCCGAAGTCGCCATAAAAACGTCCTTTTCCAATTACCTTTTTGAGCTTACACAATTCGATGAAATTCGATTCTACGAGAAATCCGCAGCTGAATTTAGTTCTTGCATTGTTTTTGCTTTGCGGTTTCCCTATCGGAATCAATGCTCAGGACACGATACTTCCGAATAATGATCGATTCCATCTGTTTTTGCTTATCGGTCAATCCAATATGGCTGGACGCGGCAAAGTGGAACAGCAAGACAAGACGCCACATCCGCGAGTACTGATGCTCAACAAAACGAACCAATGGGTCGCAGCCATCGACCCGATACATTTCGACAAACCTGCTGCCGGAGTTGGGCTTGGCAAAACTTTTGGGCAAACAATTGCTGAGACAAATCCGAGCATTAGCGTCGGACTGATTCCCTGCGCTGTCGGAGGCTCTCCGCTGGATTCCTGGAAACCTGGCGTACTGTACGCTCCAACGAACAGCTATCCATGGGACGACGCGATCCGAAGAACGAAGGTTGCTATGCAATATGGCGAACTAAAAGGAATTTTATGGCATCAAGGAGAAAGTGATTCCAAACCGGAGTTAGCAGAATCCTACGAGACCAGACTCAGGAATATGATCGTACATCTTCGTGAATCTCTAAAAGCACCTAAAGTTCCTTTCATTGTCGGACAGCTCGGGCAATTTGACGATGTTCCCTGGGACGCGTCTAGAAAAAAGATTGACGCAGCCCATCAATCCATTGGGACGAATGACTCATTCGTCGGTTTCGTCAGGTCAAAGGACCTCAAGCATGGCGGCGACAAAGTTCATTTCGACGCACCGTCCCTACGTGAATTTGGAAAACGATACGCTGACGAATTTCTTCGACTCCAGTCGAATCAGATATCCAAGTAGTTTCGCATTCTTGGGAATCATCTATCGTTGAGCCGGACGGTTACTTTCAGTTCGTCCGCAGTCAACGGCTCTTGCGTCCGTAGTTGGGCAGCGAGGACTTCTAACGTTGCATCGGAGGCATCGTGGCGAGTCAACCTGCGTTGAGTGATTCTTTGTTGGAGAGTCGCTTCATCGGTCTGAAAATCGAGGATACGGAACTCGGCACCCTCCGTCTCCGCCAGTCGGCGAAAGCGTTCGCGATCCGAATGTTTCAAGAATGTCGCATCGACAATGACGTCAAAGCCTGATTGAAGAATGCAGGAAGAAATCTCTGACAGTCGCTCGTATGTTGCATTCGAAATACTTGGTGAGTAGATGCCCCTTCCGATTTCATTATCGAAGTTATCTACTTTGGAAGTCTTGAACAATCTTTTTCGTTCGATGTCCGAACGAACTCGGATTGCCCCTTGTTGTTCGACAATCTGCTGGCTACCAGTTGTCTTTCCGCTTCCGCTCGCTCCGTGCGTAATCCACGTTCTTCGCTTCATCGGTTGCATCAGTTGAGCAGCTAACCGAATATAGGCATGAACCGGTTCCAATTGCTTGGTATCGAGAGGCTGTTCATGATTCAATTGTCGCGCTCGGAACAATGCGACTTTGGAACGGACCAACGCTCGATAGACCAAATACCATCGCAGCACCACGAGCGCTCGATAGTCTCCCGTTTGTTCCAGATAGGCATTCAGAAAAGCGGACGAAAGTTCCGGATGCCGCAATTCTTGCAAATCCATCACGAGAAATGCGACATCACTAATGACGTCAATCCAAGCATATTCCGAGTTAAACTCGATACCGTCAAAGGGGACGAAATGATCTTTCCAGTAAACGACATTGCCACAATGAAGATCACCATGGCACTCTCGGACAAAACCGCATTTGGCACGAGTCTGAAATTGTTCTCGATGTGACTCAAAATATGCATCTGTCCAGTTCTCGAGCAAGCGAACCGTCGCGTCTTGTCGAAGGCTCGTTTCGCCAAGTAGGAACTGAAAATTCTGCTTGGCCTGTTCGAAAATCCTAGGTACGACTTCATCGATCCCACGTTCCAATCGCATCGCATTGCCATGTATACTCGCAATGTTGGCTGCTAGCTGCACGACGTGATCAACCGTCACAAGATTCTTTGCCAGCCGGTCGCTCAGCAATGCATCCGCATCAAATCGACGCATGCGTACGCCAAATTCGATCGGTTGCGCATCACCATCCACGCAAAAATGCTCATCCTCGAAAGTGATTGGAACAACATCTAGATACAAGCCGTCTGCGTATCGGCTCCCCAGCCGAAGCTCTTCGCAACATGCATGATGACGCTTCGATAGCGTACTGTAGTCTAGGAAATCCGTTTGGAGCGGCTTCTTGATTTTGTAAGCAAAGCCCCCGGCGAGAAGTATCCAGGAAATATGAGTTTCGTGAAGAACGACCTGCCCGTCCACGGAATGGACGTAGGACGCTGGATTTAAAAGCGATTGAATACCTTCGTTGTTCATCTCCAATGGCCCTCCTACGGTCCTGGTCTTCCATTCATCGCGTCCTCACGCCATACCTTTGCTGCCATTGGCTAGCATTGTGTCCGGGGTGATCGGCTCCTATCTCTAAAGGCGATCTAGCTTACCAAACGTTTCGATGGTTTCGCCAAGCAACCTAGCGATACGGTTCTGAATTACCCTAAAAACCACTGAGCGAATCTCATGCCAATGCAGGAACACGAACTTGTATTTGGTAGATGCGAATTGCGCTATTGCGAAAGTTTCGCAAATTCAAGAGACTGCGTAACTTCTCGTCATGAAAAGGATTTCGTGAGGACCAACATGAACCGACTTTGCCAATCTCTGCTTGTTATTGCTTTTGCATTCATTTGTGCACCGAGCTCGGTTGTCGCGTCGAGTGTCGGTGATTGTGTTGCCATGTATTTCTATAAACAAGGCTGTCCGCAATGCCAAGCCATGCAACGTCCGATCGAGCAACTGATCGAAGCTGGTTGGGCCGTGCGTGCTATCGATACTGGCCGTGAACCGGAACTTGCCATGCGTTGGCATGTTCTGCGTTACCCAACCGTCGTCTTGGTCCGCAATAGCCGCGAAGTCGATCGAATCATCGCTCCATCAACCGCGCAAGAAATCCAACAAAGACTTCTCGCCGGATCGTCTCCCGATAGCATTCGAGAGCGAAGTACCGCCGCAATCCAATCAGGTATGACCGTTCGCGGACAATCTGTGCCAGCCATCGTTCCGATGGCTGCAGCTCTCCTGTCATCCACTGCTGTGAAAAGCGATCTTTCCATTCCAGCACCTTCCTCGAATACTCGCTATGTTGATCCTGCAATGGCAACCGTTCGAATCCGGGTTGATGAACCATCGCACGAAGCTGTCGGAACAGGCACTATCATCGATACATTCCAAGGCGAAGCTCTCGTTCTGACTTGCGGCCATCTCTTCCGCGACACTCAAGGTCGAACACCGATCATCGTGGAGACTTTTGTAAACGGCGTTCCGAGACAACACCAAGCAACATTGATCGATTTCCGGGCCGATACTTCAGACATCGGATTGGTTTCCTTTCGAACCAATCAAGAAGTAGGAGTCGTTCGATTGGTGGATCACCGTGAAAAACTACGCGAAGGTGATCCCGTCTATAGCTGGGGATGCGATCAAGGTGCGGTACCGTCTCGACGCGACTCGAGAATTACCAAACTGAATCGCTATCAAGGGGAGCCCAACGTAGAAGTCCTGGGAGCACCGGTTCAAGGTCGGAGCGGTGGCGGGCTTTTTAACGCAAAAGGTGAACTGATCGGCGTTTGTTACGCGGCAGACACCGAACGACACAACGAAGGCCTGTACAACGCACCTGAAGTCGTCTATCAACAGCTCAATCGATTAGGACTCCAGCGTCTTTACAGCTCCAACAGTAGCACTAGCATTATTGCAGCAACGAATCGCGTACAACCACTGGAACAACCTACACGATCGATTCCAGCCCAAGCTCGAGTAACGGTCATGGTCGAACAAAATGGAACAACTCGGCAATGGCAGATCGATAACCCAACGCCAGAGTTAATCAGCTCGCTTCAACAGCAATCCGCTACCAATCGCCGTTAAGAATCCGTACGAAGAGCAATACCTGTCGGGGTGTCCTGTTTGGCGAGTGCTTCTGGTGGGCCTTCACCTACGATGCGCCCGCCATCGATGCCAGCACCAGGCCCTACGTCAATGACCCAATCGCAACATCGGATAACATCCATATGATGTTCAATGACTAGTACGCTGTTCCCCCGTTCTACGAAACCTTGAAGTACGTCGACCAATCGGAAAACATCTAACGAATGCAGTCCTGTTGTTGGCTCGTCGAGAATGTAGAGGGTATTCCCAGTGTTAGTTCGTGCTAATTCGCTTGCTAATTTGATACGCTGTGCCTCGCCACCACTGATGGTTGTGGCAGGCTGACCAATAGGCATATAACCAAGCCCCACGGATACCAAGCCGTCGAGTGGTTGCTTTAGTTTTGGTATCTCGCTAAAAAAATCGGCCGCTTCCGCAATCGACATCTCAAGAATCTGAGCGATTGACTTTCCTTTGAAGCGTACCGCCAAAGTCGATCGCTGGAATCGTGTGCCTCGACACTGCGGGCACAAGACATAAACATCTGCCAGAAAGTTCATTTCCAGTTTCTGCCGCCCTTGACCAGAGCACGTTTCGCATCGCCCAGCACCTGCATTGAAACTGAAGTGTGCTGCCGTAAAGCCTCGCTGTTTCGAATCCCGTGTCGATGCGTAGAGTTTGCGAATCTGGTCCCAGAAACCGCAATAGGTGGCTGGAGTGCTTCGAGGTGAACGACCGATGGGAGATTGATCGATCGCAATCAGTTTATCAATCTTTTCAAAACCATTGATTCGCTTGAAATGCGGTGGCATTGATTTTTTGTCACCGGAAAGACTCGCTGCGACGGCCGGCACCAACGTATCTTGGATCAACGTACTCTTGCCACTCCCGCTCACACCTGAAACTCCAACCAGTCGTCGCAACGGTATCGAAAGAGAGACACTCTGCACGTTGTGATGCGTGATATTGATGAGTTCTAGGTAGTCCTCTGACTTTCCGATCGGACGACCCCGGCTAGTCGGTTTCTGGATCGCATCGCAGAGAGTCTTTGCCGTGACCGATTCAGGATACTTGTTGATCGACTGTCGGTTGAAGAACGACGCCGAAGGACCTTCTGCGACGATTCGGCCACCCTCGCGCCCCGCGCCTGGTCCACAATCGATAATCCAATCACACGCTCGCATGATCTCGTGGTCATGCTCCACCACCAAGATCGAGTTGCCTTTACGTTGCAGTTGACGCAATGACTCGATGAGAGCCTGGGTGTCTCGTGGGTGCAGACCGACAGAGGGTTCATCGAGTACGTAACAAACGCCAGTTAAACCGGTCCCGATACTGGTCGCTAAGCGGACTCGTTGCAATTCACCTCCGCTAAGAGTCTCAGCTGCCCGTCCAAGTGTGAGATACTCCAGTCCAACACTGCAAAGAAACTGGATTCGCGATTTGATTTCCTTCAAGATCGGTTCGCCAATGATCTGGCGATTTGCATTCAACCTGAGTTTTCTAAACCAATCGAGAGCCTCGACAAGAGTCAACGAAGCAACATCTGCAATGTTCAGTCCGTTCAGCTTGATCGCGAGCGTCTCCTTCCTTAAGCGAGCGCCGTTGCACTCCGTACAAACTTTTGTTCCCTCTGCCAGAGTACCGAAGCCTTCACATGTCGGGCAAGCGCCGTATTGGCTATTGAAGCTGAATGTTCTGGGCTCGATCTCGATTAGATTGATTCCACACTGCATGCAACTGTATCGCGTCGAGAAAACTTTGCTCGATTCGACGGAATCGGCTGCTTTCTCGACGGTGCAAACCTCGACCAAGCCGTTGGACAATCGAACTGCGGTCTCAATCGATTCTTTGATTCGGTCTAGGTTCTCCTCTTTGAGAATAATGCGATCCACGACGGCGGAGATGCTGTGTTCTTTCCGGATGGCCAACGTCGGAATCTCTTCCATTTCGTAGACGACTCCGTCGACTTTCGCACGGACTAAACCAGCTTTCGCAATGCGGTCAAAGATTTCGGAGTGAGCTCCTTTCCGGCCGATCACCATCGGAGCCAAAACCGTAAGTCTCGACTCTGTTTTCTGGAGAAACACAGAGTCGACAATCTCATTCACCGACTGTCGATCGATGGGAGCACCGCATTGGTAGCAGGCAGGAATGGCAACCCTCGCCATAAGAAGCCGCAGATAGTCGTAGATTTCTGTAACTGTTCCAACAGTACTTCGAGGACTAAGCGAGCCTTGTTGCTGGTCGATGCACAACGATGGCTGGAGTCCCTGAATAAAATCCACGTCCGGGCGATCGATTTGGTGAACGAACTGCCTGGCGTAGCTCGATAGGCTCTCTAGGTATTGACGCTGCCCCTCTGCAAAGATGGTATCGATAGCCAACGAACTTTTTCCACTACCACTAACGCCGGTAATCACAACAAACTGGCCGCGTGGCACATCCAAATCGACATTCTGGAGATTGTGTGTCCTGGCGCCACGAATTTGTATCGATCGAATAGGATTGGAAGACGCGACGCTAACCGTGGCTATTGCACTCTTCATCGTTGAAGACCTGCCTCGTAGATCATGTATAGCTTTGGTTCGAACAGAGTATTGATTGGAACATCGAGTGGTCCGTCATCGAGTGCGAACTGCTGACTCGTCTGAAAAACTTCGTCGGTCAGATAACGCAGTGCAATCGGGGGTAGTTTGATATTCGAAAAATCGAAGTCACGGCCCTTCACAACCGCAAGATTGAATCCCCATTCACCAAACGAGTTGAGGTAGGTTCTGTAGGGAAGCACTTGGAATCCGGCCGCTTCGATTGTACGGTTTATGGACCAAAACGCCTCACGTGTGATGATGGGCGAAGCGCTTTGTGTGCAGATAGCACCGCTAGGAGATAGGATTCGAGCGATCAACTCATAGAATTCGCGAGTGTACAGTTTGTTCAGTACTTCGCTGTGAGGATCTGGCAGATCGATCAAGATGCAGTCATAGAGCGGCGAGCTTGATTCCTGAATGGCTCGATAAGCATTCAGGACAAAGTTGAATGCGTCTTCATGGAAGAGCTTCACCTTGGGGTGGAGCAAGCTATCTTCATTGAGTCTGCGAATTGGCGAAAACGTTTTTCCCAAGTCGGTCATCCGCGGGTCGATATCGACGAGATCGATCGATTCCACGCTCGTGTGTTTCAATATCTCGCGAATCGCCAGTCCGTCTCCACCACCAAGCACCAGTACTTTGCGTGGTGTAGCAGCACAGCTCATTGCCGGGTGTACCAAAGCTTCGTGGTATCGATGTTCGTCGGAACCCGCAAACTGCAAGTGCCCATCGAGATAGAGTCGGATCTCCCCATTCCTCGGATGCTTGGTGACGACAATCCGTTGATAGGGAGTCTGCTCACGGTAGAGCATCTCATCAGCGAACAACTGGCCCTCAGCATACTTCGAGATAGCCGAGGTAAACACCATACCGCCGATGAGCATCAAAATGGTGAGCAAAACCGGGATCGCATAGTACTTCAGATTTGGATACGGTTTTCGCAGAACAATGATCGCTAATCCCGCGACCATGATATTGAGCAATCCGATGGCAAAGGACGAACGAAACAAACCCAAACTAGGTAGGAGCAGCAATGGGAAGCTGACGGAACCAATCAATGCACCGATGTAGTCTAAGCTCAAGACATGAGCGATGGATTCCGAGATGCTTTTCGATTGAGTAAGGATTCGCGTGAGGATGGGGATTTCTAATCCGACGAGTGTTCCGATGACAAGGATGAGACTGTACATCGTCGGCTTGTACAACGCGTAGTATGGAAACACAAAAAAGAGGATCGCGGCACAGATTCCGCCCACGAAGGCAACCGCGATCTCGATCTGGACGAATCGTACCACAAGATTGGCGTGGATAAACTTTGTCAGATACGATCCGATCCCCATCGAGAACATAAAGAGCCCGATCGTAATCGAAAACTGTGCGACGCTATTCCCGAGCAAATAGCTGGAAACCGCAGCGATGATCAGTTCGTAGGCAATTCCACACAACGCGACGACCAGTACGGAAACCAAAAGCCATGAAGTTTGCCTAGGGGTTAACTGAATCGTTTCGTCTTGGGGATCGATATTGGACACAGGACTTCGAGGGTTAGTGGAGGTGTCGCATCAGGTCGCCTTGCCTTAATGTCAGGAAAAGCTTCCAATCAGCGAGAAGTATACTCGTAATCGAGAAAATCCCACAAACCGTAGATGGTTCCCACGATGGAAAAGAGAGAAGATCCGGCAATTAGAATTGAAAAGTTAGAGTTCTTGGTAGCTCATCTTCAGAAGTCGTTCGATGAACTGAACATGGTGGTATTCACTCAGCAGCGTGAAATCGATCAGTTACGGCGTGCCGCCAATCGCATGGAAGAAGGCTATCGAGGCTTGCTGGAAGCGGATCGCGCACCACGCAGCCTAACCGACGACCGCCCACCGCATTACTGAGCCAGTATCCATGGACCATCCTGTATTGCACTCATTTCGAATTCTTCAAGAGGATGTAGTTACTATGTTTCACGTAGAGAAGCCTCTAAAACCATGGAAAGCGAACCGCTTGGACTCGCGCTCTAAAGTAGGGTTTAGTGGACTTCGATTCGTCGGGGTTGCGATCGTGTTTTTGCTTCAACGCGATATTGTCGCAGAAGTCGTCGCAATCCAAAAAGATGTCGTGGTCTATGGGGCAACTCCTGCCGGTATCGCGGCGGCGTTAGGTGCCGCCGAGGATGGTTGCAGCGTCTCGATTGTCGAACCGACGCATCGTATTGGCGGGCTTCTCACCAGCGGACTGTCGCACACGGACTTTCACTCTCGAGAAAGTCTGACTGGGGTGTATTTGCAGTTTGCAAAGCGGGTTAAGTCTTACTACTCCAATCGATATGGACCGAACTCCCAACAAATTGCCGATTGTTTTGACGGCACATTTGCAGAACCCAAGGTTAATTTGTTGATTCTCACGCAGATGCTCTCGGAACAGTCGCGAATCGATGTCATTCGAAACTCGACGTTGGTAAGCGTCGATGTTTCCAAAACTGATGCTGAGGCAAAAACGATTCGCTTTGTCACGGTGAAGGACGATGACAACAAACAGACGCGAATCGAATGTCGAATGGCAATCGACGCGACCTACGAAGGGGATCTGATGGCGATGGCTGGTGTGGCCTGGCGCGTCGGCCGCGAAGGTCAATCCGAGTACGGTGAGTCACTGGCGCCGAAAACGGCAGATAGCCAACTCCAGGCCTATAACTTTCGATTTATAATGACGAAGGATCCCGCAAATCGAGTCAAACCAAGAGCGCCGAAAGGATATCGTCGCGATGATTTTCTGGAGGTGCTGGAAGCGCTTCGCTCGAATCAAATCCGAACTATCTTTGGTTATCCGAAGCAGTGCATATTCAAAGCACACGAACCACCTCTTCCAAACGGCAAGTATGATATCAACGACGTTTCTCAGAATTTGGTAAGGCTATCTTTGCCCGGTAAGAATCTTGGTTGGCCCACCGGCGATCCGAACACTCGCAAGGCCATATTCGAGGAGCATCTTCGGGACCAAGCTGGATTATTGTACTTCTTGCAGAACGACGACTCTGTACCAGAGGTCTATCGCAAAGAAGCCCAGGAGTGGGGATGGTGCCTAGATGAGTTTGAAGACACCGATCATTTGCCGCCACAGTTATACGTACGCGAAGCCCGGCGCATGACAGGAGAGTACGTGTACGTTCAGCGAGACAGTGAACATGCCCCCGCAGATGCCAGAGCCGTGTATCATCCGGATGCGATTGCAATGGCAGATTACGGTAACAATTGCCATGGAACCGATCACGAGGGACCACGTTTTGGAGGAAAGCACACGGGTGAGTTCTATCATCCGGTTCCGCCTTACCAAATTCCTTTCGGAGTCCTATTGCCTCGTGATTTCGACAATCTGCTAGTACCCGCCGCGGTCAGTTCATCCCACGTTGGTTTCTGCGCATTGCGATTGGAGCCTGTATGGATGTCGTTAGGTCAGGCATCAGGACATGCAGCAGCGCAAGCCATTCGAAAGAAGTCTTCTCTGAAGAAGATCGCCATTCGCGAATTGCAACATCGGCTTCATCAATCTGGGTCTGCCACGATCTATGTAAGCGACGTATTGCCTGACCATCCAGAGTTCGCCGCCGTTCAGTGGTGGGGAATGCAAGGAGGTTTGCACGGTCTTTTCCCAATGCCCGAGAAACCTGGCCAGCGTGGTCGCAATATCCATGGACAATACTTTGAAGCCAATCCAGGACACACGGCGGATCTCGACATGGCTATCGACGATAAACTCATGCGACGCTGGAAAGCGATTGCAATCCTGATCGGCTTAAACGCAAACCAATTAGACGGCATCAAGAGTGACGCGACACGTGGGGAATTTATTCGAAAAGTCCACTCGCTTTCGCTTACAAAGGGATTGGTCACTTCGCCAGCCCCCATTCCAAAGCTCCATTTAGCAGCCATGCCGAATCTTCATCCACCCGGGGAAGTCGACAAGATCGAACTTTTGTCACGAGTGATAACCAATGCCCGAGAATTGCCGGGTATCGTCATGGACGATGATGAAGCGACCTTGGTGGGTGCATGGGAGTACTCCACGCATACTCCGCCCTATGTGGGGCGAGCATACTTGCATGACAGGAAGGAAGAAAAAGGATCAAAATCTGCAACCTACACACCTTCGATCCCTCGAGAAGGTAAGTATGAAGTTCGGATTTCTCATTGCTACAACGTCCGCCGTGCGACCAACACCGTTTTCATTGTCAAGCACGCAGATGGCGAGACCCGGCACACAATCGATCAGCAGCAAAAGCCCGAACATGCCGATTTGTTTCGAACTTTAGGAACGTATCGATTCGAGAAAGGCACTAGCGGAAGCGTGCAAATTCTCAATGAAGGTTCGCCGGGAAAGGTCGCCATTGCGGATGCCGTCCAGTTCCTGCCCGTAGAATAGCCAACGATGGCGATAGTCCCCTGGAGTATATTCCTTTGGTTACAATAAACCGCGCGGTGGGTAAGATTTTCCAACAATGAGGTTTGCAATAATGCACAGTCGCTTAGCTTCGGGTTGCTTGGCAGTTGTCAGTCTACTGACATTGGCCGCAAAGGGATCTGCTCAGCCCAAGTTCCAATACGAATCGGAGGGGATCTCGGTCAGCATACCTGCTTCCGACGAACCCAAAGCTATGGAGTTCGGCCCCCAGTCCCTTTCGGCGGCTGCAAAATACGTAGAAGCGGGAGCTTTATCCTGGGCTCGCGATCGAGGCTGCGTCAACTGTCACACGACAGGCCCCTATTTGGTCGAACGATCCGCTTGGTCCAGGCAATGGGGGGCACCGAGTGAAGAGGTGCTGGAGAGTTTTCGCAGAGCGGTACCCAATACAATTTCCGTCGTGAAGGAAACCGAGAAGGACGGTCATCGTTTCTATCCAGGCGCGTTTTCTTGCGTCTGGCGAAGTCTTGGCTTAGCAGAATGGGATCGGCATATCACGAAATCGACTTCGGAATGGACAGATCGGTCGTTGCGAGATATGTTCGAGAGACAATCGAGCAACGGCTCTTTTGTCAGTCATGGTGAAGTCGAGATTCCTTACATCACCACCGACTTTGAACTGTCGCTTCAGGCTGCTCGCGCCATTTCTTCTGCCCCAGGTTGGTTGCAGTCATTGCGAGAACCAGTGCTCATTGCAAAAGTCGACAAACTCAAAGAGTGGCTTAGGACGGCTCAGCCAAAGAATGACTTTGATCGAGTAATCCGATTGCGGTTGCACACCATCATGCCAGAATTGTTGTCGGAGAAAGATCGAATGCAAGCGATCCATCTGCTAAGTTCCAAACAACACCCTGATGGAGGTTGGAGCACTCGCGACATGTCGGCTGTGAACGATTGGCATTTTGAGATCAGCGACCAAGTGCGCAAACTGATCGACGGAATGCCGGACGCTTCGAAGCCCGAAAGCGATGCATACATGACTGCCTTAGCGATCGTGTTGCTTCGTCAAGCAGACGTTCCAGCGAGCGACTCGCGGATTCAGTCTGGACTAACGTGGCTAAAGCAAGAGCAGCGGGTAAGTGGTCGCTGGTGGATGCACTCGCTTTATCGTGGCAACTATCACTACATCACTTACATCGCAACGATCGAAGCCCTCAAGGCATTGGATCTCTGCGGCGAGCTCCCTCCATTGTCCTAGTCGTAATCCATGGTAGGAAATCCCTACGCCTGCGAGATTGACGCTGCAAATACCACTTCGCATGATCGACTCGCGCAGGATACACTTTCGCAAGTTCGACTTTCGCAAGGGCTGTGGTTGCTGTATTTCTATCCCGTTATCGCAAAGATTCTTTTTTGCACACCGTGGTTTTTGACATGGATTCAAGACGGGAAGTATCCAACCCCAATGATAACCGGACCGAGTGGAGTGCTAGGTTATTGTTCGTGGGTAATTGGTATGGCTGCATTCTTATCGGTCCCGTTCTGCACGCCGCTTGGATTGGTCTCTGCATGGAAGCTGTCCAAGCAAGTTGGGTCTCAACGTCGAGGCCTTTACGCGACGACATTGATCGCCATCTACTTGATGATTTGCTATTTCATCTACCTGCTGATAGTACACGATCCGTTCACCATCATCGTTTGGTGGCAGGACTAGGTACGGAAATCACTCGGTACGGAAATCACGCTAGTCCCCGCTACCGATAAATGCTCCGGAACTGCCGCCGTAACCTCGAGTAGCATTCATTTCCCAACGCATCTTTAAATTCTCGACTTCGAGACCTGGCAAGAAAATGCCAAGCAGAAAGCAAACCCTCCGGCCCAAGCCAGTTTTCCAAGCGAATTAAACACGCGTCCTCTCCTTTCGAATTCGGCACCACAAATCAAGCGAGCGACAAACACCCTTTGTGTTATAGACGGAATAGTCAGGAGCGTTTTCCAACTATTTTGGAAAGTTTTCTCAAGTAAAGTTAGTGAGGTGCTAGTCCTTCGGTGCTAACACGACACAGCCGACAAATGCGATGGGATTCTAAGCGGACGGCACATGGAATTCGATTACTACGTTGACACCAACGGTGAGGAACGCAACAAACGATAGGTACAATACAAACCGGAGTACTAGTCGTGCTGTCGATCTTCCTCGTCCGAGGAATCTTCCTCGGACGAGGAATGTGGGTCAGCGGCGTCGGAGGATATAGCTCGAACAACCATAGTGGCGTAACAGCCTTTGGGAAGTTCAAAGCTCAAACGGAGTGCAAGCCGTCGATTGTGGAGTTCGTCGGTTTCCCAACTGTACTCGAGTTGCTTAGGAACAAGCCATGTAGCACGCATTCCTTTCGAGAAAAAAGTATCCCGAGGGAACTTCAATCGCATTTCTCTTCGTTCCATTCCGATCGATTGCAAAATCGCGTCCAGTGGCGGAAGCGTGGCTTCGTCCCATTCATGTTGTCGGGCGGATGGAAGCATGAGGTCCCGCGACTTCAAGGAGCGGAGTTTGGCTAGTGCCGACAAAGTAGAATCTGATGGCCTGTCGTTCGCGTTGGATTGAGAAACCAATGCTCCGGAGGGAACGGTGAGCGGCCCACATTTCGACTCAATGGTCGCTCGATATTCAGCGGGAAGAGCATCGTCGATCAATGCCGAGAGCCAGCGGTTCCAAACCCAGCTTTGAAATGCCGCTAAATAGATACTTCGCATATCTTGGCGAATCAGTGCCACCGCCCGTTTGAAATTGGTTGGGTGATCGACTAAGAAAGTCACGACGCTACGACGATGCGATCGGTCCAATCTTTCTTTGAGCAGCAACCAATCTCCCCAATGTTCGCGCATCAACTGCTTCTGTTCTTTCTCCCTACCGCGATCGTGCGGATTCTCTTCGGCCATCGCGAGGAACAAGGCGCGTTCGTAGTTACCAAGGCACCAAGGAACAGCGATGAGTTCTCCCGAGTACCCGAGCGAACCAAAACGTTGATCATCAAAATAATTGACAATCCCTTGTTGTTTGATCAATTCGCAGCGCTGCTGAATAGCGGCATGTTCCTCCTGCAATAGATTTCGCAAACAGATCTCGAAGCGATTGGCTTGGATGTCTTGAGCGTGATACTCGTGGGGACATTGCCCCAAGTATTCCAATCGATAGGAGCGATCTTCGTGAGACTTGTTCGGTCCGTTGTGAATGGTCAAGTACTGAGTCGTTACAGCGTGACGATCTTTCAAGCCACCATAACTAAGGGCGCGGCGTGGTAAATTCCAGTCTTGCAAAATGGCCGACACCGCTTCCGGTGTTCCGATCCCCCGTTTGTTCAGCCGATACAGAGCGAATGGACCTCGCGAGGGCCGAACGCCGGTTACTTCCTCAACCCGGAAGTCATCCGGCAGACTTTTTAATTTCATCCCAACCTAACTTTGTCGCTTGCGAAACAGTTCAATCTCATAGGGGCCCAAGAACATCAAAAGAAGCGCTTGGTCGCCTGCGTAAACTCGAAAAACTTCTTGCAGATAATGATGCTCACCCGGCCACGGATATGCAAATACTAGTGAAAAATCGTCACATTGTAAGTCGAGGGTTTCGTAAGCTGACGGAACTTGGTGGAAAAGTGAGGCATGATTCGCTTGCTTCTTGGCGAGCGACTCTGCGCCCGAGGGCAAGAAATTCCCGTAGACAATTTCCCCTTTCAAATTCGATCGCTGCAAAAATTCTCGCGATTGCTCCACCAAAAAAGCTTCGGCTTCGATTCCGATAGCTTCCCAGCCTAGCTGGGAAGCTAATGCCGTGACGACTCCGAACCCGCTACCCCATTCGCAAAATGTGTTACCGGCGGACAACTTCTGTTCCGTCACGGAAACGAGCGCTCTCCAAACATCTCGGAAATCGCATGCCACGTATTGCTCAATGGGACGTTTGTGCCATTGATCCCAATAGTCTTGAAGCCGACAGTCTGCAATCGACAGGATCTCTTCGACTTCCGGAGGGATAGCGAGTTCCCAGTCCATCTCCAGGTCCACTGACTCCAATACAGGTATGTTTTTCTTCATCTGCAAAAAAAGGATCCGTGAGATACAGCTTCTAGCGTGTATGCGATTCGGACGAATGAATCGAACATTTATATATCCTTCGAACCGCTTTACTTTGTTGTTGGCGGAGGTTCATCACCATCATGGACAAACGGTTTATGTTTTGGATCCACCCCGCGCGTGGCTTTGACTCCCTTTACCACCAGTTTAAGAGCGCTGGTTCCAGAGTCAGGCACAGTCATGGTTAATCCAGACGTCGCATAGGAATTGTGTATGGGATTGACAACGCCCAGCGTGCTGGCTTTATGTCCCTGGATGTCTTCCGCCATCACGAATTGCACCACCACACATTGATGCTCACCCACCATCGCTCCATCCCCATCACCGAATGTGCTAAGCACGAAGCTACCATCGGGCTGAATTTTGCCAGTCGATTGCACACCCTTTTCGATGACAGAGTTCGTTTCAACCGTACCGATCGTTACGGGCGAACCATCTTCAAAAACGACGACGCCTTTGGCAGGTACTATTTTTGGCCCACGATTGCATCCCATCGATAAGCTGCTAGAGAAGCCGAACAGCAATAGGATGCAAAGGAATCGTTGAAGTGAGTTGAGCCTTTTTTGCATAACCATCTTTGCTTTAGTCTACAAGAGATACAGGCTGTCCATCCGATCGGTTTGACAATCGGCCGAGCGTGTCCGTGTCTATGTTGACGTGGATGGTGTGTACGCTTCCATCCGCAAACGCAAAGTTGCAGGTGCCTACGTGCCAACTGCCCCATCGCACAAGATCCTCAGCCTCTCCCTTCAGGTTTTTCGCAATTGGCATCGTGGGACCGCCTAGTCTGCCCGTGTTGAAGACATTATCTCCATTGAAAATAAATGCATCAAATGGAGATACTCCAAGCCGTCCTAATGGCACATGCATTTCGCCAGCCATGACAGTGTTGCTGAGCCCGTCGGTAACGGAAGCGCTCTTTACCCGGTCTTCAGGGCTTCGTGGGCGACCATCGCTGCAACGCGCTCGGACGGATATGATGATACCCGTTCCATTGCCACCAAAATTGAAATCGGTTGGCAGTCCTGAGTTCCCCGGCGACAAATCGCCGTGATTCCCACCGTAGTCACCGACCGCACCCTTTGCGAGGGCATTGTCACCTCCGCCGACCGGTATCAGGCAACCGCAAGGCAATTGTACCCAACGAGTGCCGTTTCCCACAATCTGTCCTTGACCAATAGCTTCGCTGGCAGTCCTTCGTGAAGGGCAACAATAAGTGGGCAAAGTTGCGATTCGAGTCGTTTCTGGATGTTCGTTGTAGGGGATCGAGTACTCCCAAAGCTTTTCGTTATTGGAGGCTTCGAGATAGGGCATGATTCGAACCAGCCAAGTCGTTTCCTTTCCTCCACAATTGAACGCATCTGCATCTCCGGGGCGAGGTTGGTATCTTGCTGGTGGATACGAGCGTTGGGCATCGTGAAACATCTCAACACCCAATGCAATTTGGTGCAGATTGTTCTTGCACTGCATCGCACGGGCAGATTCTCTCGCTGCTTGAACGGCGGGAAGCAAAAGGCCGACCAAAACTCCAATGATGGAGATAACAACGAGCAGCTCCACCAGCGTAAAACCTACTCGTCGTCGGATGGAAGTGTCGATTGTCATAATCAATAGAAGCGGATTGGAAAGTTCGGATCTTCTTCAAGGTATGCAACAAGTATACTTTAAGCTGGGACTGCCGAATATTAGAATAATGATGAACGCATCTCGCGTGCGGTCGTACTGTGGTAGAACGACTAGGTTGGCAGTTAGAATCACTACAATCCGAGAAATCGATGCAAAATGAGTTTCAGAAGAGATTCTGCTGGGGGGTGTTGATCACCTACAGCAGCATCGTTTTCTTTGGCGAACTCATCCATGCCATTCCTGGAATGGAATGCCATGGCGGCTGCACTTCAGGACACGAATGCACTTCAGGAGAACATGCAACTTGTTCCCCGCAGCCTGTATCCTCTTCGAGATCCATATCGAATAATGAACAATCTTCAAATCTGGCCCACTGCATCTTTTGTAAGATAAGGAGCCGGAAATCGACCGCAATGGAGTGTTCGGCGGCAGTATCTGCATTGGAGGTTATTCGTGCGAAGAACCGTATGGCGATTTGCAAGCCAGCAGAACAGTGTCAAGTTTGCAAATTGATGGCAGGTTTCTCATCGTCTCTGCTGCAGTACTCGGAAACGACTCCTGTTTCTGAGTTGTTTTCGTTCGCATTCTTTGGGGAAAACCAACTCTCTTCAAATTCCAGCGCGGCTTACAGTCCACGCGGACCACCGCGTCATTTTTTCCTCTAGAAGGTGTTTCTGAACTGAATCTACCGCTGTGTAGGATTTGCTTTTTTGGACTTTCGCGTATTTGGGATGCGTTGTCCTTTGCTGGTTCCTAATCCTAGTTCTTGGATTGCAGAGAAGCCGAGCTGGCGGCTGCGATTGATTGCATGATTGGATAATTGAGATGCCATCCGCTCTCCGAGACCTTCAAGGCATGATGAATGCCGATTTTTGTCCATGGGCAAACAAGTACGTTTATTGGCTGAAGAAGCCAATCGGTTGGGTCTTCTTTGCACTGCTTGCATCGGTATTGCTTGGGATTTACGTATCAACGCAAGCGTTTCTCGTCTCGGCTGCAATTTCTGCCATTGGAATCATCGGCATCCTCTGGCCATGGATCGCTATGCAGGGAGTTCAGGGGGCATTGAGTTGGTCTCGCGGCCGATGCGAAGAGGGCGAGCCTATCGATACCATACTGACGCTGATCAATCGATGGCCTTGGCCTGCATTCGGTCTTTTCATTGAAGCGGATCATGCGATCGCGTCGCAGACCTCAGCACCCGACGAGCCTATTTGCCTAAGCTCTGTACCAGCACTTGCTGAAAGTCAGTTTGAATGGGAATGCACGCCGGGGGATCGAGGTCTTTATCCGAAACGAAAGGTCAGGCTTGCGACCGCGTTTCCATTTGGTGTCTGGACCTGCTACCGAGAGTTGTCAGTACAGTCACCGTTAGTTGTTTGGCCCAGAACTGCCAAATTGAAGGATGTACCAGATGTTACGGGGGCGCCGAGCGCAGGAATCGGATCTCCTAGCGATCAGATCGGCGACGAAGGAGATTGGATGGGAGTGCGTCCCTATCGTCCCGGGGATTCTCTTCGTCAAGTCCATTGGGCTCAAACAGCTCGACGAGATAATTTGGTGGTCTTCGAGCGACAAACGCGAGCACGGCCTGAGTTGTTGTTGTGGTTTGATTTCGAGTGCTGTGAAGGTTGCTCGGAGGAAGAAGTGAATGAACTTCTGCGTCTGTTAGCGACGCTATCTAACCACTTCGTATCGCATTCTTGGATTACGCGTGTCGCATGGAATAACAAGATTCGTGTTTTGCTCCCCGGGAGTTCTACCAAGCAACGATGGATGGATGAATTGGCTAGCTGGATGCCAGACAATATCACGTATCAACCGGTTGTCCCTTCTCAGACGACTGGGTTAGCCTTGGGGGTGACAACCGATTTGAGATTGGCGACACTATCGCAGACGAGCACCTACGGACAAATGCATTGGTTTGCTTATCCGCTGTTGGATGAATCTGCAACGCAGCTCGATGGCATGAACTCTACGGTACTTCGCGGAGAGGGATCCATCCTGGAACGATTGGAACGAGTTTGGCCTCATTTTTGCCAGCATACAAGTTCCGCATCTCTGGTCTTGTCCGGAATTAGACGATGACCCGTAGTACTCCATCACTTGCACGAAACAAAGCTGCCACTATTGCTCGTAAGAACAAGTATGGTCCTACGGAGCGGGTCAAGGCGACCAAGTCATGGGGGACATGGAGTTTGGCCGCTGTTGCTTCGTTTGCCATTTTCCTGCTCAGGCTTCAAGCGACTGTGACGCCGGTATCTTTAGTCGTCGAGTACGTTGGCATCCTATTGATCACAGCAATCGTGCTGGCATACTCATCCAGTTTCATTGGGAGTCGTGTCCGATCCAACGCAAGCACTTCGGGAACGTATGGGAATCTTTCGCCTCGCGGAGAGAAGCAACGGAAAAGCCTATGGTTGGCAGGAGGCGGGATGGTTATCGTGATTCCTTGGGTGCACTCTTTTGTTCAGCGCATCGTGTTTGGTGGTGCCGGCGAAGCGACCGAGTTGGTTTGGTTAGCCATGTTGCAGACGGCTGCGTTGTGGCAGGCTTCTGTTTCGACGACAGCCCGCCAAGATTGGATATCGTTCTTACTGAGTTGCTTTCTCATGTTGTTTGGTGTGACAACGTCAGACCGGTTAGGCATGATTTATATTGTAGTTCCATTTGGATTTATGGCCGCGTGGTGGTTGCTTCATCAGTATTGGCAATCGGTGGCACGCGGTTTTGTCGCCAAATCGACAGTTCCTCTGGTGCGACTTCGTCTAGGCATTATGGCGGTGCTTGTGTGCCTGACCGGTCTTTTAGGATTAGTTGCATGGAGCAGTGGCGGAGTCTTAGGTGCATTGGATGGTTTCATGCCTACGTCGGGCGGCAAGGGCGGTTCTGATCCCTCAGCGCGACAGGGAGTCGGAGATGGTGATATGTTAGTTGCAGCGAAAGACCAGGCTTACTCGTTTGGTCCTGTCGAAAGCGATCTTTTTCTCGACTCACAATCTCCATCTCTCTACGACATTGCAACGGAAGTTTACGGTGAACCAACTCCGATGAAGCGTCAGTATTCGAGAGCGATCGCACTGGATCAAGATACGAAAGTTGGCAAAGATCAGTCGATTGAAGCCAAGAAGCAAGGGCGAGAATTTAGCGCCATGCGAAAGCCTGTGGATAAATCTCTGGCTTCCCTGCCGAAAAGCTCGTCCTCGAAAGCCGTGCTTCAGCTGATTGGAAGCGCGCCAGTCCATCTCACGCAGCAATGCTATGACCATTTCGATGGGATCCAATGGACACAATCGGATGACGTGGATCTTCAGCCTTTTCTGGTAACTCCACAGCTCGACGCTATTTCCGACAAACCTTGGATGAAGATCGCGCATCACCAATCCGATCTGACATGGTCCGTCCGAGAACGAATCACATTGAAGGTGATTAACGTTAAGACGAATCGAGTTGCAACACCACCACTTGTAACGCATATTCACATCGACAAAGTCGACCAACCCGATTTTTTTCGATGGTCTTCACAGGGGCAATTGTTGATGCCAGGGCAGCCCTACATTCCGCAGTTAACGGTACTTCATCTCCTTCATCAAGTTCCCTGTTTGCACGCATTGCGTGATCCGAATTCCAGCCTTTCCCAGATCGCGAAAGTGGAGACTCGACAAGATGGATTCATCGGCAAAGATGAGCCGTGGAAAATGAAGTATCTTCAGTTGCCAGAGAACTGCCCGGATCTCGATGTAGCGACGGAGGCTTTACTGAAAGCGTATGATCCGAAGCTAGAGGAAAGAGGGACGGACTGGCAGAAAATCGAAGGGTTGACGAATGCTCTACGGGACCAAATCCGCGTTGATCCCAAAAGCGTACCTGGTGAAGATGCCGAAGAAGTCATCTCGCATGTTCTGAAAACAAAGAAAGCGCCCGATTACCTCATTGCGTCCACGGCCTGTATGTTGATAAGGAATTTAGGAGTGCCCTGCCGTTTGGTAAATGGATTCTATGCACGCACCGAGCGATTCGATATGAAGTCTTCCATTACTGAGATCCTTCCCGAAGATTTGCATACATGGGCTGAGGTTTATTGCCACGGAAGCTGGATTCCTATCGAACCCAGCGGAACCTATGCCAAACCACGCGAACATCGCAATTGGTTGCAGTGGGCGGTCGTTCAGTGGTGGGGTTGTAGGGACTGGGTGATGTCGAACCCACTGTCGTTTGTTGCGGTACTCGTGACAGTTTGTATCGCCTTTGCTTTGCGAAGGAGAATGGTCAACAGTATAGCCTCGGCTTTGGCGGTACTGTCTTTTCCGTTGTCCAATGATCTTCGTGTTGGACTCTGTTTGCGGTTACTACGATTTCGTCGATGGATCTTCGGACGACGGCTTCCTACTAGGTGGACATTGGGACAATGGTTAGCGAGCGATTTGAAGACGGTATCGTCACTCTCGGAAGCCGAACGGCAGGCATTTCAAGGATATGCACAGCGTCGAGCTTACGCATCCGAGATTTCAAGGCAACAATATTTAGAGATCAACGCGGCGTCGGTTAACAAATCCACCAAACACATTATCTTACAAGGTCTGACTGACCTGTTTCGTTTAGGCTAAATCCCATGCTTGTACCATCAGAAAATGCTCTTGCACCTTCGGAGATTAGCCTGTTGCTATCAGGGATGCGAGAACAACTTAATCGAGTCCTGCTCGGCAAGCCTGATGTCGTCGAAAGTCTCATCGCTTGCGTACTTGCTCGAGGGCATGTGTTGTTTGACGATTTACCGGGGCTCGGAAAGACGACTTTGGCCAAAGCGCTGGCCACCGTCATCGGCGGAAAGTTCACTCGGATCCAATGCACGCCCGATCTATTGCCGAGCGATATCACCGGTTTTAGTATTCTCAATCAGAAATCGCGAGAGTTTGAGTTTCGACCTGGTCCAGTTTTTGGTGATGTCCTTTTGGCGGACGAAATCAACAGAGCGACCCCTCGCACGCAGAGCGCGCTGTTTGAAGCGATGGCCGAAAGGCAGGTTACGATCGATGGCGAAGGAAAAGCCCTTTGCCCCACATTCTTGGTGCTCGCGACTCAGAATCCGGTGGAGAGCGTCGGTGCGTATCCGCTTCCGGAGGCTCAATTGGACCGGTTTGCCATGAAGCTTAGAATTGGTTATCCCGACAGGATAAGTGAGTTGGCATTGCTCGAAAGAAGCAGTCGATCCCTGGAAAACGAAGTTGCTACTGAAGTGCTTGCCCCAGGAAAACTACTCGCCCTTCAACTTCAAGTAGCGAAGATTGCGGTAGAAGCACCGGTTCGCGAGTACTTAGTAAGTCTCGCTGAAGCGACGCGAAAGAATCATGCATTCACATTGGGGTTGAGTCCTCGCGGTCTACTTCAATGGCAACGCGTCGCACAAGCAAAGGCGATGCTTGTAGGCCGCGACTTTGCGACACCTGACGATATCCAAGACGTTGCGGTTCCTGTATTATCGGTACGACTTGCGGGTCTTGGTGGTGCGATCGACAAAGCCATTGAGAGCGTGCTCAATGCCGTCCCTATTCCTATGTAAACATTTGTCATTGCGGGATTTGTTCCTATGCCGAAAGCAGTTCTTGCATTGTTACCGTTCCTCCTTTTGTTAACGATGTTAGGGGGGTGTTACACAGCTCCGAAGGAGGAAGAAGAGGAGGAGCACTTTCCGCCGCATTGGCCAGTAAGTGTTTTTGAAGCTTCGAAACGGCTAAAGCAGATCTCGGATTCGAATGGAGCCGTTGAGTCAAAGGCAACAAGCATAGAGAGGGAGTTTGTCGATCTTGTTATCTGGCTTCCAGAACTGGTGGCTGACAGCGACATGACAAAGATAGAGTTTGATGAAATCGATAGCTGGGCCAGCAAACTGGCGAGCGAAGGTGAAATGCTCCTTGGTAAAGATGCGAAGATTGCAGAATTGCTTCGCTTGAACGGCCTGCAAGAATCCTTGTTGGCTCTACAGAAACTGTGCGATAGCTACGCAGCGAAAATGCCCCCAGTCGATGAAGAGAGCAGTGTGAAATAATGGACGTTTTATTCTGGGGACCACTGGTACGTATTTGCCAAGCCGCTGTTGCCTGTGCTCCTACCTTAGTTATCGGTTGGTTGATTGCAGCAATCTTTGAGAGGATCCTAGGTAGAGAAGGTACCTTTCGGCTTTTCGGAGGTCGATCGTGGCGACAATTGCCCTATGCTTGGCTATTGGGAATGCTGCTTCCCGTGTGTTCGTTTGGGGTAATTCCCATCATGGTGCAGATGCGACGCAGCGGGATCTCGGGAGGAACGATCATTGCGTTTGGGCTGACGGCGCCGTTGTTCAATCCAATTTCGGTTTTGTATGGACTCACATTGTCAGATCCATTCACGCTTTTTGTTTTTTGCCTTGGCTCACTTTCTATCATTACGGTCATTGGTGTCGTATGGGATCGTTTTTTCCCAAACAACTGGCTGGAACCTGAGACTTTGCCTCCTACCCCTTACGGATTGCGCCGCGTCGCCGCCGTTGCGTTATCGATGGCTGAACAAGCGTTCAGCCGTTCTAGCTACTACATTTTCGTTGCTTTGCTGGGAGTAGGACTGCTCGCAGGATTGCTTCCTGCTGGGATTTTGCAACATGCGGCTGGAAGCAATGACCCTACAGCCCCTCTCACCATGTGTGGTATCGCCACGTTGGCTTATGTGACTCCGATGGTTGCCATCGTACAGGTTGCTTCGATGTTCCAGCATGGCAACTCGATCGGGGCATCATTCACACTTTTGGTCATGGGCACCGGTGTGAATCTCGGACTGTTGATGTGGAGCGTGAAGGAGTTCGGTCTGAAGAAGACACTTTTTTGGTTCGCATTGTTGGCCGCCGTTGTCCTAGCGATTTCATATGGTGTCAATGGCCCTCTCCATCCGAAAGGAGTTCAGTCAGCGGATCATACTCATGCCTTTGATGGATATTGTAATCCCTTCATTCTGAACGCGACGAATGTTCCCGCGAGTGCGATACAAACGGTTCGAGATTCGACCAAACTAGAAGATCTGGTCGCGGGTATTGCCGCATTGGTTCTCCTCGCTGTCGGCGGGATTCGCCGCCGTTTTGATCCACAACAAAAGATGATGGGATTCTTGATGAAACGAGCTGAAGGTATTGCGAAAGTCAGCAACGATATCATTCTACCCAATTCCGTAATCGCAGCAGTGACGTTGGTGGGACTGGTACTAGCCAGTATAGGAGCTTGCTTCCTCTACTATCAACCAGTAAACGAGATCAAAAAAGAAATGACCGCGTTACAAGCAGATCTTTTCAGTTCTGTCGCTGGAAGGGAATGGGATACTGCAGCATTCCTGATCGTACAACAAGAGGATTGGGCCCACAAATTAGTAGTCGGCCAATACCTGAGAAGGCAATCGCTCAATCGGTTTCAGAAGATGCGGATGAAAGTATTTCTCTCCAAACTGGAACTACTCGAGCACGCCTGTGAAGATAGAGATGCAAAAGAAGCCGATCATTGGAATAGGCAGGTCAACATATCGCTCAATCGTTTTAAGAAATCTCTGGAATCGAACTAACGTAACCGGAGATATTTGCCCCGAAAAAAGCTGATTTATATAGAATTTAGCGGTTGGATGAATCCAAACCCACGCTAGAAGCGTATACCATCGACAAAGAAAAGCGATGGAGTCGTTAGGAATCATGTCAACTGCAGCAGTAATCCGCTTGAAATCACTTCAATTGGTACCCATGGAGCCACAACTGGAAAATACCGTTTCTAGGCTCAGTTCTTCACCGTATGTGGAGCAGAGCAGCGTATCGATTCTCGAAAGAGTCGCGGCCCAAGACCCTACCTCCTTTCACGAATGTGTCGAAAAGTACGGTGGTTTGGTTTGGTCGTTGGCACGTCGATTTACACCGAATCATGCAGATGCCGAAGATGCAACACAGGAAATCTTTCTCGACCTGTGGCAAAAGGCTGACCGATGGGATCGAAGTAAATCATCGGAGGTGACTTTCGTGACGATGTTAGCTCGGAGAAAGCTCATAGATCGGTTTCGAAAAAGCAACCGGTCGATCGAGTGGTCCAGTCTTGGGGACGATTCCAGTGCAGATCTCCCATCGTCGAGTATTGCGCCATCCGTAGAGATACTCGATGAGTCGGAAAAGGCGACGCGATGTCTTGGGAAACTGGGGGAAAAGCAACGAGAAGTGATTCGACTATCGATACACCAAGGCCTTTCTCACAGCAAAATCTCCGAACGGTTGGAGATGCCTATTGGGACCGTGAAGACTTACGCAAGACGCAGTTTGCTGGAGCTTCGTGAGTGCATGGAGCGTTTTGAGAGAATGGTAGGTGCGTCATGAGTTTACCGATAGCTTCCAAGTACGGTGATCGATTCGATGATCTTGTAGCTGGCTTTGTGCTTGGTGATCTGAGTTTTGAAGAGATGGCAGCAATTGAGTCGCTCGACCAAAAAAAATTCTCTGCTGAGGTGGAGAAAACGGATCGAGCCGCAAGTAAAATTTTCTTGACGCTCGATGGAAATGGCGCTGAAACGCTTCCCCCGAGCTTGCAAGAACTTATCCTTGCACAAGTGAATCAAGGAGGCAGTAAATCCAATTTTGTAACGAATCAAAAGACAAGCGGTGCCGATCCAACGTCGGCGGTTGGGTTGCGGGAGCTAGCCTCTTGGTTTGTAGCGATAGCAGCATCCGTTATGGTGTTTGCGACATGGTTTCCTATATGGAGCAATAGAGGTTCGAACAATGTGCCTCTCGCTACTGCGGAACAGCGGCGGGAGATCCTGATGACAAATGCACCCGATGTCGTACGTGTCGCTTGGCAAAAGCCAACGGATGCGGAGGTCGATGGATTGCAAGGAGACATTGTTTGGAGTACGAAATCGCAGGAGGGATATATGCGTTTCAATACTCTTGCCAAGAACAATCCAACAGTAGAGCAATACCAGTTGTGGATTTTCGATCCCGAACGAGATGAGAAGCCTATCGATGGTGGAGTATTCGATATTGATAAGGAGGGAGAGGTCGTCGTTCCGATCCGAGCAAAGCTGCCCGTGGGCAAACCTACGCTCTTCGCTATAACCGTTGAAAAACCGGGCGGCGTTGTTGTTTCAGACCGATCGAGATTACCGCTTTTAGCCAAAGTCGTGACTAACTAGGTTGCGGATTGCTCGAACGAAAAATCGTTCTGCACTTCGAAGTGATCTTGAATTCAAAGTCATTCTTGCCCCCTTTTCGCCATGTCTGCATAATTGTGCATTGCAATCCCCAATGGATGAAGATTGTTCGAGCTTTGCAATGACCGATTTCTCGAATCTTCTACGGAGATGTCGGACGAGGAACAATCATGCTAACATACGTATAAATAGATCGGTCGGATGCCACTGGGAAGTGGTGGTTTATCTATTTCATGTCTTTAATGAGTCTAATCGGAAACAAGTCGATATCCACTGTTGAGACAACATCCCCTTTCGAAGAATCAACCAATGAAAATTGTTCGTGTGTTTGCCCATCGCGTTGAACTCCCGTTGTGTGAGGGAACGTACAAGTGGTCTGGGGGAAAGTCGGTCTCTATCTTTGACAGCACCATCGTTGGAGTCGAGACAGACTCTGGCCTCATTGGTTTTGGCGAAGTCTGCCCCTTGGGGCCATTTTATCTGCCTGCTTACGCCGAGGGGGTTCGCGCAGGACTGCGCGAACTGGCTCCACATCTGATCGGCTATGATCCTCGCGAAATTGGGAAAATGAATCATCGGATGGACGCTGCACTCAAAGGGCATCCATACGTGAAGTCGGGGATCGACATTGCCTGCTGGGACATTCTCGGTAAAGCCACAGGCTTGCCAGTTTGTACTCTCATGGGTGGGAGATTTGGCGACAGCATTCGTCTGTACCGCGCGATATCTCAGGAGTCAGCGGAGACGATGGCCAAAAAGGTAGCTGGCTATCGAGCAGATGGTTACACACGATTTCAATTGAAGGTCGGAGGAGATCCAGATACAGATATCGAGCGTATTCATGCCGTTCGTGCCATGCTAAGCCCCAGTGATCGATTAGTAGCGGATGCGAACACAGGCTGGACCCAACACGAAGCCATGCGAGTAGTGAAGGCTGTTCGCGATGTAGATGTTTATATCGAACAACCCTGCTTAACGTACGAAGAATGTCTCTCCGTTCGGAGGCATACAGATCATCCCTTCGTACTCGATGAAAACATTGATAGCCTCGACAATCTGCTTCGAGGAAAATCGGATTTGGCAATGGATGTCGTGAATCTTAAGATCAGCAAACTCGGTGGACTAACGAAAACGAAACAAGCGAGAGACCTTTGTGTATCGATGGGGATTGCCATGACACTGGAAGATAGCTGGGGAGGCGACATTACAACCGCAGCTATTGCTCACTTGGCCCACAGCACACCGGAAGAGTTCCGATTCACGAGCACAGACTTCAACAGTTATGTGACTGTCAGCACCGCCGAAGGAGCTCCAAACCGCGTCCGCGGATTCATGACAGCGAGCGAGTCTCCAGGCCTCGGAATAACACCACGTATGGAAGTCTTGGGTCCTCTCGTAGTCGATGTGCATTGAGTCAGACGCGAATGGTTAGTCTTTTCCGTTGTGTTTGACTTTTTCCCAGTATTGCTCGAAAGCATTTTCCTTTTGGAATTCAGGACTATTGTCTTGATCGTGACATTCAAGGCACTTGTCTCGCGCTTTCTCAAGTGGAAGTTGCATTTCCTCTCGAAGTTTTATGAGCATCGCTTTTGTTGCCTGAATGTCGCCGGATTCAGCATCGGCATGGTTCTTGCCAGGTCCATGGCAGTTCTCGCAGCCATTTGCGACCATGTGAGGTGTGGTTTCTAACGACTCAAAACCCGTCTTGTAGTAAAAGTACTTCTGTGGATTCCATCCTGTTGTATGGCAGGAAAGACATTCGGGGTCGAAGTGTCGTGGCAACGATCGTTCGGGTGGCTGAACGATGGAGTCGGTTGCGTGAGCATGTGGTGTCGCCTTCCAAATATCAAATGCAGTAGTATGGCATTCGCCGCACTTCTCAGATCCCACAAACTCACGTCCGGTAGGATGCGATTGAGGCTTTAGCCCCAATCCCTTGAACCCCTCTGCTTTCAATTGGTCCTGATACTTGCCGAACAGCTCTGCCATCCTGGGTGAGTCCTCAAATTGCGAGCTTAAGGCAATTCTTTGGTATCGCAGCTCCTCTCCCTCAAACAGTCCGACAATTCCAGCATACATCCCTTTGGCTCCCACCTGAATCATTTGGGATTTGGTACCCTCGATGAGTTCGGGTCGATACGTGGGTTCTCCAAAACCTCCAGAAGTTACGATTAGTTGAAAGTCTGGTACTTCTTTTGCAATCTTTCGACTCTCTTCCAAAGATGCATTCGCAAGAAGAACATGGAAGTCGCATTTCTCACTGCGAATTTTCTGTGCCACTCTTTTCAACGAAGCAATCGCAGGAGATATCTTGACCCCTTCCTCCTGCTGATTCTCTTGGACCTTTTTGGCGTTCTCATCGCCAATTACACCAGTGATCGCGATGCGTTTCTTGCCAATTTTGATGACTTTGTATTGTGTATCCATTTCGGGAAACACCGACACGTTCGCAGACAAATAGAGTGGGTTGCTTTTGCCGTCTGCGTCAGGCGTGGTATTTATCAACTGATACACCAGTGTCTCGGCATACATGTTGAGATCGTATTCACCGAACGTGGTTGCGGCGTAACCCATCATTTCAAGTGCTTTACCGGTCCATTCAAACTTGATGTTATTCTGCTTGAGCGAGTCACGAACCTGATTCCCCACATCGACCGGGACAATATTCCAACCGCGTCCCTTCAACGAAGCCAGTAATGAATCGCGTCGCATGAGTCCACCCTTCTGATTCTCCAGTCCCGTGCAACCGCATGGCTCCATGTAACCATACTGCATGCCTGACACAAAGAAGACAGCCCATGGGTCGTTCCAGTCAGAAGCAATGACTTGATTTCGTTCCTCGTTCGTGGCTACATTGATGGCCGCTCCCGACCTTTGAGCAACCTTACTGTCTATCTTTGTCGCTGGAAACTCTTGTTTTTGAGCTTTCTGCTCTTGGGCTTTAGGCGTTGACTCGTTCGTCGGATCGGGAATATCACTGAATCTGATTTGAACCCGGCCCTTTCGTGCCGGCCCAGTTTTAGGTGGCTCGCCGTTCAAGTCCATTAATGGCAACAGAACTGAGGTAGCCGTGATCAAGGATGCCATCAAAAAGGCGCGAACCGCTGACCTACGATGGCATTTCGAGAGTTTCCAGGACATCATTCACCTAATAATCCCTAAAACGACTTGCTAGCAATAGAGCATGCCGCACACTTGCGATCTAACCTAAGATCGGTTAACCAAGCATAGGACGTTAGATAAGAAAACACAATTTCGTTACGAGTGTTGACGCATCTTCAGCGAAGCCATCATTTACTCTAACTTAACACGAACAAAGATCGATTCTTCAGGAGAATCAACCATGTTGGTGTCGAATACGACTTTCCCAAAGTCCTTTCCGTGATTTCCATTTAGTTCGATCGGCTCAGTTCCGGCAGGAATTTCTAAAGTAATCGGAAATATCTTTTGCGTTTTGGATACTTTCGGTTCTCCGACGGAAACACGCAAAATCTTGGCAAGTGATTCCGGTGCTATACGTTTCAGCTTTATGTTAGCGTCTGGGGTGTCGGCGGTTTTCACTGCGAGCATAATGACTTTTTTTAGGCTGCTTTGTGTCGTTCCGGTACCCATATTCAACGTGTCTTTCTCTTCGTCGTAGTCGTTACCAGCAATAACACGAATGGGATTAACACATCGACCTGCGATCTTGAAAGAAATCGTTTCGACATCACCAGCGGCATTGCCACTATCTTTCCTGAATACAAGTTCCGTGGAGATATTCCCCGAAGGTATCCCTTTCATAAGCTTAATCTTGAACTCGATGACTTGTTTGGCAGATACAAATTTTGGAAATTCGCCCGGCTCAGGTGTGCGTGATGGGAGAATCTCGTACTTGATCTTTTTCGCCAATTCAGGGTCGGCAATGCTTGTGGATTGAAACTCTATTGGAGCGTCTTCGAGATTGAACATACGCCCTGTAAACTCTGATTCGTCATTGGAAAGAAAATCGCCCAAAAGCAAAGCTGGCGGATCAAATGAGAGTGGCTGTCCGACTCTGCCTCGAATCGTTAGTTTCACTTCTTCTTGTTCTCGGGCTGATGTGCCGATTGTTGCCGTCTGAGCAAAATCTTCCACTCCCTCAACGATCCACTCCAGTTCAACTTCGGTTTGCGCATCGGGTTCGAGTGTGGCCTTCTCGAACTTTCCCACTGTGCATTTACAACTGCTATTCTTAAACCAAACATCGATTGGCTGTTCACCTACATTCTTAAAGACAAATTTGTGACTACGACGAGTGCCTCGTTTCATTGTGCCAAAGTCGAGTTGCGATCCGCCGATCACTTCGACTCGCCCCGGCTTCTTTGCGTTCGGGTCAGAGATTTTCTCGATGACCTTGTCCATGTTTTCTTCGACGCCAGAAACATTCTTCCAACCACGAATACTACGAGCATGCTCCCAATTGGCGGCTCCGAAACCCAAGCCGACACATAAAACAATTAAGAAAAGTGCAATTTTCATTTGCGGTCCATTATTAGGTCAGAGTCCATCGTCTGCTCTCTATTTTGACATTTGCGACAGACTACGCAATCGTTGAAAGACTGGTTCACCCCGTACTTGATTGGGGGTTCCAGCAACTCGCTCATTTTCCTGAAACGTTCCAAGAATTGATTGAGAACCGAGGGGAACTCGCACGGTTGTCAATCGTAGCTTGCGATCCAAATGCGGGTTGGCATTGTCGATTTTTTCAACGATATCTAGCCGCTCGGAAGCCGCTTTCCACTCTCCAGCTTGAGCCTCTAGCACCGCAGCCTGCAACTGGAGTTGGATCGACGAGGGATACTGCGTAGCTGCTTCTTCCGCAGTTGTTTTTGCACGTGCAAACAAAAAGAGACTTCGATCGGGCTCACGAGTCTCAAAGGAATTAGCTAATTGCAAATCCCATTCGACACATCGATCTTTCGCATTCGACTGATTTCGGTCTCGACCTAGCAATTCCTGCCGCGCCCGTTCGTAAACCGTAAACCAAGCATTCCGCGTACCGCTACCGATCCGAGTATCCATGATTCGTCCAGAACAGATCCCCAAAGTCCGATCGGCAAGCCCCGGCGCATAACGATGCAGATCAAACGCGGACTCTACACGCTCAAGATCCAGTTGCATCGGATCGGTAAACTGCATTTCAGTCTCCCATCTTGCCAGTCGGACTTCTGGAAAATAAGTCGAATACGCAAACACACCGCAAGCCAACATCCAACCAATGAAACTGAAAACGGGAAGGTACTTCGACAGTACGACTGAAGACTCCTGATTCTGCGTTTGTCCAGCCAATATCATGGCGATCGCGATGGCGATCGTATTCATGGCTCCTGGTTGCATCCAACCTCCCGAAAAACAAAGATGCAAACCTGTGACGGCAAAGATCAAGCCCCCAATAATTGACGCATTCTCGATAACGAATCTGACCCAGATTTCCAAACGCAGTAATCGTGCGAGGACTGCTGCGACCAAAACGAAAAGGAAACAACTGATTGCGGTGTCTTGATCCGACGAAAACAAAAATGTCATTAGCATCGTTGCAATAGACGCAACCATAAATCCGATACTGATCCAAGCGATTGGTGAGGGGGTACTATCCGAATGATAGTGGACAATCTCTCCATCGTCTTGTTTCCATCGCTTCTTCGAAAATCGAATACAAAAACTGCAAAGATAGACTGCAGCTAGGAGCGCAATCATCAAGCCGGGTAAACCTGTATCTATCGCAATTTCTATCCACATGTTATGAGGATCGGCAGGCGTTTCGGATGCAGTAATGGATTTGACGTGAGGGTATACCGACTGAAAGTTCAATGAACCATAACCAAACCAAGGACTTCTTTTGATTAGCTGCACTGCACCATTCCAGTAGTCGGCCCGATACGCCAAAGACTTACCTGCCTCAAGTACGATCAGCGGATCTTTCCAAATAACAAAACCAAATGGAATCGCGAATGCAGCGAGAGCAACAATAACCCACCTTAAAGATCTTTTTTGAACGATAACATTGCTATACATGCACGCGATCATCAGCAAGCCTGTTAGCATCGCCACCCATGCAGTTCGACTCTTCGTCAAGAGCAGAGCCATGCCAAGCAGCAACACAACAACACCAATCAAAACTAAGTACAACGCGGGATTTCCATGGTTCATTCTCGAATTGGCTTTGCGATCGCTAAATGAATCCGACTCCCTCCGGTAAAGGTGCAATCCACCTGCCAGACATGCAACAACCAACCAGGGGGCCACAAAGCCAGCAAGTGAGTTGGTTAAATTGAATGGCCCCATTGGCTCTGCACTCATGACTCGATTATAGAATTGCAAAGCCGTTGCCGTACCATTCTCAATTCCCTCCGACTGTAGAAATGGGGTCGGGTCGTTTTTGAATTGCGACCGCAACCGTGGCATGCTTACCCAGAACTGATACAGTGCATAGACGCTTGATCCAGTCGCCAGCCCAATCATCCAGCGAACGATCGTGGCTAGACGAATAGGATCGGACGCATGATGAATACATGTGCTCGTTACTCCAACGATTGCAATGGTCTGCCAAAAACCTAGCAGGGCAGATTGCCCGTTGCACCCTTTGGCCAATGCTACCAGTTCACAAATAGCGAGCCAAATGCAAAAAACGAAGACGAAACCTCTCCATGGGCTAGGCGTAGCCATATACTTCGATTCGCAAGCACGTGCTGCGGCAGTGCAGAATCCAAGCAAGAGACCTACGACGATCAATGCCAGTGAATTGCCCGTCATCACCCCCGTCGCGTCGCAAGGGTTCCATTGAGAAAGAAATAGGTAGATTCCAAGCAAAACCTGCGAAATCTTGTCAGGCAGAGCAAGAACCAACGAGGACTTTTGCAAATCAGCGGAGGCAACTTTCACTTCGAAGGTTCCTTATCGGAAAATCCAGATTCGATCGGCTTTCGGATCGACTTTCGAAGCAATCCCTCAATCACACTTACGAGCCCGAGCATGCAAACAACAATGGCAATTACCAAGACGGCGCCCACAAGATCCGTTCTCGGCAACAAAAGCGCTCCGATAGAACAGGTCAGTGTTGCCAGATGAATCGCCACCACAGCTTGCTCTTTGCTCAAACCCATGTCGACAAGTCGATGTGAGAAATGTCTTTTGTCCGCTTGAAATGGACTGCGTCCTTCTCGAAGACGCAGGTAAACAACACTGAGAGTGTCATAGATCGGAATGGCGAGAAGACATAAAGGTGCCAAGACGGAATGGGGTGTTGTTCCTCGTGCGTCAACATACGTCGCCAAAAGAGTCGAAACCGCGATCCAATAACCGACAAAATAACTTCCAGCATCCCCCATGAATATCGTGGCAGGTGGCCAATTGTATCGCAGAAATCCAATAAGTCCGCCGAACAATGCCAGTAACATCGCTGCAACGAATAACTGTGGCTGGCCCCTCGTTTCCTCACTCGTCATGAACAGCATTAAAGACAACATCCCACAAACGATCGTCGCAACACCCGCGCTCAATCCATCCATGTTGTCCAGCATGTTAAAGGAGTTGATCAAGAGCACAATCCAAAGGACACTCAAGATCGATGTTAGCCAGGGTAGCTGAATAAACACGGTAAACTGGAGGTTTTGTCCATAAACAACCGCTCCCGCAACAACGATCTCGATCAGCAGCCTCGGTTGCCACGGCAGTCCGAAACGATCGTCCAAAAGACCTAGGCCGGCTAAGGCAATTCCACCACCTACCAAAACCGCGAATTGCGGTAGCCTGCTCAAAAGCCCCGGCAGGTAAGCTCTGACCGACTCTGGTAGCACGCTTCCAATCAGCGATCGCTCGCCGTTCGAAATCCATGTCAACAAAGCTCCGATCGCAAATGTCAGCAAAACTCCGCTTGCGATTCCGATTCCTCCGCCTCGTGGAATAGGAGTCGTATGAACTTTTCTTTCACTGGGCTGGTCCATCAATCCCAATCGCACAGCGTTCTTCCGCACCCAACCGACTACAACCAACGAGATGAGAAACGATGGAACAACAGTCACAGCCAGAACGCAAACTGCGATAAACAGATCATTGGTCATTAACAGATGGGTCCAAGCTCGGGAGAAAAGATGCCAGCGCCGGCATCCTGATTATAGACGAGCTTTTATATTTTTGTGGCGGGGCGTTTTGGTGGAGGGGGTTTCAGCATCCTCGCTTCTTCATCCGAAGCTGGTCGAGGTGGATTGTTAGGGGTAGGGCGATTCGGTTGTGGTTTGGGCGGCGTCAGATCGGTAAAACCCTCCTGCCATTGCCAACCGAGAGGCATCTCAAGTTCGCGCGAAGCGAGCAACGCCCACGGAGTTCCCGCGTGCAAGTCGACAACACTCTGCAATAACTCTCGCGCTAGCTTTGCCTCTTTCTCCATTTTACTGTCCTGGCCAATAGAATCGCTCGGTCGAAGATTCCACGTATTGCTTTCTTTCTTCTCAAAATTCATCCCGCGTTTCGCTTTCGCAAGCATCGCATTGTACGATTCCGCACGGACTTTGGCGGCAAGGGATGTTCCGTACGACAAATCAAAACTAGCCAACCACCGAGGGGAAGTCTCCTTGGCCCTAAACTTTTCTCCCTCGGCAAGCATCGAACACAAAGAGATAAGCTCCGGCGCCAATCGAGCAGACTCTTGCTGGGCGACTGTGAGTTCTCGAATAAACGTAGCTTCCTCACGCTTGATGAATACTTGTTGAGGTTTGTCGAGAGTGCCGACTCTAGAAAGTTTTGCCGCTTGTACGAGTACACCGCGCATCGGACTCTTTTGAATTCGACTCAGGTACTCGGAATCGGGTACATAGTCAGGGCGGTAGGATTCCATGGTTTCCGGATCGAAGAAATAACTCATCCTGGAAGCAAACGCTTCCACTTCGCGATTATCAATTCGACGCCCGGTCTTTCGATTTGGATGAATGGAAAAGTAGATTCCGCCGGTTTCATAGCACATTCGAGACAATGCATAGGGACCAAAGCCGGAGTCGATTACAGGTTCCTCAAAGTAATTGTCTTGGTAACCTAACTGAACTCGCTCTGGAACGAGCGTCTCCGGACCTTGATCGACCTGTCTCCAATCAGGAGTCTGGTCATACTTGGGATCGGGGTCGACAAACTTGATGTAAGTGAATTCGCGGCCAAAGGGAGCGGGAACACCCAGCACATGAGACTGAATCCCGAATTTTCTACAGAGAGAAATTGCGTTCTCGGCAGCATTGGTATCATCCCCCCGTTCGTCAGTGATCGTGATCAAAATAACGTTTCGTTCAGGGTCGTTGACACCTCGCGAAACTCGCATGGATTTGTATTTATCCGCCACGGTATGGATCGCACTAAAGACCATCTCCACGCCAGACTCGTCTAGTTCGATATCATCGATGGCGGCTCGAATCTCCGACAAATCGGCCGTCGGGGTCTTGGTCAAGAACTTAACATCCTTTCCAAAGGAGACGATCCCAGTCAAAAGAACTTGGCTCTGATCCATTCCAGTCGATCGTTTCTTCTTCTCCTCCTGTACGATTCCCAGTTCACGATAAATTCGTTCGAACCGATCCCGTATCTCTTCGCGACGCTTCATCATCGAAACTGAACTGTCAAATAGCCAAACAACCAACGTCGGTCTTTGCTCGATTGCTTGCAATAGCTCGTAGGTTATTCGATCCACTGCGCCATCTGTACCCGTCTCGCCAACACCCGTCATGCCCTTCACTGCATTCGGAGCTTCGGTAATCCCCACCGCGGTCTTGATATCCACGGAAACCGTAAAATCTCCGTTGGGAATTGAGACGTCGACCGGAATCGATGGGATCTCAGAAATGTCGGCCAGCACGGTTGCGGTCGATAGAGCCATGTCCGCTTGGCCAACAGAATTCGCACCAATTTCTTCCGTCGGTGCATCTGAATACGCAATCTCGTTCAAGACATCGATGGGCAACTGCTCCTCGGCGATCGGAGAAGAATCGATCAACACTCGCAAGATTTCTGGCTGTGTAACGACAGTGTAAGACGCCAGCCCGACAATCAGGGTCAAGTGAATAAACATACTCACCAAAAATGACTTGGTTTCCGCATCAAGCCACCTGCTCGTTTCTTCTACGGATTCCCCCTCAATTTTTCCATCGAGATCCATCACGTCACCAATGGTTATCTCCGAATCAACGATAGTTGTATCTTCAGGATCTTGAATGGCTCCAAGTTCTACTTGCTCAATTCGTTTCAGCATTGTTATTTACTTTGGATTCGATCGTAATCATTACCGATCGGCAGAAATGATTTAGGCAATGGAAAAACCAGAAGATTTCAGAGCCAATGATCTCATTTGCACCATTCCTCTATTTTCATGGGAAGCGATGCAGTCTTCAACAGCTAGAGCCCGCGAACAACAAAATAAATACTCATTTTTCTAGCAAGATTTTGCCTAACCTGTAAAGTCCACGTTCTTCCTGTATGTCTTAATGGCGTCTCGATCCCCTTTAGGTCTGAATTCAGATGCACCGGTGAGTTTAGGAAGCTTTTAACTTGTGGTCTATTCTGATCAAAATGTGGTCAATCGCTTAGCCGATACCTCATCCCGATCAGCACGCTAGCTCGCAGAAGGAAAAGCATGGAACTAAGCTCCCTGGAAACTGCAAGATTTTCGATTCGGCAAGCCAAAGAATTGGTAAAGGACCTTCACGCCCCGTCCGCCAAAATCTTTTGGGTTGATTTCCTGGCCACAATCATTGTCGGCCATGCATGCTTTGCGTTGAATGTCAATTCTACCCAGTGGCTGAATGCGAGCCTGCCAGTCGAGATCGTTACGAAAGGCTTATTGCTTGTCGCTTCGGTTCTTTTGTTTCTTAGAGCAGCCATGTTCACTCACGAACTCGTGCATCTTCCACGAGAAGGCTGGACTACATTTCGAGTCGTTTGGAATATCCTGTGCGGCATTCCGTTGATGATCCCATCGTTTACTTACTATCCTCACATCGATCACCATCGACGAAAAACGTATGGAACGGACGAGGACGGCGAGTACCTCAACCTAAGCCATCAGCCTCCCACTGCCATAATTTTGTATATGCTTGGCACTCTAGTTACTCCCTTCGTTGCAATAGCAAGATGGGGCGTACTAACCCCTCTTTCGTGGTTAGTACCATCCATCCGAAAATGGACTTTTGCTCATGCTTCGACGATGGTAATGGATATTCTGTACGTGCGTCCCGAGGCTGCGAAGCGAGTTTACCGAATCATGCGAATACAAGAACTCGCTTGTTTTTTTGTCGCGTGGTTCGTTATCCTGCATGGTCCGCTGATTGCAAAAACATGGTTGGATCCGTTTTGGGTACATGCATACGCCGTCAGTGTCTGCATCATCATCCTCAACAACGTTCGCACCTTAGGATCGCATCGCTGGACGGGACATGGCGCTGAACTGACTTTTGAGCAGCAATTATTGGATTCCTGTGATTACCCGTACAACCCGTGGATGACGGAGCTCTGGGGGCCTACCGGGACACGTTATCACGCAACGCATCACCTGTTTCCAAGCATACCCTATCACAATTTGGGACGCGCGCATCGACGACTTATGGCGGGACTCCCCTCAGACAGTCTTTTTCGAGAAACGGTCAAACGAAGCCTATTGGGGGAGATTCGTGAATTGTGGCAGAGAAGCCTTGCTGCGAAGGAAAGCAAAGAAAAAGCTATTCCCGAAAATCGAAGTACCTGGAAGCATGCAGCATAAAGTCTCGATAGAACGCCTGTCGTTCTGCTGCAAGAAATCGAAGATCGACTAGAATTCTTGGATGGAATCCAAGCACAGATCTGATCTCAAACACCCCCCAACGATGAAGCGTCTGCTTTATCGCTGCGTTTGCGGCACGGAATTCCACGTCCAGTTAGAGCAAGGGGGCAAGTGTCCGAAGTGTCATCGCATTGTTCAGCCCGAGGCGCTGCGAACCGCGATGAGCGCGACGGTTTCGATTTCAGGACTAGAAGAGCCATGTCATATTTCGCACCTAGAGCTTCATTCGATCGATGAAGTGCAACAGGAGCAGTATGGCCACTTTCGACTCGACAAGAAGCTAGGCAATGGTGGAATGGGATCGGTGTTTCGTGCACTTGATACCTCTCTTCAACGATTTGTCGCTGTGAAAGTAATGCGACAGTCCGGCAAAGATCTAGATTTTCGCGTTGCAGCTATGCTTCGGGAAGCAATTGCCCAAGCTCGTCTAAACCACCCAAATGTCGTAACGATTTATTATGTCGGCCGTGAAGGCGAAGAGCCATTTCTAGCCATGGAACTGCTTCCAGGCCCAACACTAGCGGAGAAAATGAAGTTGGAGGGACCCGTCTCGTACGGCGATGCTATCCGATATGGCATTCAGGTTGCATCCGCTCTGGAGCACGCGCACCAATTTGGTATCGTCCATGGTGATGTAAAACCTGCAAACTTGTTGCTGACCTCGGAGCAGGATATCAAACTGTCTGACTTCGGCCTTTCTAGCCTTCCCTCCAATGAAAAGTCTGGAGTGGTTTCAGGCACACCTGCCTATTTGGCGCCGGAAGTACTGGACGGGACAGTCAGTACCCAATCCGACATGTATGCACTCGGAGTGACATTGTTCGAGCTTGTCTTCGGTCGCCTGCCATTCGCTCTTCACGGCGAGACGGTGCGAGAACGGCTATCCACTCACTTAACGGCGACAATAGACTTCCCAGCGGAATGGCCCAATCATATTCCACGAGAATTCGCTACGATCATTTCCAAGCTGCTTGCCAAGACGCCAGAAGAACGATACGCGTCCTACCAGGAACTGCGCACGGATTTACGGTCGATCCAACCTGTGAGCACGACCACCGCAGGGTTTGCCCCTCGGTTGATGGGATACATCATCGATCAGCTAATGTTCCTCGTTTGCCTATCGCCATTCGCCTTTACAATCCTTTTCTTATCAGTGAGAGATGACAACAATCAGTTTAAGACCAGAGGCCTTTACTGGATGATTCCCATCATCGCTTTCGCATCGTTGGTCGTACCCGCAGTTTATCTCCTATTGGTATACCGAGGATGGAGATCGCTTGGACGTTATCTGTTTCAACTTCGCATTGTCGAAGAGAATGGTTTGCCTCCGCGGCGTGAGCAGTTGGTTACCCGCGAAGTCCTGCGAAATGCGCTTGCTTGGCTCGGGCCACTTGTAATCTATATGTCGCTTTTTTACGAACAGATTGGCAGATGGCCCGATCTGATTCTGGCTCTATTCCTCGCAGCAGATGCTGGAATCATCCTGCTTCGAAAAGATCGAAAAGCGTTACACGATTACCTTTGTCATTCAAAAGTTGTCCTGGCTACCAACCGCTCCACTCCAACAAATTAAAAACTCTCACGAAAAACGTCGGAATGAAAACAGTCACGGTCTCGTTGCAGGAACGAAGTTACCCCATTTGGATTGGTGCGAGCATCCTCCCTTCTGGAATGGTCCCTTTTTCCTCGATCCTAAAAGATTGGAAACACGCGTTCCTCCTCGAAGATGCCAACGCGACTTGGTTTGGAGATCATGTTGCGACCGGCCTGAATCAATCTGCGGTTCGTTGCAGTCGCATGACGATTCCAAGCGGCGAATCTAGCAAGTCGATCGATCAACTTGGATTGATTTGGAATGCAATGCTTGAAGAGAAAACGGACAGAAAGAGTATCGTCGTTGCTGTCGGAGGAGGAGTTGTCGGTGACTTGGCTGGCTTCGCTGCAGCCAGTTTCATGCGAGGACTTCGATTTGTCCAGGTTCCAACCACTCTGTTGGCTATGGTCGATAGCAGTGTCGGTGGAAAAACCGGAATCAATTTACCCAAATCGAAGAACATGGTCGGTGCATTCTGGCAACCACACGCGGTCGTAGCTGATACGCACGCGCTCGAAACCCTGCCGATGCGCGAGTTTATCAGCGGTCTCGCGGAAGTTGCAAAGTATGGCGTCATCATGGACCGGCAGTTTTTCTCGTACTTGGAAAACAACGTCGCGCAAATTCTCAATCGAGCCCCTGGCACTATCTCGTATTTGGTCCAAAGGTCGTGTGAATTGAAAGCCGACGTCGTCTCGAAAGATGAGAGGGAAACCTTAGGACTTCGCGCGATCTTAAATTATGGCCATACGTTTGGGCACGCGATCGAAGCGTGCACATCCTACGGTCAATACCTTCATGGAGAAGCTATCTCTATCGGAATGACGATGGCTGGAAAACTAGCAGTGGACCTAGGACTCTGGGGAGCAGATGAGTTTGATCGGCAATCTCGACTTTTGGATGATCTCCGCTTGCCCATTTCGCTAGACCTGCCCGTGGCGACCGAAGACCTTTTGGCTGCCATGCAAAGCGATAAAAAAAATGAACATGGAAATCTAACCCTCATCCTCCCAGACTCTCTGGGACACGTTTCTTCCTACCGAGATATCCCAATCGACGAAGTTGCCGCAGCAATCGGGTACAACCGATCTAGGTCCTAAAGTATTCACAACCCGCCAGCAGATTGACACCGAGTCCATTCATTCCGAGAGGAACCTCTAGCGACGCGGTAAAGTCGATGAGCTAAGATAAAGGTATTGCAGTTTTCCTTTGCGAATCGAACGTTTTAGGTTACGTGGTGGTATCGTGATTCCTTTTCGACTGAGTTGCCCGAATTGCCAAAGCAGGATCGTCGTTCGATTCGAGCATCTGTTGGGCCAAAATTTACCTTGTCCGAAATGTCAAAGAACCATCGCGATTCCATCGCAAAGCCCAGATGGCCTCAACCCTAATGCGGAGCAGACGATTCCTACGAGACCGCAAGGTCTGTTGCCGGCTTCGATGGACTCTACGGCCATGACGAAAGAGGACTATGGTGATTGGGATGAAGTGCTGGCCAATATCCCTCAAAACATCCATGACCAACCAGAGTCCATCGATTGGGGCAATGCCCTCGAAGAACGCTCCCCAAATGCCCCAGCTTATATCGAGCCATTTCGATCCGAGGTAGCGTCGAGACCTTCGTCGAATGATCGCGCTTGGCAAAGTCAAAGTGTTGCAAACAATCGTCAGCTACTTCTCGTGGCAACCATCGGAATTCTAAGCACCATTCTCGCAGGACTCGGCTTCCTCGGCTTCTTGCGAAGCATGGCAAAACCAATCGCCAAAGAAGACAAAAACAAAGTAGAACAAAAGGCAGAAACTCCTCCGCCAAAAGTAGTCGCAGATCCACCCGTGTTGGAGCCTACTCTCCCGACAGACGGTACATCGATAACTCAACCATCATTAACAACACCAAATCCTAACGACAAAATAGAATCGTCAGAGCCCACCCCACCACCGCCAGCAGAGCCACCCAAAACTGGACTAGCGTCTTCAGAAACACTATCCGCCGAACCGCCAACAACTCCTAACACAAACCCTCCGTCTAGCGGCCAGGAGCCAGACCCAAACTCCAAGCTATCGCAATCGGAGATAGATAAAAAACTTAGTGACCTATTTGGTCCAACAGGCTTCGGTGAACTACTCAGCAGTTCTTCGACTCTTCCAGAATCTGGTTTTGGAAGGAAGCTAACACCGCAAGATCTTGAGATCGATGACCTTAGCGAAACAAAGCAACTTCTGCATCACCCCGCACCGAAAGTGCTGCCTGCATGGAACGAAGCAATAGAAACTCAGAAGATAGAGAGAATCAAGTTCCAAGACATGTCTTTAGCAACATGTATGGAATTCTTCTCAAGAGCAACAGCGGTGGGTATCACGATCGATTGGGAGTCCATTCGCGCAGCCGGACTTGATGAAAAGATAAGTCTTTCATGCGATCTTCAAAAGAAGAATTTCAAGGAGATTCTGGGCGAGATTCTAGATCCTCAAGGATTGGGAATCGAGATAGAAGATGGCTTCCCAATCGTGCGGCCAAAGACGCTCAACACGCCTCCCCCGCTTGCCACTTTGGATTTATCTGGAATCGTACCGAACGGATCGGAGCAAAAGTTCGCCGAGCAGTTAGTGACGCTATGGGAAATGGAATCAAAATGCGATGTTTCGGATGGAAAAATTCTTTGGAAGCCCATCGCAACGAATATCGATGTGGCAAGAATGCGTTCAACCATTCAATTACTGTCCGATGCAACGGCACCTAAGTCGGACGGTGGGAAAGATCAGATTGCAAACAGTCGCCTCCTCTTTGATCCTAACGAATGGAAAGAAAGCAGGTCACTTCTCAGCAAAAAAATGGGAAGTTCCATCGTCATTCCTGACAAACGAGGAGTAACGGAACTCATGATACTAGCCTTTCGCGAATTAGAAACAGAACTTCTCATCGATTGGAAAAGCGTATGGCAACACGGTCTCTCTCCCAGAGAGGAAGATTTTTCTGTGTTTCGCAATCGTACGCTCACTCAAGTTTCAGGGAAGTATCTGGACGAATTCGCTCTTGAACTAGTCCCAATTGCACGTAGTAGTTTGTGGCTGACGACCGACTCGACGCGTCGACAACAATGCATCCTTGTTCCCGTTCGATGCGAGGTGGATAAATTAGAGGAAGCCAAACGCGCTCTCCGATCCCTGGCACCGAAAACGATCGATGGGCAATCGCTTTTCAAGTTCGAGCCTGTAGCAGGGATGAACGATTGGTATCTTGCAAGAATTTGCCGCCCACGATTGTCGCAAATCGTCGAGCCAGAATTCGAGTTAACGTTTGCATGGTAAGACCATTGGTATGGAAAGCTTGTGGAATCTAAGGTTCTACCAAAATGGTCTTGGGGGATGTAGCAATCCTTCCGTCACCCATTTGCTGCACCAATCGCAATCGAACGGGGCCATAGCCAATCTTGCTAGGGGAGACGTCGATTCCTTTCGTGTAATCGGAGACCGTATCGATGAGCTCCGACTCGTGCCATATTTCGATGGGCTTATCTCGATCGAATCCGACAACTTCGAACTCGAGCAATCTATTTTGCGAACATTTAATCTTCTCTTCAGATTTCCAACGAAACAGCGATGCTGAATCGGACGAAGCCGATTCAGCATGAACGAAAAAAGGAAACGTTTGTTCATAGCAGTGCTGGATGGGCTGGGACGATTTGGCAATGATCCGCAATTCATGATAGCCGATCGGGATAGAAGAGAATTGAAGTGAAAGTTTGTCTTCAAAAAGAACTTCGTTCAAAAATCGACCGTCCAGTGTGATAAGGATGTTCTCAGGTTCTACGCCGTTCTCAGCAACAACAAAATCCAAAACAATAGGTTCATTCTTGTGGCATTGTGTTGGCGGATTCTTGAGAGTGAATCTCGGAGGTTTTGCATAAGGCTGGCAGAGCGGATCGCCCAAAATAAGGAGTTGATATGGACTAAGTACGGAACTGTAGAATGCTTCAGCGGCCGTGAGTCCATCCGTGTAGGCAACGTGTATCATGGGATGTGGAAATTTGCTGACAATCGAGTAAGGTTCGAACACGGCTCCACTTGTGATGGCTGCTCCTGCTCGAATGAACTCAGTGGCTTTTGTTTGCGACGGATCTCGCATCGCTCCTCCCAAACTGGTGAGGTTCTCCGCAATTGCCCCCGGCATTATTTCGATTCCACTGCTGAGGATAGAAAATTCGGGAGTCCCTATCATTAGCCCCGCACATTTCTCTCCCGGAGGCGGCATAACACCATCTACGATTCTCGCATCGAATCCTCGTTTTTTAAGCCTTTCTATTACCATCTCGAAATAGGGAAGCCTCGTCGTCGTACGAACATCGGAGGATTTAGTAAATAGGAAGGCTCCATGGGCCGGCATGTAGTCCGCTTTCGCACTGCGATTGAGCGCGGTGATGACATCAAACCTGGAGATTCCAAGATCGCGAGTAACCCCCAGCACCGTTGATAACATGAAGGGAATTCCAAACTTTGGATCCTTCGTTTCTGTCGAGTTGATGGCGTAGAATCGCCTCGCGTCAAAGCCTCGGGTGGGAGTGTAATCGAAGGGGATGTCTGGGCATAGTTTCAGCAATCTCTGAAAGCTACGCTCCTCTACAAGTTTCGAAAACTCGGGCGCATTTTCGATCGCGTCTCGGTATTGCCAACCGGAGAGTACCGCAGCCTCGATGGACCCTATCGCTTTCTCCGCCTCATCAGCACTTGCCCAGTTCTTAGCGGCAAGCAAATAATTAGGACCACGCAATTCCCTCGGCGTTGATTCGGTTGCGGACCCCAACAACTCCGCCGCACTCTTCCATTCTTTAGCTTGAAGCTTTGAAATATATGCTTTCATCGCTTGGTTATCCGAGAGGATGGGGCGCAGTAAGGAATTGCCAGAACGTGCTGCAAAGAAGTTGGCATCAAAGGCTAGGTAACCACCAGACTTAGCAAGTACATGGCGATAGAGATAAGTCAGACCATTGATCGAAGCGATTGGTGTTTGATAGGGCGAAAGATTTTGGATCGACTGAGACTCTGAGCTCACATCGATCGAAGTCGGAAAATCGACCGAGTAGGCGATCCCCTGGATGTGGCTTGAGAGACCTCGCTGTTCAATCTGCGTAAGAATGGGAGCGAGGATGGACTCTCGAAACTGGTCGAGGGTGATACGATCTGTCTCCGGAATCCCCTCAAGAACGATGACGTTGCTGGAAGGAAAATCGCGGGTGATACAAAAGTGATTCGCTACGGTTCGCGACGGGATTGAATTCCCGTTCACTGCGATGATCCAGTGGCTTGCCGATGCCCCCGCATAAATCGCGACAGGCTCCAAGAGAAAGTGGAAAGCGAAAAAGACGACCTTGGGTAGAAGGTACGATTGCAGGGAAAACGCAGAAAAATGGGGGAGAAACGAAGATGAAAGTCGTTTGGACAAAGTCCGAATATGAAAGTGGAATGGAAGCATTTTTTGCCCTTCAAATTTTTGGCGTCCTGGTTACCATTCTGCGTTATCGATTGGCCATTGTTCCGGTTTTCGAAATAACGACCAGTCGAATTACCCACGAGAATGAGAGAGCGTAGCTCAGTTGGTAGAGCAAAGGACTTTTAATCCTTGGGTCGAGGGTTCGAGTCCCTCCGCTCTCATTAGCGAAACCCCCCGTTTTTCCAGCGAAAATGCTTGAGAAACGGGGGTTTTTTCATTTTGAGACCCGTCTGCTTTGTTCGCTCCAAACAGCAACGATTCGCGATCAAAAGCACCCCCTGCATCAACAATATCCTGTACAGTCCCGGTTGCATGTAAAGGACTGTTGCATGCAGAGGACTCTGGAAAGCTATTCTCAGCTTCCCAACCGCATCTGCCTCCGCCCCCGGGAAGAGATGTCCGTACCGCTACAGCGTCAATTTCATGCCAGAATGTCGCATGATCGTCTGAACCGTCTTTACGTCGAACTCATTAACGAACCAGGCAAAGACATCCGCACGATTCTAGGGTTTTCCTAATCGAACAGCGAGCCAGGTCTGACTGGAGCGAGTGATCAAAAATGCCCCCTCATACGCAGGCATCGACCGATAGTTCCCGGCAGGCAGTGAACTCATCCAGAAAGGAGCAAATTTGTTTGCGCTGGTATCCAACGACCAAAGACGACCATCGATCCCGACGAGTAGCAGTTTGTCGCTGATACCAATCGAATGGCAGATGGGCATATCGCGCTGTTCCCACTCTACCTTTTCGCTATCGGCAGACAAGCATTTGTAGCTGCCATCGGCGTAATCCTCTCGACCATCAGAGCCGAAAATCTTGTTATTCAAGAGGATAGGTGTGGCATACTGACTGCTCAGACGCGAGCCTTTTTCAACAACCCGAACAGCATTCTTGCTTGGCTGCAAGACAAGATTCCCAATGCCATAACTGGCGGTCAAGAAGATTCTTTCGTCACCTAAAGCAATAGGAGTTGCAGCGTTCACGGTTGGGCCGCGTTGACCAAAACTGGTGGACCAGAGCTCCTTGCCGTTCTCAACATCTAGTCCATAAGTCGTGTATCGCGTCGGTACAACAATTTGTTCAGAAGTTGCGGTTTGGATTCGAATAGGGGATGCGTACGAAGCGTCTGCTTGGGTCGACTGCCAAATCGTCGTGCCTGTGTCTGCGTTCAAGCAAACGATACCAGCTTTCTTTCCTCCAACATTGACAATGAGCTTGTTGCCGAAAGATAAAGGACTGGAGCCAGCTCCAAAGAATCCGTCATCTCCTTTGTACTCATCCTTCAACTTGCGAGTCCAACGGATGCTACCATCATTCATCGCCAACGCCGAAATATCTCCGGAAGCAGAATACACTACAACGCTCTTTTCCAACAATGTAGGGACACAGCGGGGACCTTTGTCAGTATCGATTCCTCCCGAGTATCGAGCAGGAATCGTCTTGGTCCACAGAACTTTGCCGTCGGTGAGTTGCACGAGTCGCACTCGATCCTGCGATCCATCTCGGTCGAATAAACAGACCTTTCCATCAATCACGCTGGCGCCTGCGTACCCCTGCCCGGCAGGAATTTGCCAAACGATCTCTGGTTTCCCCATTAGAGAATCCACTAGCTGGGACTCTCTCGACGCTTTTCCATCTCGATTTACCCCAAGCAATCCTGGCCAATCGGCTAGGCATGGTTTTGAAAGGAAGAGCGAAATTGCGATCACTATGCTCGACAGCAAGGACACAAACGTGTGCCCCACGACGCCAGGATTGACAATACAGTTGGCCAATCGCGTATCTCTGCGACTAAGGAAACTCATTATTCTCTCGCTCACAAGCAGTTAGCAGTTTAGGAATTGTCCATTGTTCCAAGTCGAATATACCATTGATATTCGAATTTCCGAGAGGGTGAATGCGTGTCGCAAGTGCCACGGGGTGTGGAGTCGCGAATGATTCGCTGCGGAGATGATGGGATAGAGCCTTGCGGCTCAAGGGGGGCAGAACCGGGCTAACGCCCCATGGCTCATGGGGGATGCGGAGAACCGGGGTTAGCGCCCGGGGGATGCGGAGTCGCGGACGCCTTGCCGTTCAAGTAAACTGAGCAAAATAGAATCTCGCTAGTTCGCGCGTGCAAATCGTGATAACTTTCTCTCCCATTCATCATGAATCAGTACTGTCGTACCATTGTTAACTTGTTCCTTCTATGGATCGGGACTTTGCAATTGCAACTTCTCGTCGCAGACGGTTCCGAGATTGCTAACGTAAAGCAGAATGAACGGACTGTCCCATGGACGCAATCTCGCGTACAAGGAACGCCAGACAAGCCTCCCGCATTAGCCCTCGAGCGGGTGTTCCCAAAACTATCGTTTCGAGCCCCGGTCTCTCTGCATCGTTTTCCGGACGAGACGCTTCTACGAGTCGTTTCGAATTCTCAAGAAGGGGCGAATTCAACTCGCTGGGTTGTTATCGAACAATCGGGAAAGATTTTCACCTTCCGAGGTGAAAGCACCGTCGAACGAGCCGACTTGATGATCGATCTTGCGAATCCTCGTCCAAAGTTTTCGGAGAGCGTGGCGGGGGATGGGTCGAACATCAATGCGTTCAGCCTCGCTTTTCATCCACGATTTCAAGAGAATCGATTCGTCTACATTTGCTACCTCGTGCAAAAGGGAAAGATTCATCCGAACGGAACCCATATCGCGCGTTATCGAGTTACCGAAGACAACCCGCCAAAGATAGATTACGAGTCAGAGACGACGATCCTGCGATGCGACGCAGGTGGGCATAATGGTTGTACACTTGAATTCGGACCAGATGGATATTTGTACATTTCGCTCGGCGATCTCACCGATCCGACACCACCCGATATCTTGAAAACGGGACAAGACATCGGAGACCTGTTAGCTTCTATTTTACGGATAGATGTCGATCGACCATCGAAGCTTCGAGATGGCAGCGCCGTGATGTATACGATTCCAGCGGACAATCCATTTGTCAACCTTTCGTATGCCCGAGGTGAGGTCTATGCCTATGGGTTGCGGAATCCGTGGCGTATGAGCTTCGATCCGAAGTCTGGTGACTTGTGGGTTGGCGACGTCGGCTGGGAAGCATTTGAAATGGTCTATCGTGTTCGCGCGGGAAGCAACTGCGGCTGGAGCATCAAGGAGGGACCTGGAGACGTGATGCCTGAGATCAAAGTCGGGCCTACTCCGATCCAACCTGCCGATGTTGTCCTGACGCATGCAGACGCCGCATCTGTCACGGGTGGATTCGTTTACCACGGAACAGAGCTTCCAGAACTCGGGGGCAAGTATGTGTTCGGTGATTGGATTACGCGCCGCTATTGGGCCGCCTCCTTCGACAAAGAAAAAGTAACCTCATTGGAAGAGATCGCAGGTGGAGAAGTCAAACCGATTTGCTTTGCAACCGATCGCAAGGGAGAGTTATTTGTGCTGGAGTACATCGATGCAGGCCAAGCAGGCGGGATCTACAAATTCAAACGCAACCCAGCCGCAGCATCGTTTGAACAAGGACAATTCCCGAAGTCTCTCAGCGAGACCGGTCTTTTCCGATCGACGCGGGAGTTCATTCCTGCGAGCGGCGTCCATCGATACGAACTCAACGCGAGCATGTGGATGGAAGGGGCGGAAACGGAGTTTCATCTGGCCATCCCAGGTTCCGAATATGCGATGATGTTCCAATCCGAAAAGACCACGTTTGATTGGTTCAAGAGCAAGGTTTTGTTCCCGAAAGGTACAGTTCTTTCCAAGACCTATTCACTGCACGGAACTCGTGTCGAGACGCAGCTAAGTCATTACGAAGCCCCGAACGATTGGCGTTTCTACACGTACCGTTGGTTAGAGGATCAATCCGACGCTGTCTTGGTGCCAGCTTCAGGCGAAAAGCACGCAGTGAAAGTCGGTCGGAATAATGAGATACATTCTTGGAACTTCGGCTCACGCACCGAGTGCCGGATTTGTCATACACCTTGGTCGGGTGATGCGGTCGGATTTATTGAAGAACAACTACGTGCACCGGAGTTGGCTCAAGACTCTTGGCGAATGCTTCATGAGCTGGGCGCTATTCGATGGGATGACAAAAACGTTCCTAAATCCGATCACGAATTCCAAGGATTTGTCGGAAAGGATGCTCATGCTCGTTCTTTGCCGTTGCGTGCTCGATCCTATCTGCATGTTAACTGTGCGCATTGCCATCAGTTTGGTGGCAATGGAGCGGCCGCATTCGACGTACGCTGGAATCGCTCGGAGTCGGAAATGAAATGCCTCGATGCGTTGCCGATGAAGGGAACACTTGGAATAGAGAATGGAGTTCTGATCAAGCCAGGTGAGCCGACAGAGTCTGTGCTTTTTCGTAGGATATCGAAGACCGGATCAGGACGGATGCCGCACATCGGTTCGGAGACCGTTGACACCTCCGGTGCACGATTGCTATACCAATGGATCGCTTCCATGCCAAAGGACGACGTATTGCGAACTTCGTTCGCAATTCTCACGGAGCCTATACAAAAGGGAAACAAGAATAATCGAATCCAATCGGTTGAAAAACTGATGGCCTCACAAACTGGAGCCATGTTGATTGCGCAAGGTTTGACGGATGGCTCAGTTCACGACTCGTTGCACACCGAAATTCATGCAGCGATCGCAAAAGCCAATCCCGACGTCCGCGATTTTGCCGAGCACTTCCTACCAGCTTCGATGCGAGTCGCCCGCTTGGGAAGCGTTTTTCCTGTCGACGAGTTGCTTGCGATGCAAGGTAACGCGATCCGTGGTAAGGAGTATTTTGAGCAAGGACTCGGTCAGTGTGTGCAATGTCATCGCGTGGGTGAGTTGGGCAAACAGGTTGGCCCTGCTTTAGATAAGATTGGGACCAAGTATCCGAGTCGCAACAAGATGCTTGAACAGTTGATTAAACCGTCGTTGGTGATCGATCCGGAGTATCGCTCTCGATCCATACTCACTTCTGATGGGGAAACGATTATTGGACGAGTTCTGGATCGAGACAAAGCACAGATTCGATTGATGCTGCAGGATGGCAAAGAGATAACAATTGCCACGGACGATATCGAATCCGAGAAGGAAAACGCGTTAAGCACCATGCCTGACGGGCTACTCGCGCCGCTCACATCTCAGCAAGCGGCGGATCTACTTTCTTATTTGCTCTCGTTGCGATAGTTTGTCGACTATCCGAGTTTATAGGGAGTACGATATTCTTTGGACAACCATTTCGCTCCGTCGGTGTCGCCCACAATTGATTCCGTTTTTGGATCCCAAGTGATTTTCTTACCTGAGCGAATCGCAATGTTACCAAGGTGACAGACGGTTGCGGAGGAATGCCCGATTGCGATATCGGCAACCGGCTTTTCTCTAGACTTCACGCAATCAAGAAAGTTGTTGACGTGCCTCGCGTTGGCATGCGAATTGACGATCTTGGGTACTTCTATATCTTTCAGCAGTTCTGGCGGGTTCGCAACGATTCCTCCGCGATAGACGAACAAGCTCCCTTTGTCACCCACGAACTCCGTCCCTTGATCAGAACTCTTGGTATCAAGTTTCTGTTGGCAGGTCATAACAACGCCGTTTGCGTAGGTGTAGCGAATGCTCGTGGTATCGGGGGTTTCGTACCAACCATCTGGATTGTAGACGGCTGTTCCTTCGATGGTGGTCGGTCCATTCTCGTCCATGCCCAAGCCCCATTGTGCGATATCCAGATGATGCGCACCAAAGTTCGTCTGTTGCCCCCCGCTATAATCCCAATAGAAGCGGAAGAGGTAGTGAACATGGTTCATGTTGTAAGGGCGGAAAGGGGCGGGACCTAACCAACGGTCGTAATCGAAACCATCCGGCGGAGCGCTATTGGGAACAGGGGATTTTGCGCGGGCAATCCAATTAGGGCTCGGCAACGTGACATGGACAGAATGAACTTTACCGACGATCCCTTTTTGAACCAAATCCACCGCCAGTTTGAATTCGACTCCGCTGCGTTGCATGGTTCCGGTTTGCACGACTCGTTTGTATTGACGTGCTGCCGCGATCATTGGTTTCCCTTCTCCGATCGTCAGAGTTAGTGGCTTCTCGCAATAGACATCTTTTCCTGCTTTGCATGCCTCTATCGTCATGAGTGCATGCCATTGATCCGGAACGGTAACGACGACCGCGTCGACATCTTTCGCGTCCAGCAGTCGTCGATAGTCCTCGGTAAGCGTCGCCTTGATACCAGCCTCTTTTTGAAGAAAGTCGTTTGCTTCTCCAAGATAGTTTTTGTCCAAGTCGCAGAGGGCGACGATGTTCTTCAAGAAATACTTCATGTTGTTCTTCGGCCCACCTTGATTGCCGACACCGATCATGCCGATTCGAACGCGTTCGCTGGGTGGTTGTGAAGCAAAGACAGAGCGATGGGTGCGCGGCGAGAGTCCAAGTATTGCACCACCGAAAACCGTATCCTTGAGGAAAGACCGCCTAGATCGACTTTTCATAATAGGAACTTTTAAAAGTGAGAGGTTGCAGATTCACAAACACAACATCGCATGCAGGCATCACCGACTAGATCTCAAATGTTAGCAGATTGACGACCGCTTGACGCACATCTTGTTGTCGCATCAAGGATTCGCCGACCAACATCGCATCGATTTTGGCGTCTTGTAGTTTCTTGACATCAGCTGCGAAGAAGATCCCGCTCTCAGCTACGACGCTCACGTCGTTCGGCATTTCTCGCCTCAATCGAATGACATGCTCCAGATCAACGGCAAAGGTATGCAGGTCTCGGTTGTTGACCCCGACAAGTTTCGTTCCCGTATCGAGAACGCGTTGTAAATGCTTGGGCTCGTAAAGTTCGATGAGTGGCGTCATTCCAAGTGATCGGATCAAGGAATAGAGGTCGTCGAGTTGGGAACCCTCGAGGCATTCCGCGATCAACAAAACAGCATCCGCGCCAGCAACTCTTGCCTCGTAGACTTGGTACTCATCAAGGATAAAATCCTTGCGCAATACGGGAATCGACACCGCGTTTCGAATGGTCGTGAGATAGTCAAGACGACCCTGGAAAAATGGTTCATCGGTTAGGACGCTAATCGCAGCCGCTCCTCCGAGTTCATATTGGGTTGCGATATGAACCGGGTCGAATTGGGGACGAATCATCCCTTTGGATGGACTCGCCTTCTTTACCTCCGCAATCAGACGTATGGCTTCATGACCTCGAAGCGCCCCCAAGAAATCTCGGACGGGCAGACTACCGAGAATGGATTCTTTCAAGGATTGAAGATCACGGCGTCTTCGGGCTGCGGCGATCTCTTCTCGCTTCGATGCAACGATTCGATCCAGAACGGTAGCCATGCTTCACAACCTTATGCCAAATCGGAATCGAATACGCGAACTTGCTTCCAGTTAGGCTTCTGCTCATTGATAAACTGCAAATGCCGAGGATCCGTTTGGTAGATGTCGTGCGATGCTCTCGAATCAAAAACGACATTTAACGCCACTTCATAACCTCGATCGTTGACAGGGCGAGCAAGTTCCTTATTGAGCGTTCCTACAGAAAAGTAAATCACGCCTGGATGCTCGTCGAGATATCTTTTGCAGGCATCCACCAACTCTTGCACTTTCGCTTCCGATGCGTCATGAAGCGTAAAGTAAACCATGTGTGCTAGTTTCATCGATATTCGTCTTGGTTAGGAATGAAGTTTGAGTATTGTTGATCGGAGCTGTCGCATGATATCAAACAAGGGAGCTTTCGAAGGTATTCTGTAGGCAAACGAGTCCCTTTTCGCCATCCTTACCATCGATGACCACATTGACTCGAAGCTCGCTCGTATTGATCATCAAGACGTTGATATCGGCGTCTGCCAATGCCTTGAACATGGCGATGGCAACACTCGTATGACTGCGAAGCCCGATGCCGCTGACGGAAAGCTTGGCGATATCCTTGGAGCCACCCACTTTCCTATACTTGTAATCCATCGAGTTTAGGACATTGAGGCAGGTGTCCATCTGTTCTTCGGGCACGGTAAAGCTGATGCTCGTTTCTCCTTGGAAACCATCACAACTCTGCACGATCATGTCGACGAAAACGCCTGCCTTTGCTACCTGCTTGAATACTTTGTCTGCGAGGCCAGGCGTATCCGGAACCCCGAGCAGTGTTACGCGTGCTTGGTCGCCGACCATCTCGATATCAAGAAGGGTCAATTGTTCCATATTGGAGTTTCGAAGACGCTCGATGATTTCGCTGGCACTTAGTTCGCTTGTTTGTTTTTGTCCAATTCGCCAGACTTTGGCGTCTGCAGGTTTCTGATGTAACGCAAAGACTTGATGGACGGAGCGCAAAGCGGCTTGTGCTTCCGATCTCTTTACAAGGACGCTGATCTTAATCTCGCTGGTGGTGATCATCTGAATATTGATACCCGCCTCGGCGAGGGATTCAAACATCCGCTGGGCGACGCCCGTTTGCTTGGCCATGCCGATGCCAACTACGGAAATCTTGGCGACCGAATCATCATGCGTAACACCTGTTGCGCCGACCAGTTTAGCCGCCTCGTTGACTGCCTTTAGAGCATCTTTGAGCTCGCCATTTGGAACGGTGAACGAGATGTCTGCCAGCGACTCTTGACCAATGTTTTGGACGATCATGTCGACAGTGATCTTGCGATCGGCAAGTCGCTTGAATATCTCAAAACTAGTACCAGGTTTGTCTGGTACACCTTGAATGGTGATTCTCGCTTCGTCTTTGGTCAGTGCAGCGCCGCAGACAGGTACTGAAGCGGACTCGGGTTCCGCAACAATCATCGAGCCCGGGGCATCGGAGAAACTACTGCGAACCCGGATGGGCACGTCGAATTTTTTTGCAAACTCGATCGAGCGATTGTGCATTACGCCCGCTCCGAGACTCGCCAATTCAAGCATTTCGTCGTAACTAATCTGAGTCATTTGACGAGCTTCCGGCAACAATCGCGGGTCGGTCGTGTAGACGCCATCGACATCGGTGTAGATCTCGCAAGCGTCAGCCTTGAGGACTGCGGCGAGCGAGACGGCTGTCGTATCACTACCACCTCGCCCTAGCGTAGTGATGTTGAAATCGTCATCGATCCCTTGAAAGCCAGCCGCAATGACGATGTGCCCCTCGTCCAGAAGTCGCTTGACCCGCTCGGTCGAAATCGTTTTGATTCGAGCTTTGGTAAAGGAATTGTCGGTCCGGATTCCCATTTGTGCACCGGTCAGAGAAATTGCTTTGTGGCCAAATCTCTGAACCGCCATCGCCATCAACGCGACGCTGACTTGCTCGCCAGTACTGAGCAACATGTCCATTTCGCGAGCGGAAGGTTCTTCATTGACTTCTTTGGCGAGGTCGATCAAATGATCCGTGTTATGCCCCATTGCACTGACGACCACAACAACCTGATTTCCTTCTTGTTGGGCTCGAATCGCTTTGCGGGCCGCCGCCAGGATCTTTTCAGGAGTTGCGACGCTGGTACCACCAAACTTTTGGACTATAAGTGGCATTTTTGAGTGTACTGCGGGAGAATGAGAGGATTGCTGAATGACTACTTCCTCACGACTTGAGTTAGAAACGCTAATAGCAGAGTCGCAAATTTGATGGAAGAGGCAGATCCGTTGGAAATCGGCGGTCTGCAACTAAGAGTATTAGCGGAAAGGCGATTTCCGTCTAGTACATCAGAGACTCGCCTTGGAAGGCTATTTCCCGCCTCGAAGTGAATCGAAGTACTCTCGCTGTTGATCCCGTTGTGCCTTTGGCAAAGCCATGTTTTCGATGGCGTCCGGATCGTCTGGGGTGGAGTTTAGGATGGAGTTACGCGTCTCTTCTTTGGAGAGACCCTTACGGTTTGGTCCACCGACTTTGCCACCGAACACGGTTTCTCCTTTTCTCATTTCGTCTCGGACTTGAGAATCGAAAACTTTTGTATCGGTTTCGGATTCTTCACGATCGCCAGCACCTTGGCCTTCGCCCCTGCCATTGCGGCTCGGGTCACCTTTATTCTTCCCTTTGCCGTTACCGCCTTCGGCCTGTCCTGATTTGGCGCTCTCTTTGGCCTCTTGCATTTCATCCATTAATTCTTGGAGCCCTTCCATAGCTTCGGCGTCGGCGGCCATTTCTTCGAGCTCTGCTTGCATTCCTTCTAATGCTTTTTGGGCCGCTTGAGGGTCACCATCCTTGAGAGCCTGAGCAGCATTCTTGCATTGCTCGCAGATCTTGCTGGCTTTTTCTGCTTTTTGCATCGCGTTTTCAAGTTGCTCCATTTTTTTGCGAAGCATACCTGCCTTTTCAATATCTCCCGCTTGCTCGGCTCGTTGCAACTGTTGCTTCATTGTGTTCAGTGCATCTTTTTGTTCTTGAGAAGCTTTCTCGATGGCCTTTTCCATCTGCTTCAGTTGATTCGCCAGTTGGTTCTTTTGATCATCGGTGAGTTTGTTCAGCTTCAATTGAGTTAGAAGCTTTTCCATTTCCTTGCTCGCTTCTTTAAAGTCCCCTTCTTTGAGAGAATCAGCGACGCGATCCGCAGGGCCTTTGTCGATTTTCTTTAATCCATCCATCGCCTTCTTGAGGCTGTCGCTCGATCCGAAGGAGTCTTTTCGTTGTTCCATTTCCTTTTTGATATCGTTGAAATCAGCAAGGAGTTTTTTGGTGTCGATCGTTTGGGACTTTTGCAGATCCTCGAGTTTCTTTTCTAGCTTCTTGAACTCTTCTGCACTCTCTTGCAGACCCTTCTCTTCGAGGTCCTTTCGCATTTTGGTGAGTTGTTCCAGAATCGGCTTTGTCTGGGCTTTTACGTTGTTCAAACGTTCTTGACTATTCGCTCCCAGTTTTTTCAGTTCCGGTAGTTCCGCGTCGGGAACCCAAAACAATGACACACAAGCCAAGATAGGAAGAAGTACCCAAGGCATGCTCGCTGTAAAGCGAATCGGAAATTGATCACGAACATCAATCCGTTCCGCTTTCGTCGCAGCATCTTGGAGTAACGCTTCACCGATTGGTGTATCGCGATCTTGGGCATTCAAGTCCAAAGCGCTGCTAACACGTTCCCGTAATCCGAATCGTTGATCAAGTTCGAGTGCGGACTGTCGAATACTTGGGCGGCGAAGGAAGGCGATGATTGCAGTCGCCAGCAGTGCAGCAACGGCAGCCGCGGTCATCCATAGCGTTGGCCAGTTCGGTCCTACCATTGGTAAGTACCATATCTTGGGCACGAGCAATGCGACAAAGCAGATTCCAAATGCTGCCAAAAGAGTCCAAGGGAGGATCGAAGTCGCTATTTGCAGTGAAAGCAGTCGCCGAGCGCGCGCTACTTGTTTGATGATCTGATCCATGCCATTCTCTCCTGAATCGAAACACCCCCAACCGAACTTGCTTTACTATAACGGCTAGGCCAGGTAAAGTGCGAGTCGACTCTGCGTTTTTCTAACCGTTCCACCATTCCAGGATTGAAAGCGCCCAATGCACGCGGTTTCTTTTGATGATGTCATCTAGTTTCAGATGAAATCGACCAACTTCGTGCTGTGATCGATTCCGCAACAGCTTTACCCGTGTCAGACACAACCGACAAAAGTAGAGGGCACGCTCTGTCGTGCCGTCCGTTCTTCAAGATTTGTGGGGATTCTGGGTGGGCGGCACATGGAATGTGCCTACTACTTTGATTTTTGTCGGCTTTGCCGGGCTAAGACTGAAGATATCCGCTTTCAAATTGCTGAGCAGATTGGGCTTTCGGTGCGGTGTCTCGCCAGCGAAAGTACTCGATAGAAATCAGAATCAATGCCAACAGCATGAAGATCATCGAAAGGATCAACATCACCGTATAGATAGACATCGGGTGCTTTTGAGCTGACATAGTTCTAGATCGAGTTCAATGGTTTAAGTAATCTGAGATAACAAAAAGGGGCTGGCTGTTCGTAGAGCGCTACTGCACTTTGGAAGCGACTTTGTCACCCGCTTGGATATAGCCTTTTCGAAACGATGCCAAGATCTTGCCGATCGACTTGTCATCTTGGGTTTTGCTGATTTGAACTCGGCCGAGATATTGAGCACCTCGATAGATTTCGAGGGTGTGGCCTTCACGAAGTCCATCATCCCGACCCAAAGAAATTTCGACGAGTTGATTGCTGTTGACCGCCAATACTTCACCACGAAGGTCAGCAGGAGGAACATCATCCACATCGCTCAGACCAAAGCTCTTCAGCGCTGAGCCACGTGTGTCGGACAATGCCTCAAACATGGTGGAGGAGTCCTGCAACTGCTTAACCTGATCGACTAGATCCGACTCGATACTTTTGAGACTGTTCAATTCGTCGGTCAGCTTGATGACGGCGATTCGAACGGAATTCCGATCGGTGATCACCTTATCGATCTCCATCTTGTAAGCTTCGTTTTGACTCTGCGTCGCCTTCAATCGGTCGATGGTTTGCGACAGGTTTTGATTCTGCATGGTGTTTACAGAATTCAAATCGCTCAACTTCTTGTTCGCTTCCGCCAATTGCGAAGAAGACAGATCCAATTGGGTTTGCAATGCTGCCAGAGCTGCACGACGAGCGATTTGCTCTTGGCTCAGACTGGTCTGCAACTTTTCGTTTGCGGTCTTTGTCGCCTTGATTGTCGTGTTCAGTTGTTCTACTTGCGAACGGAGGAGGACCAGCTTTTCCTTGTAATTCATGTGGGAAGCGTTCGCCAATAATGCGGCAACAAAAAATGCCACGCTACAAACGAGGATTACAATCGTGAAGACTCGACCAAGAAACGTCATCGTGTCACCGCAACTATGGAAAGCGACGAGTAGTAGTAAACACTAGCAATAATTGAGTCACAGGCGGATGAACTCGCTTACTGGGTGGATTTTTCACTGATCCACTAGAATCTGAGTATAGTTCGACCGAAACAGGACTGTCAACGAAAAGCTGGTTTTTGGCGATTTGTTCGTGTCGAATTGAATTTCTCGACTGCGAAGCCACCGTCAAGGCAATCAATTCACCGATCTTCCCGATTAAAACGATTGTTACGGTACAGTCCCTGCCGAAAAACTGCACGAACGCTCCTCTGGCGAGACTGGTTAAAACAAGTACATTCTCTACAGTATCGTTCCTAGTGAATCCAACAGTACGGGGACCGATTCCTATAACCTGCAACTATTCGATCAAGTAATAGACAGGTCAAGGATTTTCGACCGGCTTGATCCAACAATCGTTACCGACAGACGCATGACTTCCAACAGCTCCGCCTTGTCTTTTTTTCACCGCAATGAATTTCTCATTCGTCGTTTGCACTCGCTAAGCGGTTTGGTCCCGGTGGGTGCCTACATGTGCGTTCACTTGATCACCAACGCCAGTTTATTGGCTGGGGCGAGCGTTTTCCAAAACAACGTATTTACGATCCACTCGATTCCGTTTCTGCCGTTGGTGGAATGGGCCTTTATTTTTGGCCCGATTTTGTTTCACGCTGCGGTCGGTGTTTGGATTGCACAGACAGGAAAATCGAACGTTCAGCAGTATCGGTACACGCACAACCGCAGATATTCGTGGCAGCGAATCACCGGATATATTGCAATTATCTTCATTTTCACGCACGTTTTTCATCTTCACGGTTGGTTTCACACAGATTGGTGGTTGAAGAGCGTTGCCGAGCCGCTCGGAATGGCACAGTTTCGACCCTATAATGCTGCCAGTTCATTGGCGGACGCGATGAACGATTTCGGTGGAATTGTCTGGCCCATTTTTTATCTAGCCGGCGTTCTGGCTTGCACGTTTCACCTGGCAAACGGTATTTGGACTGCCGGCATTACTTGGGGGATTTGGTTGACTCCGAAATCGCAGAGTCGGGCCAGTATTTTTTGTGCGATCTTCGGCGTATTCATCGGCGCGGCAGGTATTGCTTCGTTGGTGGCTGTGAAAACAACCGATTCAAAAGCTGCAAAAGTCATCGAAGATGAAATGTACAAGGTAAGGGTTGACGGTCACATGATTAATCCCGACGACCACAAACGAACAGATGGGCATCAGCACGAAGAAGAGCGAAAACCGGAACCAGTCGCCGCCCCCTAAACCGGTCTTGGCCCCTGTAAGATCTAGGATCGTTAATCAGGTCGGTCGAGTTCGGTTAATACGGCATCTATCTCTACGTTGAATCAAGCCAAGCAAGAATTGGAAAGTAATGATGGGTAATCGAGTACTAGTAGTTGGCGGTGGATTGGCTGGTTTGGCAGCCACCATGAAATTGGCGGAACTGGGAGTTTCGGTAGACTTGCTAAGTCTCACTCCGGTCAAACGTTCACACAGCGTTTGCGCCCAGGGGGGAATCAATAGCGTAAACGATCTCACGCGACAACAAGGTGACGATGAGTGGCAACACTTCGACGACACCATCTACGGGGGTGATTTTCTGCAAAATCAGCCACCTGTGAAGGAGATGGCCTACTGGGCTCCCAAAGTCATCGATCTCATGGATCGTCTTGGAGTAACCTTCAATCGAACACCAGAAGGCTTTATCGATCGTCGCCGTTTTGGCGGTACACTTTACAAACGAACTGCTTTTGCTGGCGCAACGACCGGCCAGCAACTCCTCTACGCTTTGGATGAACAAGTTCGACGCTACGAATCGGAAGGACTCGTTAAGAAATACGAATTCTGGGATTTCCTAGGGCCGGTGATGGACGACAACGGACGTTGCGTGGGTGCTGTAGCACAAGACATGGTATCGATGCAAATTCGATCGTTTGCAGCCGATGCGGTGATCGTCGCGACCGGGGGGAATGGCTTGGTTTTCGGACGTTCAACGATGTCGGTATTCTGCACGGGTAGTGCAGCCAGTCGATGCTTCCAGGCGGGTGCAAAGCTTGGGAACCCAGAGTTTATCCAAGTGCATCCGACGGCGATTCCTGGTGCCGACAAGCTGCGGTTGATGAGCGAGTCTGCTCGGGGAGAAGGTGGGCGTGTATGGGTTCCTCGCAAACCGAACGATTCACGCTACCCGAAGGAGATTCCGCAAAACGAACGCTACTACTTCTTGGAAGAACGATTTCCCAAGTATGGGAACCTTGTTCCTCGCGATATTGCAACACGAGAGATTTTCAATATTTGCGTTAATGAAGGGCTTTCGGTAGACCCGTCTCGAATGAGTGTTTACTTGGACCTGACGCACATTCCACGAGCGGAGCTGGATCGCAAGCTAGGTGGTATTCTCGAGATTTATGAAAAGTTTCAGGGTGTAGACCCTCGCGAAGAGCCTATGAAGATTTTCCCAGCCGTCCACTATAGCATGGGTGGATTGTGGGTCGACTACGAGGCGAGCGCCAGCGGTGGTTTGCTACCGGGCTCGCCAAAGAATCAGGTGACAAACATCCCAGGCCTTTATGCTTTAGGTGAATGCGACTACCAGTATCATGGTGCGAACCGATTAGGTGCGAACTCTTTGCTCAGTTGTATTTTCAGTGGGTTATTCGTTGCACCTGGTATCGTCAATTTGATGAAGAACAATAAGGCAGCAAGCGATTTGCCCAAGAGTATTTTTGAAAAGGCTGTCGCTGTTCAAGAATCGCGGCACAAGGCGTTGTTAGCGAACCAAGCGGGTGACGAGAACCCTTACTTGCTTCACCAAGAACTGGGGGACACGATGACACGAGTTGCCACGGTTGTGCGGGACAATGCTCAACTGGACGAAGCGTACGCCAAAGTGCTTGACCTACAAGCGCGTTCCAAGAAGTGCTCGCTGAGTGACACTGGAAGCTGGACCAATCAGAACGTGATTTTCACGAAAGCGGTTCAGGACATGTTCCCAGTCGCACTTGGTATTTTGAAGGGAGCAAGAATGCGAGACGAAAGCCGCGGAGCGCACTACAAGCCAGCGTTTTCTCCTCCAAGTCTGAAGTCGACCGAACCAGCGGAACGCTTGAGAGAAGCAGAAGCTTGGTGCGACGATTTCGAGGCGAACAACAAGAAGTTCTTGAACTCGACCATTTGTACTTGGGATGGAACAGAACCCGTTCACTCCTTTGAACCGATCGACACTCGACTGCTTCCACCCCGACCACGTCTTTACGGTTTGGTGGGAGCTGAGGCGATCGAGCAAGTTTGGAAGGAACGTTTGGCCAAAGCCAAATCGAAATCTGAGAGCAAACAATTGGTATCCGCGGGTACATAATTGGTCCGCGATGCTATTCAGTCGTAATCAACATATCAGTCGTAATTCACATATTCAATAAAACTACACGAAGATATTCATTGCCATGATCGCACCAGGATCCGAAGCACCGAAGCGAAAACCATCGAAGATCAACGTTCGCGTTCTACGACAAGACGGCCCCGGTCTACCTCAGTATTGGGAACGCCATCAGGTGGAGTACGAGCCGGATATGAATGTGATCAGCGTTCTTCAAAAGATCGCCGCACAAGCGAAGACATCCGACGGAAAAAAAGTCAGCCCTGTTGCTTGGGACTGCGGTTGCTTAGAAGAAGTCTGCGGCTCCTGCACGATGGTGATCAACGGACGCGTTCGCCAAAGCTGTAGTGCATTGGTCGACCGATTGGTCGAAGATAACCCTGAAGAGATTGAACTTCAGCCGATGTCGAAGTTCCCTGTACTTCGAGATTTGATGATTGATCGTTCGCGGTTGTTCCATAATCTAAAAAGAGTGAAGGCGTGGGTTCCAGTCGATGGTTCTTACGACATGGGAGCTGGTCCTCGGATCTCCCGAGCTGAGCAGGAGCAAAGTTATCCGCTTAGCCAGTGTATGAGTTGTGGCTGCTGCTTGGAGGCGTGTCCTCAGTTCACCAAGATTGAATTGCAACGAAATCCTGGCGAAACAGACGAGTCGTACGATCTTCGCAAGAAAGAGGCTTACGACCAAGGGTTTATTGGGGCACACGCAATCTCCCAAGCGATGTTGTTTAATGCTCATCCCGTAGGCAAAAACATCGCCGACGATCGGATGGAAGCGTTAACGGGCTTTGGAGGGATTGCTGCTTGCGGAAATGCTCAGAATTGTGTTGCTGTTTGTCCGAAGGAAATCCCTTTGACAACCTCGATCGCCCGAGCTGGCCGAGCCGCAACGGTTTACAGCTTCCGCAAGTTCTTCGATCGCTAACGCCCCTTTCAATCGCAAGTATCTGCACAATCGCAATCATCTGTATGGGTGGTCTGGTCACTACAACCAGACTACCCATCTCTCAAAGAATTGTGACCAGTTGGGTATTCTTTTCCCACAATCGTAGGTTGGCAGTTTATCCTGGAATAGGACGCCCTTTCGATCGGAGGACCAAGAATGCAACTGAACCGTCTTCATAAGTTATTACTTTTGCTCTCTGCACTTCAAGCAACCCCGCTCGCGGCTCAGGATTCGAGCCGTGCGGTCGTCGCTATTACGGACACAGCAAAAGATGTTAAGGAATCCAAGGATTCCAAAGATGCGAAATCGAAAACATCCGCACGAGCCAAGACTTCGCCGAAGAAGGTGGACCCAGGTGTCATTGTTGGTCGTGTGGTCGAGGGAAGTAACGGAGTCAATCTTTTTGCTCCTCGATCGATGGACATGCAGTTTGGCATGCGGTTCGCGACCAACGATAACTCTTGCACGTCGCTATTGGCAACGATTCCGTTTCCGATGGACTGGCCTGAACAGACCATTGAAGTTGTCGGGAACCAGATGCCAGACAATGTCGCTTGGCAATTTCGAGATCTGCCGGCTGGGGCCAAGCAGCTTATCATGCGTATGAATAGCTTGGGACCTAACAACACTCTCGAGCTGGTGGTTCAAGTGAAAGTGGTAAAGTCATTCATCAACGCTCCAACGGATACATCTATCTTCAGAGTTCCGAAGAGCAGTGCGAAAGAACTCAAATGGTACTTAGGTAGCAGTCCATATATTGATATCGACCTGAGCGAGATAAAGCGAACCGCAAAGAAGATCGAAGACTCGAAGCCCGAGAATGCATGGCGTCACGTCGAGATGATCTACGATTGGGTACGAGACAATATCGAGTATCGGAACGGTGATTTGCGACAGATAAAGGAAGCGCTCAAGGACAAGCAAGGAGACTGCGAAGAGATGACGGGCATCTTTGTCGCTTTGTGTCGAGCGAGCGATATTCCTGCAAGGTGTGTTTGGATACCAGAGCATTGCTATCCAGAGTTTTATCTTGAAGACCAAGATGGCGCAGGAAATTGGTTCCCATGCCAAGCGGCCGGTGAACGCCAGTTCGGGCAAATGCATGACTATCGTCCGATTCTTCAAAAGGGAGATCGTTTCAAAGTTCCTGAAGAAGTCGCTATGCAGCGTTACGTCTCCCATTTTTTTTCGTGCAAACAACGCCCTCTGTTCAAGAATGCACGTGACGTCGAAGTCGAACCAGTACTCGACCTTGGCCCATTAGAAGCCGAGATCGAAGCACTTCGTCAACAACAAAGTCAACAGAGTCAACAAAGTCGTTGATCGCTCCGCGATCATCTTTGGATATAGCAATCTGCTGACTGCGAAGAACGCTGCTTTTCAAAGAGTTTGAGCGAGGGTGGATGAAGATGGATCGACGGAGCGATCCACTACACTGATGCTTTCGAAACTTGCACGGCGACGTTGCCGAAGGTGCTGCCGCCGCCCAGGTCGGTTAGCCGTTCGCTGGTGATATCGTTGAGGCTTTTGCGATCTGGCGATAGTTTCGGCCACCATTGCCCCAAGGCGATTACGACTCCTAGCTTTGCATCGTCGCTGACAATCACTTTGCGAAGAATGCTTCCTGTGCTGCTTCGAATATGAACGCGTTCGCCTGACGTTATGCCTCGAGCCTCTGCGTCTGAAGGATGAATCATCACTTGAGGCTCACCACCCGCTAACTTAAGAATGCTTTTCACATTCCCCATCGTCGTGTTGACAATATGACTTCCCGGTGGGGAGATTAATCGTAGAGGCAATTCTGGTGTGAGAACTTCTTTAAAGGTGAGTTGCTGGGGGACAGGGGAAAATCGAATCTTCTTGTCTTCAAAGTTGCTACCGTTTGCATAGGGGCGGTACTCTGCAGGAAGCTTCAATTTGATCGACTTCTTTTGTTGTAATTCATTCGCCGTGATTCCGGACAAGAACGGATTGGGACTGTCTAGTAACGATTCTATCACTTGGGGGACCGACCACTCGAGCGATGTGTCCATCATCCCCATCTTCCTAGCGAGCTCACGAAAGAACCAACTATTCGGTTTGGCTTCTCCGCGAGGTGCGACAACGGGTTCGGAATATTGCAAATAGTAATGTCCATACGCAGTATAGACATCATGGTGTTCGAGAAACGTCGTTGCTGGAAGCAAGTAGTCTGCGTAATCCGCCGTATCGGTTTGGAAATGCTCCAACACGACACATAGCAAATCTTCGCGAGCCAATCCTTGTCTCACTCGCGATGAATCTGGGGTGACGGCCGCGGGATTGGAGTTGAAAACAAACATGCCATGGATCGAGGACTGGCTGGGTGCTAACTCCGTCGCCAGCAGATTCATGTTCATATGCCTGACGGCTGTGTTAGCCAATTGCATGCCGTTAATAGCTTTCGTGTTCAATCCAAAGGCGCCGCTCGTAGAAATTGCACCACCGCCACCGCACCTTTTCCACGCGCCAAGAATTGCAGGCAAAAGTGTGATGGCACGAATCGCATTGCCACCACCTTCATTTCGAGTCATTCCATAGCCGACTTTGACAAACGGTGCGTAGCTCATTGCAAATTGTTGCACCATCGTCTGAATGGCATCAAGAGGTACATCGCAGTACTCAGAAGCGCGTTCGAGAGTCCATTCCGAACAGGCTCTTCGATACTCTTCGACTCCCATGGCATGAAGATTGAGGTAATCCGCATCGAACCAGCCGTTCTCGAAGATCGCGTTGGCGATGGCCATTGCTAACGCGGTATCTGTCCCGACTCGAATCTGCCAGTGTTCGTCAGCAAATCGCGAAGTCTCATTCCGGAACGGATCGATATGAAGAATATGCGCTCCGCGGTGCCTGGCTTCTTTTAGGAATGGCGCGATATGCGAGTTGCTTCTCAGTGCATTGATACCCCAAAGAATCACATAACGCGAGTGGATTAAATCCTCTGGGTCTGTACCAAGTTTGTTCGGTCCATAGTTCATCTCCCAAGCTGCCCCGCCGGTTGATGCGCAGATGGTTTGGTCCAATTCGAGAGCACCTAGTTGACGAAAGAATGCGAGTGGGCGATTGCTCTCCAGAACGCCCATCGTACCACCGTAATGGAAAGGCAATATCGACTGTGGGCCATGTGATTCAACGATCGACTTGGTTTTCTGAGCAATTTCATCAATGGCAACATCCCACGATATCCGTTCAAACTGCCCCGCACCTTTGGGACCGACGCGGCGCATGGGATACTGCAAACGGTCCGATTGCTCTTGGCGTTCCGGATAGCGAGCCATTTTCACACAAGCGAACCCTTGAGTGATCGGGTGATCGGGATCCCCTTGGAGTTTCGTAACTTTGCCATCTTCGACAGTGATATGAAGCGAGCAGGCATCCGGACAATCCAACGCACAGATAGTGGGCAGAATTTGAAGTGCCATAAGATCTCGCTCTTTTCCTTAACGCGTTCAATACGATCGGTTCTGTTGTTCTTAAGCTCGCTCCGCTGCAAAGGAGACGACCTCTCGCAAGCTCGTCGCATTGCATGCGAGCATCACCACGCGATCAAATCCTAGTGCGCAACCACAGGATGCTGGAATACCATTTCTCATCGCTTCGAGTAGCTTTTCGCAGTTGGGCAATACTGTTTTGCCATCCAACACTCGTTGCTGATTGGCTAACCGATCTCGATCTGCAAGGACTTTCGCATCCAGTAATTCGTGATATCCATTGGCTAGCTCCACGCCGTGATAAAAAATCTCGTAACGTTCGGCAGTCCTCGGGTCGATTTCGCTGACGACTGCTAATGCAGCTTGTGACGCGGGGAAATCCTTGACGATTGCAGGCCGGTGCCAGCCCAACATTCCTTGGACTCGCTCTGAGAAGAGCAGGTTCACCCAATCATCCCAATCGGTTGACCATTTCTCCGTGTCGACAATTTCGTTTTCAACAGCCCAGCGACCGAAATCTGTGGGTGACGACTCGAAGAGTGGTAGTCCGATAGCCGCTTGAAACGCTTGTTCGAAACTGACACTTTCCGCGGGTTCACAATCGAGCAAACAGACGAGTAGATCCGAGAGTAGTTGTTGGCCGCGTTCGTAGTCTGCACCAACGTCATACCATTCTGCCATGGTAAATTCTGGGTTGTGAAGTCGCCCGAGTTCTCCGTCTCGGAAAACAGGTCCGACTTGATAAATGCTGCCGATTCCAGAGGCAAGCAATCGCTTCATCGATTGTTCTGGAGAAGTTTGCAAATACCAAAGGGTAGACGATTGGCCGGGCAGCTTCAATGGGACAGCGATTGGATCGAGATGTCGATCGATCACGGTCTCGCTACAAAGGACAGGTGTTTGAACTTCGGTGAAAGCACGCTCATCAAAAAAGCGACGCAGTCGACCCAATAGCTCAGCGCGTTTGCGAAGATTCGTTGCGGTCGATTGAGTCTGAAACGTCTGGTTCATGAATAGGTGCTAGTCTGCTGTGTTCTGCGCTTTCAATCTACGTTGATTGGTGAGTTCCACCGCAGTCAATAGTGCTTTCGCTTTATTGACGGTCTCTTGATACTCGCTGGTTGGGTCGCTATCGGCGACGAGTCCAGCGCCTGCTTGGATGTAGACTTTCCCTTTGCAAATGACCATGGTTCGAAGGGTGATGCACGTGTCCATGTTGCCTCGAAAGTCAAAGTATCCGACGGCACCTGCGTAAGGGCCGCGACGGGTCGGTTCGAGTTCATCGATGATCTCCATCGCTCGCACTTTTGGAGCGCCACTCACGGTGCCGGCAGGCAAGCAAGATTTGAAGGCATCCATGGCGTCCATATCTTCACGCAACTCACCATTCACGTTGGATGAAATGTGCATCACGTGCGAGTAGTGTTCAACCACCATCAGATCGCTCAAGCGTACCGAGCCGAACTTTGCGACACGTCCGATATCATTCCGGCCAAGGTCGACGAGCATCACGTGTTCCGCTCGTTCTTTCGGATCGTTGAGCAATTCTAAAGCGAGCCGTTCGTCTTCTTCGATCGTTTTGCCGCGAGGACGAGTTCCTGCAAGAGGCCGGACGGTGACGATGCGATCGTAGACTCGCGACATGACTTCTGGGCTGCTGCCTACCAGAGTACACGAGGGTGTTCGGACGAAGAACATGAAGGGGCTGGGGTTGACCACGCGGAGTGTGCGATAAATCTCTAACGGGTCCGATTCCGTTTCAACTTCGAACCGCTGACTCAGGACGACTTGGAAGATATCTCCAGCCAAGATGTACTCGCGGCATTTGCGAACCGCATTTTCGAAGCCTTCCTGGGTAAAGTTCGACTTCGGTACGACGTCTAGTCGCTTCCCAAGTTCGATTTCTTCGACGGCTGTTTGAGGAAGCGGGCTTCGAAGCTTTTCAATGGTCGCTTCGATGTCGCGGGTTGCATGTTGGTAAGCTAGCCGAATCTCGTCGGGATTCTTGGCGGATGGAACCGCCACAAGACGGACGACGAGGACCGTTTTGTTGACATTGTCAAATACGACCAGTAAATCATAAAAGCCGAAGTCGAGGTCCGGCAATTGGCGATCGTCCGGCGGAGCATTGGGCAATCGTTCGACGTAACGGATAACATCGTAACCAGCGAATCCAATGGCACCCCCAACAAAGGGTGGCAGTCCAGGCATGGTTGCGACTTTGTAGCCAACCATACGGTCGCGAAGGAACTGCAGTGGGTCGGCCGTTTGATGTTTTTCGACCTGGCCATTTCGTGCCATTCGACCTGGTCTCGAGTTGCGACTATACGGCAACGAGGTCCGATGGCGATAAAGCTATAGCGTCCGATCCGCTCGCCTCCGATAACGCTTTCGAATAAGCACGCAGAACTATGCCCGTCGTCCAATTGCCGAAAGGCTGTCACGGGAGTCAAATGATCGCTTAAGAGTCGTTGGCTGATCGGGATCAGATCGTAATCAGGAGCGAGTACCTGAAATTGGTCAATAGGTGGAAAAGTGCTCATCCAGAAAAGTTTGCTTTCAAAACGCGAAAGAATCACTTGCTTAATCGCATCGCCCGATTGGCAAGAGATGTCTATACTACCAATAAAGACTTTCTCGCGAACCGTCTGCTAAAGAATTCCTATGAAGTGTAATCGCTGCGAAAAACCTGCAACCTTTCATATAACCGAACTAACCGAGCCGGAAGGACCAAAAGTCCTCCATTTGTGCGAGGAACACGCACGGGAGTTCCTGGCTACGGATTCGGTCTCTCCGAGTTCCGCCATCTCCAGTGTCTTGGCTAAGCAATTGAAAATGGAAAAAGTTGCCGAAGAAATTGAGGCTGCGGACAAGAAGACATGTCCGGTTTGCGGAATTACGTTCGCGGAGTTTCGCAAGGGCGGACGTCTCGGCTGTGCATATGACTATGTGGCCTTTGAAGACGACCTTGAACCGCTATTGGTCAATATTCACAATGCATTGGGACATTCCGGAAAAGTCCCAAAAAATCTGCGAGGGTCACCTGAGCGTCAGAGGCAACTGGCTCAGTTGAGAGAGCAGATGAAAGTGGCAGTAAAGAAAGAAGAGTACGAGAAAGCCAGTGGCCTACGCGATCAGATCGCCGCCATCGAAGCCGGCCACATAAGCGAAGAGGAAACTACTGACGAGGAATCGCCGCCGTCCGATTCCTTTCAATCCAACCCACATGACGAGTAATGCCCACTTAACTACAATCTCGTTCGCCCTACAATCCAATGGGTAGAAGAAACGCTACAATCACCGAGATGATGACTCGCCCCTGAGGCACAATTGGTCGACGTAGTTGGAAACGGTCGACGTAGTTGGAAACGCAATCGGCAAACAGCAAGCACAGTGAAACTAGAAGACTTAGCACAACAAAGCGGCGAATGGATGAGCGGTCACGGTCCGGAATCGGACATAGTGATCAGTAGCCGAATTAGGCTTGCTCGGAATTTGGCTGATTTCCCATTCATCCGAAAATGCAGCCCAAAAGATAGGGCCGACATTGCGACCGAGGTTCACCGCGCCCTGGATTCATTACCACTATCGGCGGATGCAGAGTATGTGGACGTCGCAAAATTGGGTGATTTGGATCGACAATTCTTGATGGAACGTCAACTCATCAGCCATGAGTTGAGCGAAGCCCAAGGTGCCAGGGCCGTGATTTTGGATCCGTCAGAACGCTTCAGCATTATGGTAAACGAGGAAGACCACCTCCGACTGCAAGTGATGCAAAGTGGGCTCGACCTCGAATCGGCATGGGAGCGTATCGACAAGCTGGACGATTTGCTAGAAAGCAAGCTGACTTACTCGTTCACGAGAAAGCTAGGTTACCTTACTGCATGCCCGACCAATGTTGGAACGGGTCTTCGAGTCAGCGTCATGCTTCATTTGCCCGCATTGGTGGCTACTAAGCAGATAGACAAAGTTTTTCGTGCGTTGAACAAGATCAATGTGGCAGTGCGTGGCCTCTTTGGTGAAGGCTCCCAATTCATGGGAGACTTTTACCAAGTGAGCAATCAGACCACTTTGGGTAGGAACGAAGTTGCATTGATGAGCAAAGTAAAGGAAGTCGTTCCTCGGTTGATCGAATACGAACGACGCGCCCGCGAGTTTCTCATCGAGGAAAGCAAACAAGACCTGCATGACAACGTCAGTCGAGCGTTGGGCATTCTGTGCACGGCAAAGAAGATAAGCAGCGAAGAGACCATGCATTACTTGAGCAAGGTCCGGATGGGAGTCAATCTCGGCTTGATCGGAGACATCCAGATCCCAACCTTGAACAAACTGTTTATTCACACACAGCCCGCTCATTTGCAAAAGCTTCGCGGTAATAAACTGAGCGTAACCGATAGAAACATCGAGCGAGCGATTTATCTGCAGCGACATCTAAGTAAACCAGCGAGCAACGAAAACAACTAATCACAGCTGGTTTTTGGCGATGTGTGGATGTGGATCGCAGTCCCTGCACCTTTAGCTTAGGCTCCCGGCCTATTTAGCCTTAGGCTCCCGGCCTATTGATGAAGCCCCTCCTCATTGATGAAGCAAACGAGGAGGGGATAAAGTGGAGGGAAAAAGAGGAGGAAGGATTGAGGAATGGACGAACTAGCTAGTCATCAATCACTGCGCTGAATACAACTTCTTCCTCTTCCCCTTCGTCTTGGACATCACCCATCCACATTTCATATTCGGACTCGCTTCCAGAAATCTCGATGGTTGCTGGTAGGTTAGGATCGGAGACTAATCGAAGTTCGCTTGAGGTTTCTTTGCCGTCAACAATCAATGTTGCCTTGTAAGTTCCGGAGCCCGCAGTGCGTGTTCGCCCAAGACCGCCAAAGCCACCACGACCGCCGCCGCCGCCTTCACGGGCTCCTCCTTCACGGCCGCCGACGCGTGCTCCCTCGGGGCGCGTTCCAGGTCCAGCCGATGCTGCACCAGCTTCACGCGATGGAGCTCGTTGTGGTGGACTGATGGTAAAGTCCCAATTCACACGATGAAGTCCTGGTTCCGTTGAACCGCGGATTTCTCTCGCCACTTCGCCCGAAGCTTCGGAAACTCTTACGACGACTTCCTTTGCTTTCTTGGGAAGCGAATAGAAAATCGACGCTCCACTCGGTGGGTTTTCTCCGACGAAGTTTCGATTGCTTGTACCACGGGAAGGTTCTCGTCTCCAACGAATCGCTGTCGTCGGTTTATACAAATATCCGGGCTCATTCATCTTTTCCGCGTTGAATTGATGAAGGGGAGTCACGTCTGCAATCCAAAGGCTCCGACCGTGTGTTGCAGCCACGACTTCGCCATTCGTTGGGTGAAATGCGAAGTCAAACACCGGAACCGTCGGCAAACTTCCGTTGAGGGAGTTCCAATGACCACCTCGATTTGCTGATGCGAACACCGAGAACTCGGTACCGACAATCAGGAAATTCTCGTTCACGGGACTTTCTCTCAGTGCTCGTGTTGATCCCCAAGGAAGGTTCGTCTTGATCGAGGTCCACTTTTTGCCAAAATCTTCCGACACAAAAAGATAAGGTTCATCGTCGTTCGATCGATGCCCATCGAGGCAGATGTAAACCCGGCCATCGGCAAAGCGGGAGGTTTCGATCGTGGATACCCACCGAGGGGCTGGTAAATTAAGATTCTTTCCGATCTCATTCCAGGATTTGCCACCATCTTGGGTTACCCATAAAGCGCCATCGTCGGTGCCAACATAGAGCACGTTCGCATCGCGTGGTGACTCCGAGAGTGCGGTGGCTGAACCACGCTTTGTCAGAGTGATCTCGGGCGAAATCTTTTCGAGATTGTTTCCTCGATCTAGAGAACGGAATACGTAGTTGCCAGCAGCATAAAACACTCTCGAGTTTGCATTCGACAGGATAAAAGGCGTGTTCCAGTTGAACCGATAATCGGGTTGTCCCTCGACTGTTCGCGGGCGTATAGATGCTCGCTCACCGGATTTCATGTTCCGGCGTCCCATCGCACCGTTCTGACTCGTCCAATAGACTAAATCCGGGTCGTTTTGATCGACTCGGCACATGAAGCCATCCCCACCTCCGACAGACAACCAATCTTCATTGACGGGTCCACTGCCGCCCAAACTCATGGAGGGTCCACCCCACGTCCCGTTATCTTGAAGACCACCGTAAACATAGTACGGATACTTTGGCGAAATAGCGACATGATAGAATTGCCCGAGAGCGAGCGTATTCAAGTGATCCCATCGATTTCCTCGATCATAGGTTGTGTAGACGCCACCATCTACTCCGATGATCATGTGCTTTCCATCCTTGGGATCGACCCATAGCGCGTGGCCATCTGCGTGGACACCGCGTCCCAGGTTGGAGTCAAAAGTCAGCCCACCATCCATCGACTGCGATTGCGAAACCCCGAGCAAATAGATCTTCTTGTCATCGTTCGGATCTACGCGAATCACGCTAAAGTACATGGGGCGAGAGTGGATGCTGTTGACGCGAGTCCATGATTCACCGCCATCGATGGACTTATAAACTCCACCGTACTCATATCCTTTGGCTCCTTGTTGGTCCTGAACGTTGGCCGCTTGACCTCCCAAGTTGGCTGAATAAGGTCTTGTGGGGCCTGGTCGTTCCAACAGTTCAATTTCGAACTCCTTGACTTCCGTTGCGCGAGCCACTTGAACCTTTACTTTGTCGCCGACTTTTGAATCACGCAGCATGTCGGTCACTGCTCGATAGCTTTCAACCGGTTTGCCGTTCATTGCCTTGATGATGTCTCCCTTCAACAAGCCGGCTTTTTCTGCTGGACCGTCCTTCGTGATTTCGGTCATCTGTGCTCCACCCAGACTGGCATTCTGTCCTTGAACACCGAGATAGACTCGAGTGGTGGGCTGCGGTGCCGCTGCTCCCGGAACCGTGGGACGATCTTCAAGAACAAGCTCTAGTTCCTTGGTTTCGCCATTTCGTACGTACGAAACCTTGATCTTATCACCTGCTTTTTTGGAGCCGATAATTCCTATAATCTCTTCCCAAGACTTTGCATCGTTTCCGTCGAATTTTGTGAGGATATCATTCGCTTGAAGTCCAGATTTACTCGCAGGTCCGTCAGGAGTTAATTGAAGAATCTTGACACCGCTTTCGTCATCCTCCGCGAAGCCACCGAACCACGGACCGCTTTGCTGCCCGCCGGTTCGACCGGCGCGAGGTGCTAAAGTAAAGTCGAGTGTTTTCTTTTCAGAACCTCGCGCGATGTTGAGGGAAAATTTGTCTCCTGCTTTCATCTCTTTCATGGCGATAAGAATGTTGTCAAAGCTAGAAAGAGATTTGGATCCCATGGATTCGAGCACGTCTCCCACAAGAAGACCACCTTTTTCCGCTGGACTCTTTGGGTAGATTTGCGTCACGATTACTTTGCCATCAACATCCGATCCAACTGCCCCCCAAAGGACGTTCAAAGGTGCCATCCCTTTTCCAATATTCTCAGAGTCCACCACGGCATAGACAATGTTGGGATCCTTTCGATACCAATCGATCCCGATCCGTCCCAATTGGCCGGTAGGAAGACCTTTTGTCATCTTTTTCCAGTTCTTGCCGGCGTCTGTTGTTTTGTAGATCCCACTGGCTGGTCCCCATTTGCGAATAGGATCATAGCCGTCATAACCGTCCGCCATTGGCACTTCATTGCCAGGCCAACTATCGAATCCGTCGCGAAGACGCTCCCATGCGGTAACGATCAATGCGTTGGGATCGTTCGGGTGCATTTGCATTTCCATGATGCCGGTTCGGTCATCAATGTAAAAGCATTTTTCCCACGTAGTCCCACCATCCGTTGTTTTGAATACGCCACGCTCTTCATTATTTCCATACAGTCGCCCCAGTGCACCGACGTATACAGTGTTCGGATCGGTTGGATGGATTAAGACTTCACCGATTTGAAATGTCTTCTTCAAACCCATGTGCTTCCAAGTTTTACCACCATCGGTCGATTTGTAGACACCATCGCCATAGCTTACCGAATTGCGTGGATTGTTCTCTCCAGTACCAACCCAAACGATTTGAGGGTCTGATTTCGAAACGGCGACCGCACCGATTGAAATGGTGCTTTGTGACTCAAATTGAATTTGAAACGAGATTCCATTGTTCGTGGTTTTGAGCAAACCACCTGATGCTGTCGCGGCCCACCATGTGCTTGGCTCGGATTCGTTTACAGCCAGATCGACGATTCTTCCTCCCATGTTGGCAGGACCAATACCTCGCCAACGAATTCCATTTAGCCATTCTTTGGCGATCTCACCATTCCAAACGGGAGCGTCCGGTTTCTTTTCGGAGGAACCGGCAACAGGGACTGTTGGGGGAGTCGAAGGAGTTTTGGTAGCTTCGGTTCTGCTGGGAACGGATGGCTTCATTAACTGAAGCACTTTGGTTAGTTCGCTTAGTTGCTTTTCGATTCGCTCCAGTCGATCGTCTGGCGTTTTGGTTGCAGCCGTCGAAGTTGTTGGATTCTCCTTCGCCTCTTTAGGTTCAGAAGGCTTTGTCGGTTCAGCAGGTTCTTGGGACATCGCTGTCGTAACACAAGATGCAGTGAACATGGATGAAAGGATTGAAACTCTCACCCACGAGAGTAAACGTATTCGCCAACTCATCGTACATCAACCTCTGGCTCTAATCGTGGTAGGAAATCATGGATTGGGAGGATCATCGCATTGTCATTGCTAGGCAATGGGAGGGCAAGCAACTAGGCAGTGACAATCGATGTTTTGCCAAAAAGATTTTCTAGGCCGGCTGATTGACGGCTACCGTTCGACTTATCACACTGAAATCCTTAGTTTTTACAGTGTTTTTGCTACACCAATCGCAAACCGGTCGTCTAGAACAAGGTGGTTTGCAATGGGCTATTCGAGTCGCAGAGGTTGAATTGTGAGTGCGTTAAATCCCAGGTCAGGTTATCCCGCCCGTCCAGGCGTTGGAGCGGTATCATGAGGCTCCTAAAGAGAGGGTTCACACTCGTCGAATTGCTGGTTGTGATTGCGATTATTGCGATCCTAGTCGGACTATTGCTCCCTGCTGTTCAATCGGCTCGCGAGTCAGCCAGACGAATCCAATGCCAGAACCAATCTCGTCAACTCGCGTTGGCAGTGCATAATTTCGAAGCAGCGCATCGCGTTTTTCCGGCTTCGGGTTGGACTCAAAGCGGCCCTGGAAATCCCGCCGGAAAGTTTGTGGGCTGGAGGACCACGATTTTGACCTTTATGGAACAGACCAATGTCTCGACACTTTACGATGTCTCTTTGAATTGGTGGGAAGGTACCAATCGCTCTGTGGCAAGTATTCCGATCCCCTTGTTTCTTTGTCCCAGCGTGCCTGATCAGCCAGCAGTCATGTCTGCAGTGGCAAAGCCTCCTCGCCCGAGTCTAAGTTTCCAAACACCGCTTGGGAGAACCGACTATGAAGCCATCCAGGGCGTCCAACCCAGTTCCATTGATCCCGTCAAGTACAACGCGTTTAATCGATTCTCAGTGATGCACCGCAACTCTCAAAATCGTTTCGCGAGCATCTCGGACGGCACTTCGCAGACGATTATGATCGTCGAGGCTGGTGGCAGACCATCGGTTTACAGGAAAAGTGTATATCGACCAACGCTTCAGAACGACCAAGGGATTGGCTGGGTCGATAGCGAAGGTGCGTTTAGCCTCGACGGTGCAAGTTCCGACGGTGTGCGTGAGGGTTGCTCTATCGCAAGCGATTGCAACGTGGCGATGAACGCAAGAAACGACAATGAACCTTTTAGTTTTCACCTTATGGGATCGAATTCCACTTTCGCTGACGGGCATGTGCGATTCATACACCAGGGAATTTCATTAACCACGATGGCAGAACTGTGCACTCGGGCTGCTGGTGAAGTCATCTCCGAGGATTTCTAGATCTCGAAAGCCAGCTTCATCTTGAAAGCCAGCTCAAGCGTGGGTGGAGGTAGAACTCGCGACCACGCCCTTTCTGACAAATTCTTCCATCTGCAACGCAAGAATACAGTTGGAATAGGGTGCCTCCTCCCTAGAATGCAATCGCTCTCGGAGAAAATACCTAATTTTTGGAATATAGAACACATCATGGAATCCGCCAGCTTCCGAGTCTTGCTTCAAAAAGAGCAGCTCGTTTTTTCTTCCGCCCACTTCATCACTTTTGCGGGCGACATTTGCGAGTGCTTGCATGGACACAATTATGGCGTTCGTGGTGAAGTCGCGGGACCGCTCGATGAGAATCGCTATGTGATCGATTTTATCGCGTTTCGTGACACGCTCGCTACAATCGTCAAACGCCTCGACCACCATGTACTGTTGGCCACGAAGCATCCGTTGATCACAGTCGAAACGACAGGAGACGAAGTGATTGCAAGATTTCGGAATAAACGATGGGTCTTCCCGGCGGAGGATTGCATGTTGATGCCGATTGGCAATACGACAGCGGAGGAAATTGCTTGGTGGATCGCGAACGAATTGCGGATGCAACTGGGTCCGAGCGTAGGATCGCGATTGAACTGGCTGGAAATTGGAGTGGATGAGAATAATGGGCAATGGGGATACTGCAGAGTTCCATGGGCTTCCTGATCTTAGGGATTGAATCAAGCACCCCATTTTCATTACTGAAATGCGGTCGAGCTGCCGAGGAAACAGTTAATTCTCGGATCTTTAGATTTCTGTTTCCGGATGCGACAACGTTTTGTCGCGGACGTTCGCTATCAAAAGCTCTATTCTCTTTGCAGCATGGTAAAGAAAAGCTCTGTGTCAATCGATGAAGATGGAGTTCAAAAATCAGCCGTACTTTTGATGGCTTTGGAGGAAGACGACGCTGCAGTTCTTCTATCCAAGCTACCGCCGCGTTACGTCGAAGCGGTATCACTCGCCATCGCTCAGATCGATGACATACCGGGAGAAGTCCAAGAAGAAGTCATCCAAGAGTTTTTTGGCGGACAACCTAGCTCCCTGATCCATGCGTGTGGTGGTCTCGAACGTGCAAAGACGCTTGTGCGAAAAGCACTTGGAAAAGACGCCGCGGATATGTTGGCGATTCTCCAGCAAACGATAGAGTCGTTACCCTTTGGATTTCTTCAGAAGACTGATCCACAAAACATCCTCTCGTTCATTACGGAAGAGCATCCGCAGACAATCGCTGTTGTGATCTGTCACGTTCCACCAGCGATCGGTGCAGGAGTGTTGAACGGTCTGCCGCAGCAGAAACAACTGGCCGTCATTCGTAGAATCGCTCAAATGGGACAGACGAGTCCGGAGGCGATTGCTGACATTGAACGCGCATTGGAGTTCCGAATGTCCATGGTGATGCATCAGTCTTTCCAGAAATCTGGTGGCGTTCCAGCAGTTGCAGAGATACTCAATGTAACAGATCGTGCTACCGAGCGAATGGTTCTGGAGAACCTCGGTAAAGACAATCCGGAATTGGTCGAAGAGATTCGAAGACTAATGTTCGTATTTGAAGATATCCAGAAGCTTGGCGACAAAGATATACAAACCCTGCTGAAGAATGTAGAGACGACCCAATGGGCAATGGCCTTGAAAGGGTCTAGCAACGCACTTCAAGAAAAGATAATGAAGAATATGTCACAACGGGCGTCTGAAATCTTAAGGGAAGAAATGGGGTTCTTGGGCAAAGTCAAACTGAGCGACGTGGAAGCAGTTCAGCAGAAGATCGTCGATATTGTTCGGGGGCTCGAGGAGTCTGGTCAACTCCAGCGCCCGGGCTCCGATGGCGAAGAGGAGTTTGTCGCCTAAGTCGACCGTTCAGAATATCCAAGGCATGCACTAAATATCCAAGGCATGCACTAAATTTGAGACGACCCTACACTGTTCGACCATTGGAAGCCAAGCTGTATTTCCAGCCGCATGACCGCCGTTTGATAATTCGAACTGTTTCTACGATTACTTGACTGCTGGCTTGTGAAATGCACGTTCGACTGCGTCGTTCACATCCGTTGAAACAGGATGGTCTCTCCAAAGCCATCGCATCATCTCGGGCAAAATAACGCCCCCATGGGTTAGGCTGTGTTTGCCGATGCTCCACGAGTAGTTAACATCGTACCCTTTCGAGTTCATCGCTTCGACCATTCGTACGTTTTGTTGGAACCAGTCCCATTCCGGGTCATAGGTTCCACCACGTCGCTGCCCGCGATTGTCGTTTCGTCCATCTTGAAAAAAGACTCGAATCGGCTTCTTTGGACTATCGCGAATGATATCTGGGTAGCGGTGCCCACCACGAATATTGGTAAAACTTCCAACTGTACTCAGTACCTTACTAAACTGGTCAGGTCGTTCCCAAGCCACGGTAAAAGCGGCGATGGCTCCGGAACTGCAACCACCAATACCATGATCTTTCGCTTCTTTGGAAATGTTGTACTTCGCGTAGAGAGCAGGCATTACTTCGTCGATGATCACTCGAGCATACCGATCATTCAGTGAGTTGTATTCTTCTCCTCGGTTGGTTGTACCATCTCCCCATTGTTTCGCATTCGGCTCTTCTTGGTCTGGTCGACGACCTGGATTGATGAAGACAGTGATCATCACAGGGATCTCTCGACGATAAATGAGATTGTCGATCACATTCGTAGTTCGGGCACTACCCTTATCATTCATAAAGGCGTGCCCATCTTGGAAAATCATCAAGCTACAACTCTTCGAGGAATTGTACTGCGCTGGCACATAGACCCAATACGTATGTTGCGTTCCCTCAAACACCTTACTAGGCAAAACATGCGGACCATCGATCTCGCCATGCGGTACATTCTCTTGAGGAAGTGAGTCTGGACCAAGCTTGAAGAAGCTATCGTGCTGTTCGGTCTGAGCCCAAGCGGTCGCTTGCAAAATCGCATGGTAAACCAGCGCAATGGAGAAAGTGACGATTGCTACGCGTTTCATGGTGGATCCGACGGAGAGTGAAGTCCAAATGCAATGCCGGTTGAACAAGCTGCATTATACCCTGGATTCAAACGGACGGCATCCATCTCAGGCTGTAGGATCAGCAATCGTAAGAACTTCACTGAGCTTCATGTGCCCGTCATATAGGGCGCGTCCAATGATTGCACCATGCGTTCCTTGTTGAATTAGGCGTCGAACGTCATCGAGCGTTGTAACACCCCCCGAGCAGATCACGGGAAATGGGCTGGCCGATTCAAGCTCTTTGAGAGCATCAAAGTTTGGGCCTTCGAGCATTCCGTCTTTGGATATGTCCGTATAAACGACTGCCACACATTGGTTGGTCTTCTGGGCGACTCGATCCACGAGTTCGCTAGCCGAAGTTTCTGACGTCTTTAGCCAACCCTCCGTTGCGACTTTTCCCCCCCACGCATCCAGTCCAAGAACGAGACAGCCAGGATATTTGTCGCACATGGAAGCAAACCACACTGGCTCTTTCAGCGCAGCAGTACCGACGACCAATCGACTCAATCCGAGATTTAGCAAACGCTCAATCGTCGACTCCGTGCGAACGCCTCCACCCAATTGAATGGGCCGCCCGTTCGCTGCACGGACGATTTCCCTAATCGCCGACTCGTTCACAATACTGCCTGATTTCGCACCGTCTAGATCGACACAGTGAAGTAGTCCGGCGCCTTCAGAAAACCACCTCGAAGCCATAGCTCCAGGGTCATCGGAAAACACGGTGTCCCGATTGTAGTCCCCTTGTTGCAAACGAACACAATTGCCACCCAACAAGTCAATTGCAGGCCAAATCTCCACTATGTTTTTACTTTCCGCGTAACTTAAAGAGTCTTCCCTCAGATGGAATAGAACCATGGTGAAGTTCTTTTTCTGTGATGTGTCGTCCCAATTGAGGCGGAACCATTCGGTGCATTAGAACAGGCACTGGATTGGTATGCACGACCACCTCTCTCCCGCCCACGATCTTTTCGTACTGCTTCGCCTCGACATCAACTGTAGAAACAACCCCTGTGAACAATATCATTGCCAGACCCAACGTCCTCACGCTGCGATTCATAAATCACCCAAGTTGAATAAACTACTATGACACAAAAAAGCCTCGTGGAAAATCATCCCACGCACTCCACTATGGCAAGTATAGACATGAAGCTTATCGGCAAAGTCTCGAAAGTCTAGGGCATCTCTTTCCTTCAAAAAAGTTGTCCGATTTTGCCGAATGTACAGTCTTTTATACAGGTGCTCCGTTAGATTTCTGATCTTCTGCCAGAGAACGCTTGAGAAATCGCGTCGCTGTGAGGATCCTGCTTAAGTGCTGGTAATCTGAACATTCCACTCCGGATCTTCTTTATGCATTCAAGCTGGCTGGTCGAGATCGCAAGTGTGTGGGCGTATCATGCATCGACCCGTATCGAGGAAAACTGCGGTTTTCCACCAGAAGCAGTCCAAGAATACTGGCTGAGGAATCGTATTCGTTGCGATGGATGGAATTCACTCATCTCAACCGGTAAGCGACAGATCCAATCCGAAAGTATGGCCATCCGAGTTCGTGGATGGCAGAAATTGCGTCATGCGATCGAAGAGGTCATGCTGGCGGAACCGCTGACCCGGGTTTGCGTTGCTGTTGCTACTCGTCTGGAAGAGCGGCAAATCGATAACGATGCTCGTTCCATTTTGCACAACGTCTTTACGACCCATCAGGAAGTAAGAAATCGTTGTTTAAGAATCATCGTTGAAGGTATCCAAGCTGGAAATCAAGAAGCTGACCAGCTAAACTCCTTGCGGCACTATCTTGAGCACTGGACAGACATGTTGCTCGGCTATTTTTCAGGAATAAATGAGGCAGAACAGTACGCTCACTCTATCGAACGTGTCGCTGAGTTCTCGGAAGAGTACAGCGAACGCAGCCTCGGTGATCAATCGAAAGTGATTTGGTCACTCTTGATTGCCAGTTGTCGAGCTTGGCTCAACAAGCATGTCGAGCATAATCCCGTTTCACCTCGTCTCAATCAGCAGATAAGCGAAGCAGCCCTCGGTATGATTCACCCCGATTTGTTCGACTCGATGGGATTTATGCGATCCCATTTAGTTCAACGCATCGAGCGAGGACTCGAACACGCGAGCGAAACGGTACGAAAGCTTGAGAACGGCCGCTGGGAGGCAATGTCTAGCATCGTGGTCACTCAGCCTAAGAAGTCGATGCGATTTCAAACTTGACCATCTCCTGGAAAGTAACGCAACAAAGCAGGCAACAGGATTAAGTTGCCGATCAGACCACCGACCATCGACAAAGCAGCCGAGACTCCAAAGATAACAGTCGGAAAAAAGTCGCTGGTTGCCAAGGCGCCAAACCCCAGCACCAATGCCAGAGTCGACAATACGATCGCTAGCCCTATTTCGGATTGAGCGTTATCTACCGCTAGTACACTATTCGTTCCCCTGCGAATTTCCTGTTGGTATCGACTGAGATAATGAATCGAAGAGTCTATGCTCAACCCCATGGACACTGCCGCAATCATCGCGGCCCCTAGGTTCATGGGTATCCCTGACCAACCAAACCAACCGAGAATGCAAAGACTCGGAAGTACGTTTGGCAACAATGCCATGCATGCCAGTCGAATGTCTCGCAACGCAAACGCTGTCGCAACCAGAATTCCGAACCCTGCAATCGCAAAACATCGCCATTGATCTGCAACGATGCTGGAGACGAGTTCTGCTAACAGAACATAGTAGCCTGATACAAAAGCGAGTTCACGATTGCCTTCGCTTTCTATGTCATTAATGTTCTCGGTATAGGTTTGCACCTCCCTGCGAACCGCGTTGATCAGTAATCGTTTATCCTTCGCTTCAACTTGTTCACGGGAACGCAGCATGATGCGAAGATACCTTTGAGCCTTACCATCCTTATCCTTCTCCGATCCAACTAAGGACCCTAGAAAGCTACCCATCAGTGGCTTCATTGCGAGCAGTCGACCCTCCAGTCCAAGTCGCTTCATGAAGAAGCTCTCACCCACCACGCCATCCGCATCCAACACACTCATGACATGACTCAGTGAGACAGAAGCCGTTTCCTCCCCAACTCGGATCGCTCGAAGTCGCTCTTCTAGTTCCGCAACTTCTCGTTGCACCGAAGATTGAATCGAATTCGGTACCGGAACCGCAATATCCCATACTCCCGCTCCACCCAATTCGTATTCGATGGTCTCATACGCGACTACGAGTGGAGAGTTTTGTTTGAAATTCTTGACAAAGTCTGTCTCTAGTTCGATCCGCAAACTACCAAGAACTGCAATCCCACCTAAAGCGATCGAAGTTGCCATAATCCAGCCAGGATACCGATGCGCCAGGCCTTTGCATCGCTCTATCGAACCTGCAAACATATCCTTCGATAGCCATGGCACCTCGCGCAGTGGAATCTGCATTCCTGTCCTTTGATCCCACGGTGACCTCAACAGCGGCATCAGCGCTAATCCAGGAACGATCAAAAAAATGGCGAAGAGTACAATCAACGAAGCTAGCGCCATCATCCAACCGTAGTCCTGTACCGGGCCGACTTTGGCAAAAGTCAACGATAGGAAACCGATGGCGTCCGTTATACACGCCCAAACGATCGGACGCCGAAGCTGCCTCATCGAATCCTGGAGTGCCGACTCGGGATCAGCACCTTGGGAACTCAATCGTTGATACTCGAGCATCCAGTGCATCGTCGTGGCGACCCCGATCACCGTCACGATCGATGCGAGCATCGAGGATACCATCGTCAATTCCCAATCCAGGACGACCAAGATTGCACGCGTCACCACCAACGACCACTGCACGACGGCAATGACGATCAATGCCCAACGCAGAGACCGAAATCCAATCCAAAGTAACCCAGCTAAACTGAACGCGGAGAACAATCCAAGCCTCCGACCATCGGCCTCAATCGCCTCAAACCCTTCTTCCACCAAAACCGACTGCCCTGCTAATAAGACCGGTTGGTTGGATTCGATATCTATCTTTCTTAGCTGGTCAATCGTCATTGCATGGGATGGTAGCGGAACATCCGTAGACTCCCCATTTCTCTTCAAGATGCAGGCAATGGCGACTAAGTCAGAACTACTCGCATGCGTTTGACCTTCAAACAACTTCTTCAGCTTTACGGCCATCGAATCGTTCGCATCCAACAATGGATACTGGCTTTTGGAGTTGTTTTTGCTCGCGCTCAACAATCCTATCGTCGCATTCCATTGCCGGAGCATTCCATTGATTTTCGTCAAATCCATGGCAGAATCGATGCCTGGCAATGCTTCAATCCGTTTGCGAATTCGTTGAAGTCGTTCGAGCCCTTGGCCATCGACACTCCAAAGCATTTCATCTCGGTAGGCAAAAACGATCAACTCTGAGACTCCGAAGATCGACTCCAACCTTTCAAAGTCTGTTCGGATTCTATCTTCTTTAGCAAACATCGCTTCGATGGAACGATCCAATCGAAGATGGAAGGAGGCAGGAAGAGCAACAAAGAAAAGAATTGTTGCTAGCGACAAGCCTAGCCACCGGAAGCGAATCATGACACTTCGGTATCCAAGGGAATTCGTTTGGCCTGAAAGAATTGCCTGATATCTACGCAACGCATGCCCGCGCGTCGTGCCGCTTCTACACCCAAATCCGCATCTTCGAATACGACACACTCACTCGCAGGGATATCCAATCGACGTGCCGCTTCCAAAAACACATCGGGATCAGGTTTGTGTCTTTCGGTATCTTCCGCCGTAACGATCGCGTCGAACCAATCGAAACAATCTAGAGCGTGCAGCTGTCTATGGATGATGTCGCGAAAGCCACCGCTCGCGACTGCCATCGGCTTCACCATTCGGTGCATCATCGCGACATCGAGAACTATTTGAATTGGTTCCAGCAGATGAATTCGGTCCAAAAACGCCTGTTCCTTTTGTTTCGCCGCCAATTCGATATCGATTGTCACCGACTGTTCCTGAGCCAACATCTCAATGATTTTATGGCTTGGCATACCGCCGAGCGCATAGAAACGATCCTCTGGCAGTCGCAATCCGTAGCGAGTCATCGTTTGGTGCCACGCCAAAAAATGAACTGGCATCGAATCAACCAGCGTACCATCGCAGTCAAAAATGAGTCCCTTTGCGGTTTGAATCCATGTTTGGAAATGCGATGGGATAGTATCCGGCGTTGTCATCCAGGTTCGTTCTTGTTTCGTTTGAGTTTTCTATCCAAGGTAGAACGTTCGATGCCGAGGATAGCCGCAGCTCGGTTCTTTTGTCCACCCGTGAATTCTAACGTGGCGGCAATATGCTCTTGTTCTACATCCTCGAGCGTCCTTTCCCGATAGACCGACGAGAGAGGGGGCGACTGGGCTTGGGAAAACGAGATACCAGGGATTTCCAGATGAGAAAGAGCTAGGTCCTCAGGCTCCGCCAATGCACCTGTTGCCAAAACATAGGCTCTTTCTACAGAATTACGAAGCTCGCGAACATTGCCTGGCCAATGATACGCCAACATGGCCGCTTGAGCCCTTTGGCTGAACCCCGTCGGGCCATGACCGGACCTGGCACGAAATTGATCGAGGAAATGAGTAGCAATCTGCATGATGTCCTCTGTCCTTTCCCGCAGGGAGGGGATACGAAGTTCGATGACCCGAAGCCGAAAGTAAAGGTCGCTCCGGAATTGGCCTTCCTTGACCGCTTGTTCAAGATCTTTGTTCGTGGCAGCGATAACTCGTACGTCCACTTGAATGGGTTTGCTTCCCCCAACTCGCTCAAACGGTTTTCCTTCGAGCACGCGAAGAAACTTTGCCTGGATCTCCATGCTCATTTCTCCCAACTCATCGAGCATGATTGTCCCCGTATGGGCTTGCTCAAACTTTCCGATCTTGCGTTCGGTTGCGCCGGTAAAGGCTCCCTTTTCATGACCAAAGAGTTCGCTTTCCAGCAAGGTAGCCGTCAAGGCTGCGCAATTGAGTGGAACGAACGGACCGTTGGCACGCGCACTACATTGATGGATGGCCCTCGCAACCACTTCTTTGCCGGCCCCGCTTTCGCCTCGCAGCAAAACGGTCGCTTGGGTAGGACCGATGCGTTGGACTTGATCGCGCACGCGCTGCATCGTCGCGGACAAGCCAATCCAATCGTCGGCTTGCCCCAATTGTTGTTCCAGTTCTGAAATGCGACTACGTGAATTCTTGAGTTTGCTTTCCAGGGCTTGTTGTCGTTCGCAATTGATAAAGAAGGTCGAAAGCACCTCCGACACGGCCAACGCGACCTCCAAATTGTCTGGAGTTAAATCGGGTTCTCCAACCCGGCTGTACAAATGAACCATTCCAAGGCATTTGTGTTCGTGAAGGATGGGCGCGAGAATGACACTCGACGTGGAATGCATCTGACTAGATTGCACACTGGTGGACGTACTAATGTCCCCAGCGAGAGTAGTACTGTTTCCAGCGAGAGTAGTGTCGTGTATGTTGCGGGCTAGCAAAGCTGAATTGTCCTTGAGTACATTCGCTGCCAACGTGTCCGAAACCGGATGATAAGCTTTGCCTGCTTTTTGTACCGCGGCGAGAACAATACGGTTTTTGATTCCGTTTCGACCGGTTTCGATGCGGAGCACTCCAGCCGTTTGAGTGCCCGTCGCATCCAGTAATCGCATAATCGCAAGCTCGCACCCACGATTCAAGTTTGTTTCTCCAGCAAGCTCGAATGCCAGTTGCAACAATTCAAGTGCCGGTGCTCGCTTGGATTCCAGCCCGCCTGCCATGGGTTTTCCAGATTTTGCCGATTTTTCCGAAACCTGAAACTTTTCGGGGGCGAGGATTGCCGATTTCGACTGGCGGTGGACTATCGATGCTGAATCGACATCGTTCGCTCTGGTTGTTTCATGTCCAGAATCCTCTATTTCGAGGGGCGGTGATACTTCGTCCAAAGAGTGTGTAAAAGTCATCCGACATGAGGCGACGGTGACTACATTTCCTGAAAAAAGTGCGGTTGGCTCGGAAATTCGGGTTCCGTCGACGATTGTGCCATTGCGAGAGCCGAGGTCTCGAACCTTCCATCCTTCCTCAAAATAGACCTCGGCGTGTCGGCGACTGGATCGTTCATCGGCAATGGGAATCTCGTTCGAGGAAGCCCGCCCTATAATCAATGGACGGCCTGCTTCGAGACGAAAAACGTCTGTCCAACGGGTTCCTTGTCGAATAATGAGGTATGCCGAACTATTGTCTTGTTGCATCTGGTTGTGCCAGAAACTAATCTAGAGGTAGTTATTTCGAGGTCGAAGAGCCACGGCGAGCTTCTGTGTCCTAAGGTCTTAGTGTACCTTTGGATCCATATAGCTCCTAATCGCATTTGGATCTTCGTACTAATTGGCTTTTCACTTCATCGGTTCTCGTTCGAATTTTGCACCTATCATTGGAGTTTCGACTATGTTGTTTCGAAGTTTTTTCTCGTTTCGTCGAGAAGCGTCGGATGCATGTTTACTTCGAAAGTTTGGAATTGCATCCGTTTTCGCAACAACTCTTTTCGTCGGAGGGGTCGCGTTGGGGCAGGGCGGTGGCGGTGGCGGCGGGAACAACAATAACAACAATAATAATGGAAACTTCAACAACAACGGTTTTAATCTAGGAAACCGCGTTGGTGGTGTCAAAGTTGACGCAAACGGTGTCCTTCGTGCATTGTCAGTCCAGGAACAGGACGAAGCTCTCGAAGAGGCTAGAAGGTCGATGGTCGGGCCTCAAGGAGAACTGAAGACCCCTGCAAACCAAAGACTTGTTTCTCTCAAAAAGATCCAACAAATCGTTTTGGAGAGCCAGAAAACACAGAAACCATTGCCCGAGGAAGTTTCCTACCTGGGCGGACTCACACGTGTCTCGAATGTGTTCGTCTATCCCGAACGAAACGACATCGTGATTGCCGGTCCCGCAGAGCCTTGGACCGTCGGTCCGAACGGAACGATTGTTGGTATCAAGTCAGGACGCCCTATCGTTACGCTCGATGACTTATTGAATGCGATGCGGACTGTAGATTCGGCTCGAAAGACAGGTATCTCGGTATCTATCGACCCTACCGAAGAAGGAACTGTTCGGCTGCGAAAGCTCCTGTCCCAGGTCAAGATAACTGCCAACCAATCCAATTGGCAATCGTTGGAAACCGCGATGCGCGATGCATTCGGACCTCAACAGGTGAAACTGCAAGGAGTCTCGGCCAACACTCGCATGGCTCGCGTCATCTTAACTGCAGATTACAAAATGAAGTTGTACGGCATGAACTTGGAAAAGGCCCCCGTTGACGGACTCCCTAGCTACCTCGACATGATGGTTCAATCCAAAGGTCGCAATGTTCAATCGCGTTGGTGGATGACTTGCGACTACTCCTCGATCGAGCATAGTGCCGATCGACTCGCGTGGAAGATTACTGGACGCGGAATCAAGACGTTGACTGAAGAAGAGCAAATTGCAGCCGATGGATCCGTCTCGCAAAAAGGGAAAGCCGATCCTGTCGCGAAGAAATGGGCCGACACCTTTACTTCGAAACTCGAGGAGCTGTCCGTGAAGGATCCTGTGTTCGGTGAACTTCGCAATATCATGGACCTGTGCGTCGTGGCAGCGATCATCCAATCCAACGGCCTCCAAGAGTTGGCTGGCTGCGACCTATCCGCATGCATGGGAGACAATGCTCAACCGACTCTAAGTCAAGTCGCATTTCCGACGTCGTTGGATCCTCAATGCAGCTTCGTCCGGGCCGCTCAAGGGTTCGTTGTCTCCGCAAGTGGTGGTGTCATGGTCGACTCGTGGCAAGTGGCTGCAACAGCCAAAACAAGCGACGAGTTGAGCGTCTCTCCACAAGGTAAACAATGGGCAGAAGAGAGCCGAATTTGGCAATAAGGTCCGAGATGAATCAGCCAAAAACCGTTTGCTGATTCAATACAATCGATCCGACTAAAGACTTAAAAGGCACATTTGATGTGCCTTTTTTTATTGGTATTACCCGTGCGCTTTTATGCCATCATCGATCCGAGCCATTTCCTCGGTACTGAGTTGGACACGCATGACGCCCACTGTTTCCGAAATCTGCATCGGAGTCTTGGCGCCTACGAGGGCCACATCCATCTGAGGTTGCAAAAGTGTCCATGCCATCACAACATGACTAACGGTGCAATTCTTCGAGAAAGCTATAGCCCGCAAGACATCTAACAAATTCTGAGCACGCTCCCAAGCATCCCCGCGATAAATGTCGTACGTGAGCCTTTTGTCATTGGGGTTGAACTGATGGTTCCGTTCGAAATGACCCGCCAATAGCCCTTTCATGTAAACCCAATAGCATACCAACCTTATGTTGCGATTCTCAACAATCGGCAGCAACTCACGGAACGCATGCTGCTGAAACATGTTGAACGGAATTTGAATAGCCGAGGTTTGACAATGTGCCATGAACTCGATTGATTGTGGACCATTGACGTTACACACACCCGCGAATCTAGCCCAACCCCGATTGACAATTTCTTGGATGGCACTTGCCGATTCTGATAGAGATATCTGAGGGTCGGGAGAGTGTAGATACATGAGATCGACATAGTCCGTATCTAATCGACGCAAACATTCCTTCGCATGCTTGAGAAGAGTTGCGGGGCGTCCGTCCACGACTCGCTCTCTGCGTTCGTTCCAGGATTGGCCTACTTTGTGAGCGATCTTTACGGTCGATCTTCTTCCTCGCAACGCCTTTGCGATGACACGGTCGCTTCGCCCGTCGTAACCATAGGAGTAAGCGGTATCTAAAAAATCAATGCCACTATCGATCGCTTCCTGTATCGTCGCCACCGAATTCTCGTCCGTTACGTTCAGGGAAGTTATACCCGCCATCGGCCAGCATCCTAAAGAAACACGACTAACATCGCATTCAGGCTTTCCGATCCAAGTTCGGTAATGAACGGTATCCATGAATCAACCTGCCTGCCCTTCTTCGAGGGTCGGAACCGCGATCTCCGCGACGATACCATCCAATACCGTGTCACTCGTAAGTTTTCTCAGCCGACTCTCCGGACGCAGAATCAATCGATGCGCCATCACTGGGGCAATGATCTTTTTTACGTCGTCCGGTTGGACATAGTTTCGTCCTCGAATGGCTGCCATCGCTTGGGAGGCCCGGAACAATGCAATCGTCGCCCGCGGCCCACCCCCGAGTGCCAAATCCGAATGGGACCGTGTCTCATGAACAATCTGCAACATATACTGCTTGACTTTGACGTCGACGTACACAGATCGAACCTGTTGTTGCGCGACAACGATCTCTTCCGTGCTAACCACTGGCGTCAACGAATGAATAGGGTGTTCTCGTTCCAGCAGTTGCAGCATTCGCATTTCATCTTCCATCGACGGGTAACCAAGAGAGAACTTCATGAAGAATCGGTCCAACTGGGCCTCTGGTAATGGAAATGTTCCCTCATGATCGATCGGGTTTTGGGTTGCGATCACCAAGAATGGCATTGGTAGTTTGTGGGTGACACCGTCGATGCTTGCATTCGCCTCTGCCATCGCTTCTAACAACGAAGATTGCGCGCGAGGTGTCGTTCGATTGATCTCATCTGCCAACAGTATGTTGGTGAAAAGCGGCCCTTCCCGAAACTCAAAGTCACCGGTCTTCTGATTGAAGATGGATGCGCCTGTAATGTCACTGGGTAGCAGATCGGGTGTGCATTGCACTCGCTTAAATCGACACCCCACGCTCGCAGCCAAAGCGCGAGCAAGCATCGTTTTTGCAACCCCAGGCACATCCTCCAAAAGAATGTGACCTCCCGAAAACCAAGATACAAGCGAAAGAACAAGCTGTTTTCGTTTGCCAACGATTGCTTTTTCTACGTTCGCAATGATCTTCTTGGAACACTCGTGAACTAGTTGAGTCATGATTTCGATAGAACGATCCCGGGATACTGGAACAAAACGACTCTAAAGTAGATGACAACAGCTAGAACTTCCAGCGGAATTCGGCTCTCGTACCGTAAATGTCCGGAGCATCATCCAACCAACCATTGATAAAGTCGACTCGCCACAGGCTTCGGTTATTGATCGCGCGCTGATATCGCGACCCAATCGCATATTGCGGGCCAGCAATTCCGCTGATCGCAGGGTCGCCGTACGTATCTAGCGCAGCAAATTCCGCGATAAACTGGCTTCTGAAATCGGCCCCCAGCCTATTGATCCCAACAGCTCCGCCATACGAGTTGGCTCCAGTTGCAGCCAGGGTTGGGTACCCCGTCAGTCCATCTGCCTCGTAGTTGATCCCCGTATTGCGAAGAATATCACCTGAGTTTCCTGCTCTCGCCACACTCTGAGGTCTTCCATTGCCCAGGAAAACGTTGCAATAAGGGACAAAGGTACTGGGCTGGGATGTAATGAGACTATTCTCGACGACCAGCAATCCGCCATCTGCAGAGCGATCCGCGATAGGTCCACGCTGCCCTGCATTTCCAATCAATCGAACCGTATTCGAAATGCGACCAAGATAACGTCGTGTGTATGCGATGGCTGCATTGTGATACGACCGACCGACGCTATCCAAATCATCCAAATAGGCGTAATCCATTTCAATGTAGCCGCTGTATGCTTCAACGAACCATGCAGTTCCAAAAACAGCAGCCGCGCTATTGTCGTTCTGGAACGCAGGACTCGTCACCTGATTGAAGCCAGCAAAGAATGTTGCTTCGTAGTTGGACCAGTTTAACTCCCTCGAATTTCTCCATGGCGAGCCGACTGCAAATCCCAGAATCGCGTCCTCCATCCAGATGCCGTTCTGATACAACAATGGAACCAATCCGCATGTAAACGGGAGGTCAAATGGTGCATCCGTTCCGCGGAATCCACCAGTGATAGCCCCCAAGTCCCCTTCAAAAAATGCGGTATCCAATTGAAAGTCTAGTTCCTCCTCGAACTCAACAGGGGCGTTGCCAAAGTCAAGCCGAGTAAATCTACCGTTGTGGTCTAACGGTCCGGTAAACATATGAAACCGTTCCGTTCCCGTCAGCCTTAAATCCATGTCGAGATTCAAGCGATGGGCCCAATTGCGTACGTCTTGCCCATTGACGCGATGGATACCTACACCTGTTCGGTAATCCCCATAGACCAAGAACGACGGAGTTAGGAGATTGGCGTCGCTAAAGACCGGTATGCCTGGATCATACATACCCCCCGTATAAAAGGGACGCCACCATTCGACCCAAGGGCGCTGTGTATCTACGAGTGACTTTCCAAAGTATGTTTCAATCTCTCGGCATGGATTAAGTGGCTGCGGACAATGAGGGATGGGCGCAAAGTCGGCAGGTCGATACGGAACCTCGAGAATACAGTTTCCCAATGCAGGTTGAGGAACAGAGGAATACGGAAATTCCTTGGCGAGTTGATATTGTCTATAGCGATTGCCTAAGCGTTCAGGAAGCGTTGAAATCGGAGCAAGCGTTGGGCGATTTTCCGCAACGGGATTGGGATCATGGAGACCGGGATAGAATGCTGGATTTGCGGCAAAGATCATTGGTTGGTCTATCGCCTTACCGGAAAAAAGAGAACCTTGCTCCGAAGGGTTGCGGGGCGGGTAAAGCAAGCCACTTAACTCTGCGGAGTCAAACGATCGGTTGACAATCGGTGTTTCTCCATCTTCTATTGGCCATCGCCTCATACTGTTTGGGGTAGGTGGTAAAAGAAATACTTCATCATAAGGAGAAGGGGTTCCCAACGAGGGAGTTTTTTCGTTGGGGGCTTGCAACCGCGCTGGTGCGAGAAGATCTTGGCTGGATAATTGGCCGTCTATCGCTTCGTCGCTTTGAACCTTAACAAGGCGAGCAGTCGTTTTGGGCTGAAGGATGTTTTGTTGAATTGCGGAAGTCCTCGCGTGGCGATTCGTTGGCTGCTTAATGAAAAGTATGGTAGGTGAATCGCCGCTAACATTCTGAACAGAAGATTCTTGCCCTAGAGCTTGAGCACACAAGATGGACGTGCAACTCCAAGCGACCATTACTGCAACTCGAATGATGGATGGACTTGCAGGCCGCGTCAACCATATCACTCGGTGGGATCTATTTGCGATCCCCATCACCGCACCACGAATTCTGTAGAGTACGGATGCACATCGATAATACCCTCATTGAGGGATGTCAGCATCTCAGGCGTCCCGTCGCAAAACAAAAGAAAGTAAGGTGGTTCGACACGGCTTCGCAATCGAACACTCAATCGATAGATTCCTGGCATGCGGATAAGCTCCGAAGGAATACTGTATCGAGGAGTGCGTGAATCCAAGGGACCAATACTATGCGCTTCCATTCGAATGAATGGTGGATGGTTGAGGACGGTATAGGGTACGGTCCCTGGGCGAAAGAAAGGAAGAGGATCAATATCCACATTGACAGGCAAATACATTTCTCGCTCGGTTCCTTTGACGTTTGTAATGAGAAACTTTGTTTGAAAGTTTGCGAGTTGCGCATCACGTCTTGTCTTGCCAGCTCGAACATCGAGAGAGTGTATGTCACACATATCTCCATTGCTATCGAGATGCCCCGACTCCCACAGATGGTTTCCGTTAGGTCCAATAAGCACAACGTTTAGCCACAGTTGTGGTTGAGCACCCAGCGAGCCACTGGGCATATTGTGCCCTTCGCTACTGTTGCTAACGACATAAGAGAACTTCAGATCCTCTCCGGTGCGCGGTGGCGACGCAAAAAACGGACCGTCGATTCTCGAACCATTTTCTAAAACTTCATGAGCTGTTTGTCGTTTATAGGCAAGTAACTTTTCATTTTCTTCGATCACTTTTCTTGCGTCGCGCCTTTCTTGCGCGATCTGCCACCCAGGAGGAAAAGTCGCTGCTATCTGACCTCTTGCCAGTAATGCCTCAAAACGTTCGGTCCCCCATCCCTGACGATGGTCGAACTGCAACCATTGGTCCGCCGTCCATCGAAGGGACTTTTCGTTGTGAGGAAAGATCCCTGGATGTGCAATTGGATAAGCTGGACCGTAAAACACATGGTTCGAGTGCTTTCTCTGTGTATTGATAGTCTTTCCGGAGACTTCCGCTGCCGCCCCAAAGGTATATCCTAACGGTTTGCCGGGAACGGCTCCCATATGGCAATCTTGACAGGAAACCCCTTTCTTGCAGGCTGGGCCTTGTCGATACTGTTGATAGACAATTTCAAGCGCGATACCTGGCTGCACCACCACTTGGTGGCAGCCTGCACAAAAAGAGCTATCCGACAATTGCTCAAACTGAATTGCGCCTTGGTGAATTGGCTGTAAAGGCCGCGTGTCGTTGGGGTCAATCTTGACTTTGAAATTGTCGCGGTCAGCGATGACTGCTTGGACTCCATCCCCACCAATATTCCCAACAACGGGATCGTACTCACTTCCGAGTTCGATGCGCCGCTCTCCATTCACCCGTCCGTAGCGTTCGATGATGCGATGGCAGGCAATGCAGGTTATTCCTTCTCGGAAAACGATAGGGCCATTAAAGATAGATGCATCGCGAGGAAAATCTGCCTGAGTCGCTACAGGTGCGTGGCACCTCAAGCAAAATGTTCCGGAAGTACCGCGCGTTAACTCGGCTACTTTTTGTTCAAATCGATGGAACATCGGTGAGACAGCCGCGTACGCATGGCTACTAACTCGCCATTCATCATAAATCTTCTGATGGCACTTCGAACATTTGATAGCGGATGGGTATTTGTCATTTGCAAAAACTTCCCAGTGAGGATCCACCGCGGCTTGCTTGCCAGCGTCACCAGTTTTCGTTGCGGCCCGCTCTTTCTCTCGTTGAGCATCAGGTCCCATCTGCGACAGCACATCTCCCTCTGCAAACGACGGGGGGCTCGCTCCTAAAAGGTTTGTTGCATCATTGTTTCCCATTGGCGCAAGAAGATCGTCTTGTGGTAGACGCCGAAGACTCAAACTGTGAATCGGAATTGCACTCTTTGAGCCATCCTTCGTCATGGGAATGGAATGCGGCGCATACCGATTGATGACCGAAGCTTGTGGGTTCGACGCGATATGTTTGGACGGTACTGGATTAGAAACAACCTCACCGCGCAACCATCGTCGTACCAACTGGGGATCTGTTGCGATTTCCGAAAACTGGCTATTACGGCCATCCGTTGAGGACAGTCTTGCAGCGATTTCCGACGGTCTGCTTGCGTCTCGTTCAAATTCAGCTGGGCCCGACCACGAAGAACCGTCGGGCAATGTGCAGACCCCTGGCAATTGTGCGAGCATCAACTCTCCGCTTACCATCGACATCGCGATGCCTAGCGCGACTACTATTGGCGAATGCAGCAGAGGTACGGGGCGGGTCACGAGTGCTGAAACCTTGAATCGGGTGCAGGTAGGAAGATCTATTCAAAGAGATCGACCGTTGCGACCATCATCGTCAACATTCCAGGCCTTACCAGCATGACTGTTCGAGAAGGAACACTCCACATTACCATTGTGCTTTTCCCAGACGGAACAAATGCAACTCGTATAATGTGATTCAATAAAGAGATTTGGAATTCCGTAGTCTTTCTCTCAAGATCGTTCCACACTTTCTTTGCTCGCCGAATTTTTGGGCCTGAAAGAAACCCCTTGTCTCAAACATGAATACTGAATCCGCTGCCTACAAATGCAAAATCTTTGGTCCCAATTCGAAAGCTTGGCTCTGGCTAGGAATAAAGCGACAATTTGTCGAAGTCGTTGAGCAGAGCAGGGAAGCCTTTACGGTTCGAACGACTGCCAAAATCGCAGCAAAGATCAAGGTCGGAGGGAAGTATAAACTTCTCTATCAGGAAATGCTGTGGTCTGTTGGTTGTAGAAACAAATGGATCAACAACGATGGGGGAATCGACATTGAAGTCGAGCCTCTGGAGGAGCTAACTCCAACTAGAATTGTTCAAGGTAGTATTCTGCAGAGATCCGCGAACGTAAGATTATCGAACCCGATGGATGGAACTCTGGCGTTCTTTCTAATTGCCTTGATCATCGTCGGCGTATTGATTGTGCCAGCATGGGGCGGTAAATGGGGAACTTCGCAACTCATCTGCGATGGTGTGAACAACGTTTGGAAAACTCTTGCGAGCATAGTGACTGGGCGTAGCTACTAACTCGCGATTCAGTGGAACATTCGAATATGGAGAGGGGAAGTGAGGTCGGATTTCGGGTGGATCCGTCCGGTCCCCAGAAAGCATTCGAATCCTTTGGTACCCCCATATTTCATACTTAGTTTGTTGGTACCGTGCGTTTCACTCGCTGCACGAAGGGAAGACAGGGGTTTTCGCGTCTTTTCCGACCACAGTAGTCCACGGACGGACCTTCCACTGCGTGACTAACCCATGCTTCACATAGGGGTCGTTGATGGCGAACTCACGAACTTGTGATTCGGCTTCGCAATCAAAGATAAACACCGCGCCGTCGACAGGGTCTGTCAATGCTCCGGCCAGGACCAATGTCCCCTGCTCGTTAGCTTCCCAGGCCAGTCGCAGATGCTCAGAACGATAGGGGCCACGTCGCTCCAAAATGTCGGGTACATAGTCATAAGTTAGTAGATAATGCATGCTCTTCTTTCTGAGATATTGCGAGTCTCGAATTAGGTAGAGTCCCGAGTGCAGAGTTCTAGGATTTGCGCAACGGCTCGTCCACTGAGCGATTTCTTGTCAAGTAGTTCGCGTACAACTTCCGTGACGGCTTTCCATGTTCCATCATCGTCCAGCAAATACTCTGCTTTATCAAGCCAACGCTGTTGAAGCCGCTCTTCCTGTTTTTCCGTCGATGCTCGAAACCTGGCTAGACGTCTTACACCCTGCATGTCCTGTTGTGCCCCTCGCCAGTTATACACGCCTGTTCGCCGCGCTTCGCTGACGACGCCGGCAAGCAAGATGAGCGCTTGAACCTCGACTTCATCTTTGATGGGTGTCCCTCGTCGATTGCTCATCTGCACTTGGCCGAGACGAAGCGAATTCTCGCGGATGGTTACCTTTTCCACTGGACGGCCAAGAACAAGTGCCACGATCGCATGTCCCGCTTCGTGATAGGCGGTGGCTTCATCGGAATTGGGGTCTGGCGTATTCGAGTTCATTTCAAGAGTTACCACAATTCCTCGGACTTTGCTTCGCTAGGGAATCATCTCACCTCTACTGGACCTGGAGCAATTCTCTCCATTTGCCGAACGGCTGGCGAGTATCGAACGTTTGGCGGCAATGTATCATAGGGGCGAGGATTCTCGCCTGGGAAATCTGTGTTTACTTGCGGTCCGTAGTCTTGCGTTACCCCTGGCCAATAACCGCACGCATCGACATCGAACGCTTCGAGATCAAAAAATAGCTCGATGCGATCTGTGATGTAGTTCACGTGCTGCCTGGCAATCGCCAACAATGAGTTGGTATACGCTTGCTGTGACTCCAAAAAGTCACGTGCCGCGACGTTCTGCACTCCTAATTGTAATCGAAGCTTTGTGCTTATCACCCGTTCGTTCGCAAGAGCCGCACTCGCGACCGCGATCGTGTATTGACTTCGATCCAATGCGAGCTGTCGCAGGTCTTCTCGAACGTCAAGTTTGATTCCATCCTCCAACGCCATTAGGTTTCTCAATCCGACGTTGTAGTTGATCAATGCCAATCGAAAATTGTTTCGCTGCAATCGCCTATTAAGCGGCGTATCCAGCGCGACACTTAGTCGAGTTTCACTATCGTCAAAGCTGAAATCGAATGGATTGTCGCTGCCGGTCTTCGTCCTCAGGAACTGAGTCGCTCTGAGGTCCACGATCGACTTTAAGTCGTCCCCAGCAAGCTTGATTTGCCTCCAAGCGTCAGCCAGATCCCCACGCTGGTTCATCAGATCCAACCGCTGAACTAGACCTGTTAACAACGCTTCATCGTGATCGAGTTCAATCTCTTTCCAGCCATCGGGGCCCAATTGCAGTAGTTTATCACTCAGCTCAATGGTCTTATCGACCGTCGACTGTACTTTTAAAGGGATACTGTCTCCCTCGGAGGGAATGACCCCTGCAGTAACCCCCGCAGCCAAGCGCTCCATCCCCTCGACCAACCTCACTGCTTCTTGAGTCCGGGCAGGTATTTGCTCAATCGTAGCAGCTTTGGTCAGGTCGGTTTGCGATCGCAATTCTTCAGAAATGTCATCAATGAACTTGGTTAGCTTGGAAAGCTCTTCACCCACGTTGTTTCTCTCAGCTTCAAACTGACTCTTTCTCGGATTGGAATCAAATGAGTTACCATTCATCGCCAGGTCGATAACTTGTAGCTCCGCAACAGACAGTTCGATTGCACGTATGAGAACTCGCAATGGTGGTGCTGGAGTCTCTGATTGAATCTGCTTGTTTAGCTCGGCTCGTAATACGTCCACTTGCATACGTGTCCCAAGGATTTGTAACAGTTGCTGCAATTGCATCAACTCGTCAAGGGCATTCTCCACAGCCGCATTGCTGCGATCGTAGTCCGTTTGATCGATGCTCGGCTCTGACTCTCGTTGAGCCTCATCCATCCGCTTTTGAATGCGCAATATTTTCTCCATTCGATCTGCAAGTACTTCAGCAACGTTCGCTAGGGTAGTCGCATCAATGACATTCGCGTTTCGAGCGATCAGCAACTCACTCCTGGCTCTTGTGATCATCTGCCTGGCAACGCTCAACTCATCCTTTAATGAAATCGACTCGAGTTCCTTCAGATCTAGGTAAAGAGTTGTTTCCGTCGGAAGACCCATACGCAGCTTGAGTTGGTCTAACGCCGCTTCGAGAGTGAAGCAATTGTTGACGAGGTTGCCTCTGGCGCGAAGCACGTTTTGTTCGAACTGATCCACTTGAATCCTGGGGATCTTCTCCGCAGTGCGATACTCCGCTTGACTCTGAAGAAAACCACGAAGGTTGGTAAAGTAGTCTTGCGCGTTGATCTCAACATTTCGATAATTGAGAAGAAGGTTGTAATACTGATTCGAGATATCACGAAAGAGTTGTTTGCGAAATCGAAGATAGTCACGAGTGGCATACACTACATCGCGCTCCGTTTGCGTCAGCAACTCGAAACGAATGTCCCGTTGAAAGATGGTCTGCTGGAAGTCAAAGATCATTTCGGACCCAACATCTGTTGCGAAGCCTGAGGGTCCATTAAAGGTCAACACAATACTGTTGGCAAATCGAGCGAGAAACTCACCTCCAGTTGCAAGTGTTTTCTCGACACCAACCCCAGTTGGCACCGCAAGTCGCTCATTGGTAACTCCCCCTTGTCGTAAATGCCGATAGTTCGCGGCAGTCCCGTTTCCAAACTGGGATGGATTTAATTCGAATTGAAACCTCTGCCGTGTCAGTGCGAGCGCCGTCCGGAAAAGCACTTCCTTCCTCGCTTGATACTCGCGACTATTGATCGAGGTCAATTCCATGAGGTTAGCCAAAGTTAGTCTTCGGGCTGCATTCGCATCGAAACCACCGGGCAATTCGGGACTCGCTTCGGAATTCGCTCGATAGGGCTTTGAGAATGTGAGCTCATACTCTTCCTGAATCGAGTTGAATTCCATCATTCGACCGATACAACTCTCAGGTATCTCGGTCCATGCTCGCACGGGAATCTTGACTCTGTTGATTCCACTACTCGATCTCGATGGAGCCTTAGTCTCGCTCTTTGGCACGGGCTCTTCGGCCAAAGTAACAGTTCCGTTCGATTGAAAGCTGGCTTGCACAACCCCCTCAGGGGCTACGGGGGGAGTCGTGACTGGAGTGGTTGCCGGTTGAGGAGTATCTACCATCGAGCTGGTGGATTTCTCTTGTTCAACCTGGCCGAAGTTCAGAGAACTGCCCCATGGTGGATTGCAAAGATTGCAACCATTGGAATCACTCGCCAGTTGTGGCAATGGATATCCGTAAAGAACGGGTCTTGGGACAGGCAACTGCGGGCAGTCAGGATTGGTTGCGTCAAAGAACCGAGAACGGGAGTCTGGACGAATCGTGTAGTTGGCATCCACTTTGTCTTGCAAGAGCAGAGACTTCTCTTGAACAATGCGATAGGTGTCTCGGTCTGCTGCGGTACGGTAGCGCGTACGCGAACAACCCGGCATGGCCGCAGGGATAATCAATAACAGCAAAAGGGCAGAGGCCAATCGCATAGTTAGGTAGGATGCAGTTCTCAATCGTTGCAGGATAGGTTCAACCATTGCATCGGCAGCGATTGTGACGATTTTGCGACAAGGAGAATATTTTCGGTTGGTTACCGAAAAAAAAGATCGCATTAGGCAAGATAGGAAACCTGGGCTTTCTGGCCTCTCTCCCAGTTTTCTTGTAGCTGCGCCATTCTACATGACGCAGCTTTTTTGGCCTCAGAGAGATGAGACCTTGGCGTTGTTCAAACGATCTATGCTTCGTCGAGAATTTCGACAGCTTTGAACTTCTCTCCCTCGAGCATCTGGAGGCTAGCACCTCCGCCCGTGCTAACATGAGTTACGGAATCAGCAAACCCGAGTTGCTCGATCGCCGCTGCGCTATCGCCGCCACCGATGATGCTCACTGCATCTCCCTCTGCGATGGCTTTTGCAACTGCAATGGTTCCCTGATCAAAGGGAGGCATTTCGAAAACGCCCATCGGTCCATTCCAGACAACCGTTTTTGCCTCTCGGACGATTTTAGAAAATGCTTCGGCGGACTTCGGACCGATGTCGAGCCCTTCCCAACCATCCGGAATCTTACCCGCATCAACAACTATCTTGTTACAAGTCGATTTGAAATCGTCACCGCAATGCGTATCCAACGGCAGCACTAATTTGTCGCCTCCCTTTGCAATCAATTCCTTGGCGAGTTCAACCTTTTCTTTCTCGACCAAACTCTTGCCCGTCGATCCTCCTTGGGCCAAAGAGAATGTGTATGCCATTGCACCTCCAATGATCACTTGGTCGCAAACACTAAGCAGATTGTTGATGACATTGATCTTGTCGCTGACTTTGGCTCCTCCAAGGATGGCAACGAAAGGTCGCGCAGGATTTGCAATGGTATCGCTCAAGTATTTAATCTCTTTTTCCACCAAGAAGCCAACGACCTTTGGTTTGTTCCCCATGGCGAGAGGAACAGCCACCATAGACGCTTCTTCGCGATGGCAGGTACCGAACGCATCGTTGCAATAGATATCAGCCCAACTCGCAAGCTTGCCAGCAAACTCCGCATCTCCGGTCTTTTCACCTGGATTGAAGCGAACGTTTTCGAGCACCACAATCTCACCGTCGTGAAGTGCCTTTACCGCACTTTCGGCCTCGGGTCCGACAGTGTCCCCTGCGAAGACCACTTTCTTCTTGAGGAGTTCGCCAAGACGAATCGCGGTTGGCTTCAAAGAAAACTCTGGTTCTGGGCCTTTGCCTTTCGGACGTCCCAAATGGCTCATCAATACAAGCTTACCTCCACGCGAAATCACAGACTCGATCGATGGGAGCGCCATCCGAATACGTCGATCATCGGTAATGGCTCCGCTATCGTCTTGCGGGACGTTAAAGTCCACCCGCATCAAAACAACCTTACCTTTGCAATCGACTGCTGCAATACTCTTTTTTGCCATGGGATTTCCGAACTGATCAATGAAGTGTGTGAATGTGAAAGCGAGTATTTTGCACGCAATCTACAAACTGTCCAGCAATCCCCGGCCCCGTTCGCCGCAATTCGATACTCTATTTGACCGATCCAAGGTCAAAGTCTGCTTTCAGAACACGCTATCGACGGCTCGCGAATTCTCTGTGCCACACTTGTTCTTGATGTGAAGACATACTCTACTAGACTTTCAATCAACATGACGTGAGAACTGGAAAACCACGTCGAGCCCACCTCTACCTTTCTGTTCTCCACGATGAACGCCGATCATAATCTTCACGGTAGCAATTCTCAGCAACCAAACGTACAAAACGCCCCACGGCCGCCCGTATTGCGAAAGGGCAACCATCGACTGGTTACCGGTCTCGCCATCGCGGGTGGAGTGCTACTATTCTTGATTGGAGTCCCGACGGTAGCATTCCTTGTCGTCCCTCGATTGGTATCGAAAGACGACCTTCAGAAAGCCATTGGCAGCACGATCCAAAAGACATTGACGACGGATTCCGCCCCCAAAGATACGATTGCTGGAGCTCCTGTCCAAACCATCAATCCTTTCTTGAATAAACAAGATCGCGAGTTGTCATATCGATGGCAGAAAGGGGATAACTTTGCTTACGAGTTTACCTACGAGGCTTCGAAGAGACCTGGGGCGACATATTCGACCTTCAAAGTGGATGGTGAATGCCAATATATCGTCGGTGAAGAAAGACCTAGCAAGGAAGAGGTCAATGCGACAGGAACCTGCTTTTCTATTGCGAAAGGGTACTTGGTAACATGTGCGCATGTTGTCCAGTCTGCCCATCGAATCCAGGTAAAGTTTGGGGAACAAAAGTTCGCAGCGAGAATCGTAGATTTTGATTATAAGAACGATTTAGCCATCCTCGCGTACCATGGGACGATTGAGCCACTGGTATTGGCGGACTCCTCAGGATTAGAACTTGCCGAGAACATCCTGGTAATGGGATTTCCGATTTCAGAAGTGATAGGTGAGAACATCAAGGTTTCCTCTGGGATCATTTCTGGAATTGATAAAAAGCCAGGACGAAATGCCATCGCCATCGATGGCGCCATCAATCCGGGGAATAGCGGCGGACCTGTTTTGAATCAAGCGGGCCAGGTGGTGGGAATCGCAAGCGCGACGCTTACCGGAAAAGGCATCAACCCCGTTGGCTTCGCGTGTCGTGTGGACGAATTGCGAAGCCTCATGAGCAAGAACAATATCGTTCCAACTGCTACCAAAGAATTCAATGAAGCCACGAAAGGTGCAACTATCGAATCCAAAGAAATAGTGCGCCGAGCGACTCCAGGTGTCGGATTTGTCGAAGTGAGTGGATTGGCGGCGGATCAATTGCGATCGCTTCAATTTACAACTGTCTACTCGGGGAGCATGCAAAGTCCGATCGTCATGATCAACGGCGTTCGTCAGGACGGAGTCAAGGGGAAGTTAACGGTAAGCAGATTCGGAGACGTAGTCCACAGCGCGGAACATCAACTCCCGTATCAGTTTGTTTCGATACCCGCTTTGATCATGCAGCCCTTCGAATTGATCGACCAGGAACGCTGGTTCAAGAATGAGCTTTTCGTCTTCGAGAGATCCTCCCCTTCACGGTTCGGCCCCAGCATGAACGCTCTCGTTCGATCGCATTTGAGTGACATCCTGTTAGGAGGTCGTGCAAGCGAAGAGGCACCAAAGATTCAAGCGATTTCCGAATCAAAGTTCGAGGTCATCGAGCAAACAGACGAAACGGTAAGTGTGAAACGGACTCGTCGCTTTATGACCGAGGACGGTGATTACCCTTCACTAGAAGTGAAAGGGGAAGGGGTTTGGGTATTCGATCTCCAAAAAGGGAGACCCAGAAGTCTTGTCGAGGATTCGGTCGTAATTCAGCGCACCAACGGTGTTGTTACGGAAACTCCATTTGTTCTGAAGATTACGCCCATGCCCACTGAGATCCTCGAGCAGCGCAACCAAGATGCACGGACTAGGAAAGAGGCACAGGAACGCGTGATCGATAACGAGCGACGTGTTCCAAACCCGGAACTGGTCGGTCGGCTACTCGATCAAATCGCTAATGTAGATTCTAGCTCGAGAAGGAGCGCGCTCGGCAAAATAGCAAAAGTTGCAGTCGTCGAAGAGAAACGAGGAGAAGTTCTCAACTCCCTACGAAAGATTATCAACGGGAAAGATCGATTCGATCATGACGAAGGATGGCGTGCTTACTCGCATTGGGCCGACGCAAACTGTGCGGAAGAATTACGGAAAATCGTTAGCGAGAGCAAGGTGCATCGTAAAAATGCCTTGGCAGTATTGCTGGATTTTGGAATCGCAGAAGATGCAGCATTGTTGATCGATCATATTGAAGATCTACCTCACGGCGCAGCAAACAAGTTAGCGAAGTTAGGGCCAAGTGTCGAATCCCTCGTGCTACAACAACTCTCGAAAATAGACAACGTCTTTCAGCAAAGAGACCTGTTCGAGATCCTGGAGACTATCGGAACGGAAGAGTCGATCCAGCACTTTGAGCAAAGGAAAAGTTCTATGGACCGCCACCTTGCCCAGCGTTGGGAGATCACGATCCAACGTATTCGCATGCGTACGAAGTGATTTTTTGGCAGGAAGCCAGCGAATCAGTTACAGCAGTTAGTACTTGATCTGACATCTCTCAAGAATCCGAGAGATGGGATCTACTTTATCTCCCTATTTCGACGAAGCCAAAAGATGTTTGTCGAACCATGAGACCATGGCTACATACATTCTGCGATTTCCATCCGCATCAAAACCGTGAGCGGCTCCTTTGATCACGACCAACTCGGTGGGAACGCTCTCTTTTTTCAAAGCCTGTTCCAATTTTTCACTATGCCACAAGGGCACCAACTCATCCCGATCGCCGTGCACTAGCACTACGGGTGCATCGTCCTTGGTAACCTGCAAAAGAGGTGAATAGTCGCTCCCTTTTTCTACGTCGAACTTGAGAGCGGGAAACTGCTCTCTCAATGGATTGGTCGGATCAACATACGGCCTTAAGTCTGTCGGTGGGAAAACCGCAGCGACAGCGGCAATACGCGGATTGTCGCCCGGTTCCGAATTAGAAGTCGTGCCCAACATCAACGACAGGTGACCACCCGCACTAAAGCCAAACACGCCGATTCGCTTCGGATCAATCTTGAACTCATTCGCTCGATCATGCACATACTTGTGAGCCAGGCGAACATCTTTCACGATCTCGGGGATCAAATACTTGGGGCTGCTCCCATGTCGAACTGCGAATATGCGATAACCCGCTTTGAGGAAAGGCTCGATCATGGGACGCAGTTTCTCGGGTGGGCTCCATGCTGACACCCATCCACCACTTACCATCAACATCAGCCCAACACCATTGGGCTCAGTCGTTGGTTCGAACAAATCCATCGTCAGTGCCATCCCATCTTTGTGCCCGTAAACCAAATCAGTTCGGACCGTTGGTTCACTTGCAAAGCAATTACCGAACACAACACAGGCAATTGTCAGACCGAAGATCGCTGTCCGCATTTTTCCCTCCGCTAGAATAGAGCTTACTGTCCAGGAATCCAGAGCTTGCTGCCGCCGCTCGACGGGGCATCTTCACCACTGGTCCCTTGATCCGGCGTCCATAGTCCTGACGAGTTCGAAGAGCTTGGAGTCACTTGCCCCTCGACACCCATACCTGCCCCTTGGGGACTTCCCCCTCGGGAACGCATTTGTTGTTCTCGCATCATTGCCATTTGGATGAACTGAAGAAGAACTGGGTCGTCTGGGTTTTCTCTTAGCGACTTCTCGAGGTACATTCTTCCCTCGGTCCCTCGCCCCAGGGAATTCAGCATCTCTACGCGTTCGAGAACCGCATTTCCGATCGGAACGCCGATCTTCTTTGCAAGCTCGGCTATTCGAAGCAAAAGTTTTTCTGCATCGTTCGGATCGGTTGCCAGTTGGGCCTTCATGTTCAGTTGCGTATACTCGGCCGATTCTTTGAGGTTATCAGGCCATTGCATTTGCTCACTTCGCCTGACCAATTCTTCGGTCACAGATGCAACACCCCGTGTCAACGCCGACTGCATCAATTGAATCAAGCTATCCGAATCGATGGTGGCCAGATTGGTCCAAAAGTATGCAGCCCCTCCAACGAGATCAAACACATCTTGTGATGCCTCCAAGAGAGGTTGCGTTAGATTCAGTTGCTGGTGAAGCGATTTATAATAGCTATCATTAAGACCGGCAGAACCAGACCCCTGCCAATGGAGCAACAATGCGGAGAGTGGAATTCGGCTCTTTGGATCACTCGACGCTTCTCGAGGAGTTTTGTTTCCGAGGCATTCAAGAGGATAATCCAAGAATGAATCGACGACCAACTGCCGTGTCGCATCGCGGAATGCGACTGCTCGTTCTGGTGGCACTTGTTTTTTGACAAGCACCGAAGCGGTTACCTGGGAAAGGTAGGATGTCGGCAGTTTCTCAACCAACTCTCTCGGTAGCGATGTCAGGCCAATCTCTTGCTTTAGGCTTTCCAGCAATAAACGGCGAGGCCCAGTGGGTGGCTCCAGGGTGATCAATCGAGCTGTTTTGTCCGTTTGCCGGCCGTAGTAAGCGATCCACGCTCCCGTTCGGCTAGCCTCTAGTTCTCCGAATTGTTCGCGCAAAACATGATCGACACATACGAAGCACGACTTTGGCGGGACCTCTTCGTTAAGTAGTGCAGTCAGCAGCCCCTTGAGTTGGTCTACGGGGATTGGTACCAGTCGGGCGTTTGAAGTCAGCTTTTCTTCAAAGCTGGTATCTTCGATGGAGTATTGGCAAAGTTCTTCTTGGATACCTACACCGCTGCTTTTTGGTGCAAGTTCATAAGCAAGTGCATGGTAGTAAATGCGTTGCGGCTCGGTCAACGAGTCCATCAATGCTAGCTTGCGACAAGATGCACCAGCGCCATCCACATCGGACAACATCAATTGGCAATAGAGAAGATGTTGAAGAACGGGAGCTTGGGGGCCAAACTCTCGAAGCATCGATTCAAGCTTCGTTTTTGCAACACTAATTCGATAAGCTCCAATCAAAGCTTCCGCTTCGATCAATCTCTCAGAATACGGGGTATCCTCAGCATCGATTGCGGATGGCAACGATTCTCGACTCAAAATATTGGTATTGTTTTGGCTAGTGAGGGACGAGTGAGCTTGGTAGCCATATTTGGCCATTTCGTCGCCCATGTCCATTAGCATTTCAGCATGGAGCAATGCTGGCAGGGATAGTCCACGCTGTGCCATCGTCTCTAACAGATTAAGAGAAACCGTGGCTGTCATGGGTGGAAGATTTTCAGTCGAATCTCCGATAGCTTGCAGTAGCAGCGTCGCACCTTCTTCCGTGTTTCCTCGGATCACCGCTAACAGCGATCGATACAATTTTGCGAGGGCGTTATCGGGCTGTAGCCGGATGAATTTTGCCGAAGTCTCCTCCAAAGCCTCCAACTCGCGAAGCTGAAGAAGCAGTTCGCATTTCATCGCGAGCAACCAAGGCTCGGACGGCATCGTCTTGAGGTCGGCATTTATCCGATCCAAAGCAGCAACATTCTGCTCGCCAACGATCATACGGTGTATCTTTTCCATCTCTGCAAAATGCTGGTTGCATTTGCAAAACTTGATCTTCTTTCCGTTGCCGCAAGGGCAGTAGCTATACTGGTCAAGGCTACTCATTGGCGATCCAATTATTTTTTCTGTCACGTGTACTGGAAGCCGCATTTTCAAACGGCATGTTTCTTCTAAGCTCAGTGTACCAGTTTTCTGAACCGATGCCCATGCGTCGTCAATACACCACAGGCAAATAGGATGCTCGTAGAAAAACTATCCGAGAATGAATACTGCGTTGATATCTACAGCCTCGCAGAATGCCAGCAACTCGCGGTCGCGATCGCAAAACAACCAATTATCCCTGGCTGTATCGCATTGGTTGGCACGCTGGGGGCTGGGAAAACCCAGTTTACGCGATTTTTTGCCATGGAGATTGGGGCAAACCCCGAGGAGGTTAGCAGCCCAACCTTTGTTCTGCTCCATCAATACCAGACAACACCTCCACTTTGCCATGTCGATGCGTATCGGATAGGTGATGAGGACGAATTTCTCGAAATAGGGATCGAAGAAGTTCTTGAAAACGATTGTGTTACGATCATCGAGTGGGCTGATCGATTCCCCGACCTACTGCCTCGCGATCACTTGGTGCTGCATTTTAGCCAGGTTGAGTCTGGCCCCCATCAACGTCGAATTCATGCAATCTCAACCGGTCCTCGTTCTCTGGCATGGTTGACGAGATCGCTCGATCGCCTTCCATCGACAACTAGATCACAAGACATGAGTTGATTATTCATAACTCAATGGGCATGAATCAAATGGGCATGCCGTCGAAACTTATTCCAAAACGAAGCTGTCACTTCAAAGATTCGTCAGTCTTAGTTGTCGCTGAATCTAGGCGGAAACTCGCCGCTTCTGCGCGAGTTTTCATGAAACTCGGATTTCTGCAACGATGCAGTGTCAGTTGTGTCCAGGGGGCTCAAGTGCTTGAGGAGGATCTCGTATCGAGCGACAACATTAGGCTCCCCTAACAACTCTTGTTTGATGAGCGGGGGCAAGCTCAATGCATAGCCCACAATGTCGGTCAATATCCCGAGAGGAAGTTGTTGGGTAAGCAAATCGCCGAATGTCTTCGAATTCAGTGCGTCCTCTGGAATCATCGAGCGAAACACGTTCAGCAATGTTTGGCGATAGCGATCCAGTTCGCATTCGAATTCTTCAGGACAGTAATCCCGAAGAATCTCTACTCTGGCTTGCCGAAAAGCAGTGTCGACGTCCAATTCTTCGATAATGCGAGCCCGCCGAATTCCCGCGAGCAAAATGTTGTTTCGTCCATCGTCTGTCGGGGTGTGAGAAATGATCCGCCCAATACAGACAACATCACCGATGGCTGGTTTTCCCTTCAGGTTCGTTTCCCAACCTGGTACGAGTAACGCCATGGTGATCAGGTGGTCTGATTCCAACGACTCGCTAAGCATTTCGCAGTATCGAGGTTCGAAAATATGCAGCGCCTGAATCACGTGTGGGAAAAGGACGAGATTTGGGAGCGGAAAAAGACGCACGACTCCATCAAAATCTTCGGGTAGCCCAGCGCTTTCCCAATGTCCCATGCCTACATCCTTTATTCGTGCAAAACGCGTTAACGTTTGGGCGGCCAAACCAACTCGCGAATAACCAAGAAAAACCTATTGAACCACCTACATCATGACGGCGAGTCAACTGCATAGTTCCGCAAGTCCTCAAGATCAACGAATTCAAGAGTCGAAATATGCGTTGCTTCAAGAACGATTTTCGGTGCGACATCAGCTTCAAAGGCCTCTTTCCATCGCAAGACACAGAGACACCAACGGTCGCCTGGTTTCAAGCCGGGGAAGTGAAATGCAGGTACCGCGGTGATCAAATCGTTGCCTCTCGATTGAGAAAACTCCAAAAACTCCTTGGTCATCACGCTGCAAACCAAGTGTAGACCGATATCGTCGGCTCCGCTTCGGCAGCATCCGTCGCGAAAGAAGCCCGTTGGCGGGTCGAGTGAACAATTTGCAAGAGCTGTTCCAAGTACGTTTTTTGGGGCCGCCATAAATAGATCCCTGACCGTGCGCTGAAGGATTGACGAGGATAACTGCTCCGTTGCAGCATCAATTTTAGGATCAGCCGAGGAGCGCTAGCACCCAGTGTTCCAGTCATGACCTGAAGTGGTCGTGCTCCAACCATTGTACCAATTTAGTTTTCTAGCCGCAGCGAACCAGCAAGACATTGATAGCATATCAAATCGTCTGGAGCGAATCCCAATGCACAACAACGAGCAAAATTTGGCCAAAGCGACATTTGGCGAAAGCGACGGAGGGTGACTGCTAGTTTTTTCATTTGTGCCTAGAGCAATTTTCATTTGTGCCTAGAGCAAGCTGTCGAGCAGTAACCTTAGCTTCCTCAATTCTTGACGCATGTCCATATCATCGCTCGGAGACATTTCCACGCAAAGGGCACGGTCATAGCCGACGCTTTGAAGCTGAGTAATCAGACGACCGTATTCAATTTCCCCCTGACCTATTCGGACCTGAAGTTTGTCCTTTTTGGAATCGCGGAGATGAGTGTGGTACACGAACTTAAGTAATTTATCGTAGCTCTTGTTCTTGCTCGGACTGCAAAGGAACTGGCTAGGATCCAACGTCAACCCCACACCGGGCACGTACTCGCAGAGGTTCTTGATGGTATCTGGGTCTTCGCTCAGGCGACCGATCTGGCTTTTGAGTGAAACACGAACGCCGCGGCTCTCGGAGATTTTCACCATTCGTTGCAAGTGTTCAACTTCTTGGTTGAACGGCGTGCCGTGCTCGCCACTGGGAATGGTGATGGTCACGACTTTGGTGGCTTTGGCTAAATCGCAGACTTTCTCAAAACGCGCGTAGTGCTCTTCACCACTCGCATTAATAAGTACACTATAACTGCAAATATCGAGACGATGGGTATCTCGAACGAGCCTTAAACACTCATCGAATTCGGACATGAGACGATGGGGAGGCATTTGAATGCCATCATCGTCTAGAACGATTTCAACGGATGTGAATTCCAAATCACTGAGGACTTCGATGACCTCTGGGATTTGGATCTCTGGAAAACAACCGGTTGATGCTGCAACAATCACGACGCGTCTCACTCCTTGAATCGGACAAACTGGGACTTGCTATTATCCAAGGGATTGGCAAACTGACAACCACGCTTTTCAAATAGGAACTGCTAACGTGCCTCCCTCGGATTCTCCCATGGAAAGAGATCGATCGCTCGTTTCCATCCCGGAATCGACCGAGTCCCGAAAACCAGTCGAACTTGCAACACCGCTTCAATTTCTGCCTGGGGTCGGCCCGCTTCGTGTGGAACTGTTTCACAAGATTGGTGTGCGTCGCCCTATTGATTTGCTGTTTCTATTCCCTCGATCCTATCAGGATATAGCACCTTTCCAGGGAATAACCGAGCTCGAAACAGGAATTCGTGCGACGGTCGTTGGGCAGATTGTTGAAACGGACCAACGCTACAGCTTCGATGGTCGCGGCAGCTTTGGTGTGCTGCTGGCTATTGAAGGAGGCGGCTACGTGAGGTGCGTATGGTTCAATCAAATGTTTCGGAAAGAACTTTATCGTCGTGGCATGCGACTCGTCGCAACTGGCGTTCCGAAAGCCACGGGAATCTCTTTTGAAATAAGGCACCCCGAAGTTGTTGTTTTGCCTCCTGACGCGCCCCTTCCAGAACCCAAACCGCTTCCGATCTATTCCCTGACAGATGGATTGCAACAAAAACATGTATCGCTCGCGGTTGGGGCGGTTCTCGAAAGTCTTCTTGGCACGATCGATGAAGCCATACCTCAATCTGTTCGACAACAAGCCATGCGGCTGATCGCCCCCTCGCTTCCTTTCGTACCACGCTTCGATTCATTGATGGCCATTGACCTAGCACTAAAGGCTATCCATCTACCTTCGACGATTCAAGAAGCGGAGGAGGCGCGTTTGCGATTCATCTTCCAGGAGTTTCTCGTTTTCCAATTGGCAATCGCATCCAAACGTTACAAAGCAAGGCACGATAGGCCTGCACCACGGATCGAATCGAGCGGGTTGGTCCATTCCAGAATCTTGAAACGGATCCCATTCAATCTTACCCAGGATCAATTGAGAGTCATTGAGGAAGTTCGTGCGGACATGGCAACAGAAACCCCCATGAACCGATTGGTGCAAGGAGATGTGGGGAGCGGGAAAACAGTTATCGCACAGTATGCGATGCTCGCAACTGTGGCGAACAAATACCAAGCGGCGATGATGGTTCCAACCGAACTCCTGGCACGACAACACTTCGAACGGCTCAAGACACAGCTTGCGGGTAGCCAAGTGATGGTGGAACTGTTGCTGGGAACATTGAGTCAGCGAGAGCAAACAGAGCTGCGGCAGCGAATTGCGATTGGAACCGTCGACATTATCGTCGGAACTCAAGCACTCCTGAGCGAACATATCCAATTCCACTCGCTCGGGCTCGTGGTCATTGATGAACAACACAAATTTGGCGTAGAACAGCGAGCACAGCTTCGCGAGTCGCGAACCGTACCACACTATCTGATCATGTCCGCGACTCCCATTCCTCGGAGTATCGCGATGACGCAGTTCGGCGATTTGGATGTATCTGTATTGCAGGAAAAACCACCTGGCCGCGCGCCCGTCCACACCTATTTGGGCGACGAATCGCAACAACCCAAGTGGTGGGACTTTGTTGGCAAGCAGCTTCGGAGCGGCCGACAAGCTTATGTGGTGCTTCCTCGAGTGGAAGCGGACTCCGAAAAAGAATCGCTCGGAGCAGAACAAGTCTACGCTGCTCTAAAGGCCAATCAGCTCAAGGAGTTTTCGGTGGAGTTGTTGCATGGCCGAATGGATGGAGAAGCAAAGCAGCAACGATTGTCCGATTTTGAGAACGGAAAGATCCAAGTACTCGTTGCCACGACGGTCGTCGAGGTCGGGATCGATGTCCCTAACGCCACATTGATGACCATTCTCGATGCGGACCGATTGGGGCTGGCTCAACTGCATCAACTCCGTGGACGAGTGACCCGAGGCTCGCTTCCCGGCTACGTGTGCCTGTTTCCAAGCAAGAACACTGAATCGCAGGAGAATGCTAGACTTCAAACACTTGTCGCGACCGATGATGGATTTCGAATCGCCGAAGAGGATTTGAAACTTCGAGGCGCTGGAGATTTATTGGGTACGAAACAAGTGGGAACCGCATCGTTTCGAATCGCAGATCTTGTTCGCGATGTCAATGCACTTAACGTCGCAAGACGCATTGCGACGGAGATCATCGAGTCCGATCCTCGACTGGAATTCCCCGAACATGCTAAACTCTGCAAGCAGGTTCAATCAAAACATGGAGCGATGTGGACATTGGGCGACGTAGGATAGTTTTCTATGCCCAAGTTCTCTGCATCCCATGATAGAAGAAATATACGGTAGTGTTCATGAGTGAAGAAGTTTTCCGAACGGACAGACAAAGCAATCGCTCGGTTACTTTTGTCGCGATAACCGTCGCATTCTTGTTGGTTGCGTATCCGGTACTTCGCGTTTACCTCCCAGGCCCATCCTGGGCGCGTTGGATGTTGGCATATGCTGCAAATGAGCGTGTCGCCGGACGAATTGACAACGCGTTGAGAGCACTCGACCGAAGCTATCAGTCCGACCCAGATATTGTTTATGATTCGCAATACTGGCAAACAAGGCTAGAAATCGTTTTCGGTAGATCACCGATTCAAGATGAAGAGGTCGATAGACTGATCCGACACGCGATTGAAATGATGCAAATCTCGAAGGATGCAAACCTTAGATTCAAAATATCCAAGGTTTTGGCTGCAACTTTGTTGAGAGAGGAGTATTGGGATTTGGCCACCGAACTTTTGGATCAAAGCTACAGCCACGACCCAGGGGTCACGAGAGATTTGCAGTATTGGAGAATTCGAATGCAAATCGTATTTGGTCGATCGCCTGTTCAAGATGAAGAGGCAGAGAGATTGGCTGATCATGCAATCGAATCGCTAAAGAGCAACAAGGACGCTGGACAACGCTCCATGATTTCAATGGCCTTAGCCTCGACGCTGATGAAGAAACAGTATTGGGATTTGTCGATTCGCGTTCTAGAGGAGTTGTTAGAATCTCCACAGAAACGTTCTGCGGATCAGAACAATCTGCTTGCTTATTGCCGTTCACTGTCCATGAAAAATTTGAAGCAGGCTCTCGTTGAAATCGATCTCGCCTTGAAGCGGGACGGTGACATTCCCGCCTATTTAGATACAAAAGGTTGGGTTCTTTATCAATCTGGCAAATATGAAGAAGCGCTCGCCTTTGCCAATCGAGCTGTGACTGGTTTTTCGGATGAACTCCAAGAGAATGCACCAGAGCTATATAAACTCCTTCAAGACAAACGAAGTCTCGCCGACCCAGCCTCCTCGCCAATCACAGACTCAGACTTGGAAAAGGAGGGAGCCGAAAACAGCCCTTCCAAAGCCACTCCAAATACCATTCAATTGCAAATCGCGGATTTGGCAAAGAACTTTGCCGTAGTTCGACTACATCGTGCTCGAATCCTGGAAGGTCTTGGGCGAAAGGAGGAGGCAAACGAGGATTTCGAATGGATCAAGTCCCTTGGTATCGACGATTTATCGAACTTATACTAGGCCTTCTTGTTTTCATCGAACAGTCCTAGGAAAGCGACTTCCTGCCTAAGCAGCAAGTGGTAAACTCTTGCGGCGATTATTTTCGCTAGGGTTCTTTGGGGTCGTTAATTCGGAGTCCGTTCCCGAACCTTTCAAACTCGATTGGCGGTGTTTTCATGAATACTGAGACTGCTCCAAATAAGGCAAAATTTGCGAAACCTGCGTATTTGCCGCTTTTGTTGGCCTGCTTGTTTATGGTTATCGGCACCGTCGTCTTGGTCGTGATGGGGCGTGAAGAAAGTCGATTGCGAGGCATGGTGCTTGGCGAACTTGACTTGAAGCCCCTTCTCTATGCTTCAAAACCTATCGAACCAGCGGATATCGACAAAAAAATCGTCGTTCTGCATTTTTGGGGTTTCTGGTGCGTTCCCTGTCAAAAAGAGTATCCCGACATTGCTCGCTTACAAAAGGAATATTTAACTTCTCCAGATGTTGCCTTTCTAAGCATAGCCACGAGCGACAACAGCTCTGACACCGAGGATCAACTAGCGTTCAGAACAAAGAAGTTTCTTGATCAGGAAAAGATTGATGACATGCCGATCTACTGGGACCCCGCCGAGTTTACGCGAATCCAAGTGAGTCGCATGTTCAAATCTGGCGGATTTGTAAATCCGACAACGATGGTACTCGATCGCGGAGGGAAAATATTCGACGTCTGGCGAGGGACAGTGGATGCCTCCACGTTGAAATCGTCTATCGAAAAAGCGCGGAAGCAAAAACTTTAGTATGAGTGTCCGATCGACTCCACTCGTCGCCTTGACCATGGGGGATCCTACCGGCGTGGGTCCTGAAATCATCGCAAAAGCGCTCAGCTTTGAATCGATTTCTTGTGCTGCAAACCTAATGGTCGTCGGCTCGCCAACTGTTTTGCAATCCGCATTTCACTTGGTACACAGTTCGAAAAAAATTATCACAATCCGAGATCCTGAGGATCTGCCTAAAGCTCGCGAAAATGAAGATGCTGTTTACTGTATTCCATCGGGCCCCGAGGATTGGACTTTCCCAATCGCCGCCTCGATACAGGCCAAAGGTGGTGAAGCAGCTTACCAAGCCTTAGTGACTTCGGCCCGTTTAGCGTTGGCTGGCAGGGTGGACGCTATCGTCACCTGTCCCTTGCACAAAGTGGCACTAAAGTTAGCAGGACATGATTGGCCTGGGCATACAGAGCTACTGGCATCGTTGTGTGGAGTTCAGGACCATGCGATGATGCTCTATCTTCCGCCTGGACCGCCCCGCCACGGAACAGAAGCTGGCTTTGGTGTGGTGCATGTAACACTGCATATGGCTCTTCGTGAAGTGTTCGAACACATCAACGTACCTAATATTCTTGAAAAAATTGGTTTGGCACAACGAGTCTTTGAACGAATCCTCCGATCGATGAACATCTCAAGAAGCCCACGAATCGCAGTGGCTGCACTCAACCCACACGCGGGAGAAGGTGGTCGATTCGGAAGAGAAGAGATGGATATCATTGAGCCTGCCGTTCAAAGGGCACGTAAGCATGGATTGGATGTGGTCGGTCCTTTGCCTACAGACACATTGATGCCGAGAGCCGTCGACGGAGCTTTTGACGCAGTCGTTGCCATGTATCACGACCAAGGGCATATTGCATTGAAGCTTCTAGATATGTTCGATGCCGTGAACATCACGCTCGGTCTACCTATCGTACGAACGAGTGTGGCCCATGGCACTGCTCACGATATCGCTTGGGAGAATCGTGCAGAAGCGTCCGGGATGGTTCAAGCGATTCAAACTGCAGTGCGTTTGACGGGAATGGCTTCGGTATGATGAGGGTGACGAAATGAATAACCCTGATAATGGGCCTTCTCTCATCCCGCTAGGTTGGCATTGGCTGGTGGATTTTTCGGAGTGTGGCTTATTGCCCAGCACATTACAAGAAACCGAAGAAATCCTTACCGTCGCAGCCCAAAAATCTGGCGCGACCATTGTGCAGAAGTGCTTCCACGCGTTTTCACCGCATGGTCTTTCGGGCGTGATCGTGATCGCTGAATCCCATATCGCCATTCACACATGGCCAGAACATCGAGCGATTGCAGTAGACTTTTTTTCTTGCTCACAAAAACTCGATGTTCAGGTGGCGATCGATCACATGCGTGAAGCGTTCGGAGCGATCGGTTGCGACGTTCGTAAGTTAGTACGGAACACTCGCGTTCAATAGCGGATGATCGGTCCGCCCCAATGATGGAACTCGACAACGAACAAATTGAATCGCAGTTACGACTTCACGTCGATCGGTTGGCGGGTTTGATTGGTCCTCGCTATCTTCAAAAACCCAAGACGATCACGGCGACGATTGGATACATCGAAGGTCAGTGGGCCGGCATGGGTTACACAAGTTCTCGCGAGTGCTACGATGCCCTCGGCGATCAAGCCACCAACATCATCGTCGAGCAGCCTGGTAGCAAACGATCCGGCGAGATCATCTTATTGGGCGCCCATTACGATACCGTTTACTCAACTCCAGGGGCCGATGACAATGCATCCGCAATAGCAGTTTTGCTCGAAGTGGGGCGATTGCTACGTGAACACCAAAGTAACCGAACCATTCGTTACGTGGCGTTTGCTTGTGAAGAACCGCCCTATTTTAACGTGGACACCATGGGTAGTCAGCATCACGCTCGCCGATCCCGTTTGCGAGGCGACAAGATCCGAGGCATGCTTTGTTTGGAGATGGTCGGTTACTATAGCGATGTCGCAAACTCTCAGAAGGTGCCACCCCTCATTCCGATGTGGTTGCGTCGCTTCTTTCCGCATCGAGGAAACTTCTTAGCAGCGGTTGGCAATATGCCATCTTGGAAATTGTGTTGGCGTTTTCGTCGAGGCTTCAAACGGGGCGCTCGATCGATGCCGCTCTTTTCCATTTGTCTACCTGAAAAGATCAACGAGATTCGGTTGAGCGACAACAGTTCGTTTTGGGACCAAGGCTATCCGGCATTAATGTTGACCGACACCAGCTTTCTTCGAAACCCAAACTATCATCGAGCCACCGATACACCCGACACTCTGGACTACCAGCGAATGACCGAGGTCACCCTAGGTGTCGCGTCCGCATTGCGATTCCTAGCAGGCTGATTGATCGTCAACTCCGCATTGAGTCAAAAGCAGTGACGGTTCAAGCTCCCAACAGCCCTGTGCCGCACTGTGACCCCAGCAAAGACCCCAGCGGCCTCGTGCCGCTCGGTGAATCCGGTTCGAAGACTAGCCCAAACGTGGCCAAAAGACTCAGACCCCTGTGGCCGTGTGCCACCGGTGAATCAGGCTCTGGAGCTACACGAACCCTTGCCCGCATAGCTGCCATCGCTATCGATGCTCAAGATAACTCGTAGCTAGAATCTCACCGAGCTTGATAATTCCCGCAGCATCAAGCACCAGATTCTCAGCCTGCGGAGGTAAGTCGAGCGCCTTGAGGTGAACGAATGCGGGATCAGCCGCCGCGATAGCCGCCAAGTTTGCCGTTACATCGATTCCATTGAGCCCTTTCTGGTCTGGCGGTGGTTGCTGGCAAACGTGCCATTTTAGCGAAGGAAGTGCAAGGTCTTGGCGACACTGAGCAATCGTGGATTTCAACCACTTGGCTGCATCTTTTCGATAAGGATAAAAGGCCATATCGTTTTCACCAACATGATAGAATACACCGGCCAGTTCTACGGAATGCCCTTTCGATTCAAGCTCTCGAATCGAGTCTTTCACGAAGGCAATGAAAGGTTGATAGAGATTGAGATCTTTCGCTTGTGTCCCTTCGGGGGTCCAGTCGTTCATTTGCGATCCGCTATGTGTGAACTTCGCAATAGCGACGTTACCAGTGATCGAACTCTGTAACTTGCTAGCAAAGCTAAGCTCTGGACCGAAAGTGTCATAAGGTCCAGCGGGGCCGAGCGGCTCCCAATCGCTGGACTTCTTGAACCCACCGGCGAGGTTGTATTTGAATGCTATTTGAGGGTTGTCGGTTGCAAGCGATTCGTGCCCCTTAAGCGTTTTTAGTTCCTGCGCGAAAGCACGCTCCCCCTCCATATTGCGATGACCTGCGAGGACAAAGAGCTTTACAGGACTACCTTTCGCGTAGGGCCACTTCTGCAGTTTCCGCTCGCTGGCCGTCGCTTTCCCAATCGTACGCAAATATGCTTCGGCGTAGTTCACACCGTGCTCCAGTTGCCCCAAGGTGCCATAGTGATAATGCAATCCCGCTTCGCCTCCTATCTCTACGGCATCATGCGAAGTAGGAATGTATTCAGCAAGCGGATCATCAGCGGTCACAGACTTCTGCGCCGTTCGGATAGCGAGCATATTGTCGCGATTGTCCATCCCCCAGATGGTCTTGGTACAAAGCTCACCGATGTAGAACTTGAGATTCGGAACTTTGAGGTCGCGACGCCAGCTCGCAATGAAGTTCTTTAAGTTTCGACTATAGATCGGCTTGAACTCTTTGCTGAACATGTCGTTCTCCCCTTGATGCCACATAAAGCCTTCGAGCTTGTAAGGGATGTTCTTTCGATCCAGCTCACCGAGCGATGATTGAATATGCGCGAGAGCCAGTGGATAGAGTTTGAACCCACCTGGGTTATCAGGATTCCAGTCCTCGCCTAACGTTGTCCCTCCCGAAGCGATTTTGATGATCGCGATCGGAGCATCGATACGTTGTGACACATGTTTGCCAAAACTGAGCTCCGGTCCGAAGTAATCTTTCGTGGGCTGCAACGGGATCCAACCATCGGACGTTGCCATCTGCTCGCGTCCTAGCTTATACGAAAACAAGACGTTTGCTTGGGGCTGGTCCAACTCTGCGAATGGCGGAAACCGCTGGATGTGCGCGACCCTGGAATGCGTCCCCACCATATTCGATTGACCTGCGAAGATAAAGACTCGCATCGGTTCGGACTGAGCTTGACCCCAACTCGAAAGCACTATGGTTGTCGTAACAAGCAGACAGCATCGAATGGCGATAAAGACGGGATTTTTGAAATGTTGAGTCATAGATTTTGGTCCCTTCACATTAACCTTTTTTCCAAAGATCTTCGCCGTAGCTCCAACCTTCTCGAACGGGCTCCTTTACATAAGCGTTTAGCTCTGGATGGTTTGTGATTCGACCCGTTTTTGTATCCCATTCGATGCGTGAATTGAAGCGTTGAGCCAGGACACCTAGCAAGATGATCTCATTCAGCTTGGTTGCGTTATCGAAGTTCGAGCCAGGCTCAGGCCCCTCCCCTTTAATCGCGCGAAGCCACTCGCGGAACGGCCCACCTGCAACGCGAGGGATCGAGGGAGTGGGAGGATGCGCCTTCCAGTCGTTGCTGATCGCTTCCGGCAAAAGTATAGGAACTCCAGCATGCGTGCCACAACCGAGCATCCCTTTCGAACCAACGAGCCAGCACGCACGTCCGAGATGTGCAGCATGTTCCGCTCCAAACTTCTCGATCCGCCCGACTTTACTCCAGTCTTGTGGTCCATCGAACCAATCCAGCGTCACTGGTCCGCGAGTACCCTTGCCCGGGAAATGAAAACGAATATGGCTGCTTGTCGGAATCACACCGTCCAGTGACTTCTCGCGTTGAAGACATTCAACCACGGTTGGTGAATCGAGATCCAAAGCCCAGACTGGGGTGTCAAATGTATGGCAACCAAAGTCACCGAGCATACCCAGTCCAAAGTCCCAGAACGAACGCCATTTGGCCGGATGATACTCCGCATTGAAGTCACGTTTCTCGGCAGGTCCAAGCCATAGATCCCAGGAGAGTCCGTCAGGAACTGCTGTCGAAGGAGGCGGCATGACGGCAGGGTTACCGAAGTGCGTGCCTCCCATTTTGGGCCCATCATTTCGGCAAAAGACCTGACTCACTTCACCGATCAATCCTGCTCTCACTGCTTCCACCGATTGACGAATACCATCCCCCGCATGACCTTGGTTCCCCATTTGCGTAACCACTTTGTAGCGTTCATTGGCTTTTACCAACGTGCGGCCTTGCCAAATGTTATGCGTGAGAGGCTTTTGCGTATAAACATGGATGCCTCGTTCCATGGCTGCCATCGTGGCTGCAAAGTGCGTGTGGTCTGGTGTAGAAACGACAACCGCATCGATTTGCTTATGCATCTTGTCGAGCATCACACGAAAGTCGTCGAAGAACGGTTGGTCCTTCCTCCAATTCTTCATGTTTTCCGCACAATGGTTCCGATCCACATCGCAAAACGCGACAAGGTTCTCTTCCGAGCATCCTTGGTTATAAGGTTGCTGCGCGATCCAACCACCGGAGCCTATAAAGGCAATGTTCAGTTTACCATTGGCTGACTTTCCTGGCTTGCCTATCGCGAACCGTGGTAACGCTGTGCTTGCTGCGATTCCGGTCGCGGTCGTAAGAAATGATCTGCGTTTCATGATTGGCTTTCTTGTAGTTACCGCGGCGTGAGCTTCGGGGAAGCGAATTCTAAAGTAATTGATTGGAGTGAGGATTCGCGAGCAAGATGCTTATGCCACTCATTTCGCGATGGAAGTAAAGAGTTCAGGATAGTGTCGACGGATCAACGATTGTTCTTCGGCGGTCAAGTCATGGAGAGGAACGGGTTGGTCTTGTGGACGAGAACCTTTCTGATTGATCCGGTTCATCAGACTCCAATTGCGAGATGGTTTGCCATTCACTGGGTCGGCAGGTTCCTTGGCCGAGAGATCGTAACGCGTAAAGTCAATCACCATCGGCGTGTCGTTTTCTTTCCAGTTGCGAAGTATCGCGAGTCGGAAATCACGATTCATGAACCAACGAATCTCGAGATCCTCTTGTGAAGCACGTATACCTGAACCACGATGAAGAAACTGATAGTCGAGTCTTTCATTACTCTTGATCTGCGTTCGCCAGAGTTCGCCGAATTCTCCCTGCGTTATCAACTTAGCATCAGGCCAGCGTCGGCGGATCTCCGTCAGCCATTCGTGCATACCGTCCATGCCGTTGCGACCACCGTATCCATAAATCTTGCGACCTTCGACAAGACACATCTCCCAACCACACGTCACCCAAGCAAAGCCATTGCGTTGGAAGCCATCATCGAAATGTGTTGCCGTCGTTGCAAACATCGCCTTGAGCCCTCGTTCGGTGCCCATGTCGAGCAGTGTTTCGATAGGCCCGACACCTTGGCGGCTGCGCCATAGTTCGCCATTGACAGTCTTTCTGCCCGGAATGCGAGCGCATAGAAAATCAACGGTCCATCCATCTAGATTCACAATGTCGATGAAATCCTCTGCTCCCCTAGATGGTTTGCAGAAGTGTTGACGAGACGGGTAGTAAGGATAGCAGATCGAGCCTTCGCCATCCCCATTGTCGACAGCGTACTGACTCCAGATGTTCCCCTGACAAACGTGAATGTCCTCCTTCTCTGCAAGGTATCGAAGATTGTCAGCCGATAGGAATCCAGCGAGCACACTCTTCGGTCGATAGCCATCGCCAACAAGCTCAGAAACGCGTTTCAGCCCTTCATGAAGATCGCGATTCACCTGTTCGCGAGAGTTGTACATGTTCGAGAAGTAGGCACCAGGGATGAAAGTAAGCTCGTCGCCGAACTTGCGATGATAACTCACGATCAGCTCGCGCATCTCTCGATAGCTGTCCCGCGCATCGTGCATAGCAAGCCAACTAAAGGCCCAAGTGATGCGTGCGCCAGGCCATGCCTTCTCAATTGTCTCGCGAAACGAGCGAGCCTCAACCGGTGTATGAACGCTCGATTCATCCGGCCCGTGCGCTGTATCGCGAGTCACCTCGATCTGCCGTACTCGCACGACCGTGTTCAATGTCAGGAACCTGTGCCCAAATAGACCGTTTGGCTGCGGCAACGAAGCCGGTTTCGGCTGCTGCGCCCAAGCCGCAACGCTCGACGTCGTAATCACGCTAAACAACGTCAATAGCAATATGGACCATCGTTGAACGGAAAGACGAGAGTGAGTCATTGCGAGAACTTCAGCAAGCAGGCTTCTACTAGAGCATGGGACCAGTACCGTAAACTAGTGTTGAATGCCAAAGGAAGACGCGTTACTGCATGATCCGATTTATCACTTCGTTTTAAATGCCGGGGCGTCGGCCTTACCGTTTGCGACCAGATAGGCGATCAGGTCGAGGATTTGTTCCTTGTCCGAAGTGTTCAATAGCCCGGCAGGCATAATCGAAACCGTGGATGGCCGTCGAGACTCGATGTTCGACTTGGGAATCTTCTGCGACTGGGCTGCTGTTGCACCCGTCTGTATGGTCACAGACTCAGCATCTTCGGAGACGATGTTGCCGCTGACGACGACGTCATCATCCTTCAGCTCGAACATGAATTTTCGATACTTTTCCTCGATATTACGAGACGGTTCGAGTATCTCCGTCAAAAGAGCTTTCGGATCTGCTTTGTACTTTGCAACAACGTCGTCCATCTTGGGGCCGACTGCTAGACTTGGGCTATGAGAGTGATTCATTCCATGATCATGCTTTGGCATGCTTGCCATGGCTGCTTCACCCAGTTGGTGGCACTGAGCGCACGATAGCGACTGATAAAGCATTTGACCTCGTGCAAAGTTGCGATTCTCTGAGACTCGCTTCAAATCTGCCTCGAGATCACTCAGTTTCCACTCGGTGACTTTCGGTACCAAATCGGGATTCTTTGCCAGAAACGCTTTCAGATCGTTCGTGACATAGAGCATGCCTCGCATCAATAGGTGGTGACCAGGAAACGAGCAGATGTATGGGTACGCCCCTTCCGACGTTGGAGCAACAAACTCGATCACTTGCTCTTGGCCGTGATCAACTAGTTTGCTCGCCCAAAGAATATCCGAGCTTTCTGGAACGTAATTGACCGCGAATCCACTTGCACCGAGGGCAGCCGCTTTGAGTCCTACCTCATCAGCCTTCCCCGGCTTGACCAGCAAAAGGTTGTGAGGCATGAAGTCAACGTTTGCGAAGGTGAGTTTAATCTTCTTGCCAGGTTTTACGGTCAGTTCTTTCACGTCATATAGCATCCGTTCCTGAACAGTCGCGATGCGAATCGTGGTCAGGTCGGGAGTGTCGCTTAGAATGCCAGACTTCTGAGCTTCTGCTTCTGTCGCCCCTGCGATTACTCCACCACGCATGGTGCTCTCTACATTGAGCCACAAATGCTTTACGGTGTTGGCTGCCATTCGTGCATGAGGCTCCGGCGAATTCAACACCAAACCGAGAAGTTCAAAGTCTCTAACGTTGTGCTGCTGGTGAACCCACAAGCCTTCGAGAAGATGGTGAGCATCAGCTACGCTATTGGGATCGAGTTTGCTGATCCATTGTTTCGTAGCTGCTATGACTTCCTTTGTGTCTCGTTCGCTGAGTTCCACTCGAGTGCGGTGTCGAATGGAATCGACTGGCGACTTCAAATTCTCAAGCAATGCAGCGATGGGTTGTCCATCGATCGCAATTGGCTTCTGCAATGGGCGACCGACCGCAGTCACACGGTAGATTCTACCGTGCGAGTGATCGCGATTGGGATCTCGAACGTTATGCTGCATGTGCCCGATAATCGCGTTGTGCCAGTCGCTAAAGTACATCGATCCGTCCGGAGCAAAGATAGCATCCGATGGGCGGAAATTTTTGTCGCCGCTCATGAGCAATCCTCGCGATTTATCTTTGGTGATCGAGCCATCCGCATTGATCAAGTCGACGTTTAATTCATCTCCAGCGGGTTCCCCCCAAACAGTACCTTTTTCCGCATTGCGTTCTAGATGGTAATGCTTGATTCCGAGGAAGCCGATCACGTTGCAAATCAAGAAATCATCTTGCATCGATTCGGGGAAGTGTTGACTGCTAACAACTTCGCTCGCTGTAACGGGGCGGACTTCTTTCTTCAGCAGCTCGAACATTTTGAATCCTTTGCCATCCGGGCGCACTTGGTAGGCGTTACCCCCCGTTCCATCCGTCGCATAATGATAGCCCCAATAATCGAAAGCGATTCCGTGCGGGTTTGGCGAATTGATTGCGTGCATCGCAATCGTGAATCTCCGAGGATCGAAACGGTACATCGCGGTAGCTTCGGTCTGTAGCGAGGTGCCCCATGGATGCTCGTGATTGTGCATCATAAAAACTCCACTCTGCCAATAGATTGCTCCATCAGGTCCGAGGATCAGATTATTGGCGCCATGGTGGGTGTCTGACGAGTCGACCCCTTGGAGCATGATGATTCGAACGTCTGCCACATCATCACCGTCGGTGTCTTTGAGGAACAGAATCTCGGGGGCGCATGTCACGATCACCCCACCATTCCAAAACTCAAACCCAAGTGGATTTTGCACGCGAGCAAACTCGGTCACTCTGTCTGCTTTTCCGTCCTCGTTATCGTCATGCATAATGATCAATGCATCATTCATTTCCTTGAGAGGTTCCCACTTTGGGTAGGTAGGCCAGACCGCAGCCCAAAGTCTTCCCTTGGTATCGAACTGAATTTGCACGGGATTGGCAAGCTGCGGAAACTTGGCTTCATCCGCGAAAAGGCTGACTTCAAATCCTTTGGCGACCGCCATATGCTTTAGGCCTTCTTCGCCACTGATATACTCGAGGCGCCCTTCCTTCATGGCACTAGAGCTTTTGCTACCACCACCAACGTTCGATATAACCTCTACCGGTTTTGGAACATTGCTGTCGTCGGGCAAGGATGCCTTGCCGTTCGCCGCTGCCCACACGCTGGCATCGCGATTCATGGTCATAACGTCGAGCATCGATAGCTCATGTTGCAATACCTCTGCGTTTGTTTGATCTTTCGTGAATGCCAAAGTGGAACGACCTCCCCAGACATCGTTGCCATCACGAGCGCGGTAACGATTGTTCCAGTGGTACTCTTTGTCCATGACCGCAACTCGCAATTGTGACATGGGAACCGAAGAGTCTATCGGTTGACCGACGAGGGCAGTTGCAATGACTTCAGCGATTCGACGATTCCCTTCTTCTGTGAGATGCACTCCGTTGATAGTGAGTGGGGATTTGGATGCATTGAAAATGTCCAACGAAGGATGAAATAGATCTACGAATCCGACTCCCGCTGCTTTTGCCGCAGCTTCGGTAGCTTTGGTATACGCTTCGAGTTGGATATTGTGTGCTTTTCCATCTGGAACGTTCGGGTTGCCAGTATCTTCGTGAGCTATCGGACTGAAAAGCACAATGCGAGGAAATGATTTTCCGTTGGGTTTTGTCCCACGGACTCTCTTTACAAATGCTTCCAGGCGTTTCTGGTACTCGCCTGCTTTCGCAACTCCACCGTACGATTCGTTGTAGCCAAAGAAGGCCAAAACCACGTCTGCTTTCACATATTGCAGATACTCCATCATCGGCGTCGCACCCTTGCTGCGAGGAAAGGAGTCGGGCTGGTCGCCACTGGCGCTCATGTTTCGGAAGCGTACCTTTTTGTCACGCAGAGAGCTTTGCAACAATGTTTCCAACCATCCATCGTGTTGCATACGATCTGGCAAGCCATTCCCCAAAATCGCTACGACATCGTCCCTCTGGAAGACGAAGGGGGCGGGGTCACGATAGCCAGCAGGCACTTCCGCGAGGACTGGTTCATTGGCTTTTGGCTGCGATTTCTTGGCGTCGCTCTTGGAATCGTTTTTAACAGTTTTTGCTTGGGCCGGTTGCTTAGCGTAAGTCAAATAGAGGGGTGCTGCACTCTTGGTGATATCTAATTCGATGACTTCGCCAGCCGCGATGCTGTTTGCCCGAAAGACTTCTTTTCGATCTGCATCTAACAATGTCAACGTGAATCCATCGAGTCGCCCTTCGAAGCCTTGGCGATTCCAAATCGCAATCTTATCCACAGGAAATGTCGATTGAAGATCCAGCTCCCACCATGCATTTGTGGACCCTTCATTCTTCGTATGGGTCTGACCTCCTTTGTTATAATCGGAGTCCTTGTTTCCATCGATCGCTCGGGATGCAACTGCATTGCCATGAGTGCTCGACTGCGTTGCGGTTCCATTCGTCGCAATATTCTTTCCGTTGCTGAAGATTTCCACTTCGGCAAGGGTCAAGATGCGAGAAGAGCCGGGGAGTTCGATCCGGACAAAACGAGCGTTCTTACTCGGGCCAACCGTTTTGTTTTGCGACAAACCGACCACAGCCGAGAAGGAAACTAGACTAACAATGACCGCAAGGAAAATTCGATTTAGCATGGGGAAATTCTCAGAAGACAGGGAGGGCCGTTCAAAAGGTCGGGATTAGCCAGGAAATCGATGGAGGCTGGGATCAGCCAAGGAGGGATATAAGGAAACGCTGCGTTCTTGCCACGTCACCCGAAAATATTGTAGTTCGACAACACCGATTGGTGGCGTGGGTTTTGCCATAATGTACCAACAAAGGGCTCTTCACCCAAGTACGGAGGAACTTTCGATCTCGGATTCGATGCGACATGGATTCCATGCTCACTTTGACAGCGAAACCAAAGGGCGACTCCGTCCGGATTCTAGAGATTGCTTTAACAGCGACTCAAGCTCCGCAACGATATCAGGATGGATCAAAGCTAAGTTTTTTGTTTCCCCTGGATCGTTCTCGAGATCGAACAATTGTCCTTTTGCAGTCGGCGCCGTATCGGTCCATGCGAATTCCTTTAGGTCGGGGTTCGTTGCATAGTTGTTGCCCCCGGATCCTTTGTGGGCAAGATACTTCCATTTGCCTCGTCGGATAGCGAGATCCTTTGCTCCGGTAAAGGCTTGCTGAATCAAGTAAGGTCGGCCAGGTTGATTCTCTGAATTCAACAACATCGGGAGCATGCTGATACTATCCTCTCCAGCGTCGTCAGGCATCTTCACTTGGAGAATCTCTGCAGTCGTCATCATGATGTCGCATAAAGAAGTGACATGCGCGCACGTTGATCCCGGCGCAATCTTGCCTGGCCATCGAACCACGAATGGAACCCGATGACCACCCTCCCAGTTGTCCCGCTTCAAACCCCTCCAGGGTCTCGCTCCATCGTGCTGATGGTCTTTGCGCATTTGGAGGACCGTCGGAACCTCCGGTCCATTATCACTTGTCACGATCACAAGCGTATTGTTCTCAAGGCCCAACTCACGAAGGGTCTTCGTCAACTCGCCTACAATGTGATCGAACTCGAAAATGAAGTCCCCGTGAGGGCCTGATTTCGTCTTCCCTTGAAACTCTTTTCCCGGAAACGATGGGAGGTGAACGGCTTGGGTGGCATGGAAAAGAAAGAATGGGCGATCTGGGGTTTCGCGCACATGCTGTCGAAGGAACGATTGACTCTTTTCCAAAAACTTCAAGTCGACTTCTTGCAAATCGAAATCTGGCGCATGCAAACCACGCCGATTGTCATTAGCATAGGGATGCTTGGGTAGCTTTGACTTGTCCAACAATCCTGTCGGTGGAACAGGAATACGATCGCCATCGATATAGGCATAGAGCCAATCGGTGGTTGGACAGCATGCCGTACCAAAGAAACGATCGAAACCGCAGTCGAGCGGTCCACCTTCGATGCGTCGACTATAGTCAATCAACCCTGCGGACTCGACATCCCCTTTGTGAATGGGAGTTCCCTGGTTATCACGAAACGTAAGTCCGATATGCCACTTGCCAACACAAGATGTCGAGTATCCCTGCTCTCGCAGCATCTTCGGAAGCGTTAGCTTGTTCGGTGCGATCAGCGATGGTCCACCGACACCGCTGAAAACACGACCACCGTTGGGAACGCGAAAGGCCAACTGTCCCGTCAGCAAACTGTATCGAGTAGGAGTACAAACCGTGCATGGACTATGTGCATCTGTAAATAGCATCCCTTCCCTAGCCAAGCGATCCATGTTCGGTGTTGGAATACGAGATTCTGGGTTGTAGCACCGCACATCACCATAACCCAAATCGTCCGCCAAAATGAGGAGTATGTTTGGTTTCTTTGATGATTCCGCCGCTGAGACGTAACCGCCAAAACACGCTACAAACACTACGAAAAGAAGCTTAAAACGTATCGAAATGGTATTCATAGATTCAGTCAAAACTTCCTTGCTGCGATCAAAAACCAAAGGTACGAGTCTTCAGGACGATAAGACGAATGATATCCGGCTCGAGTGATATCCGGCTCGAGCCACTTCCACTCTAGAGTACATCATCGAACAACGGAATTGTTTGCAAGCGTGAGGATTGTTCTCTTAATCTAGCCTGAAGGCTACCCCAATACCATTGGATCGAGCTTCGGACCATTGCCGGTTTGTCGCAACGACTATCGGTTAGCGGAAATTGGGCTACAATTTGCAGAAATTACTAGTTCCAGTTTCCATTTGACCAAGCCATGACACGAAGACCAGACCTTGATCTAAAGTCTTTCATTCGCGACGTGCCAGACTTTCCGAAGCCGGGCATCCTTTTTAAAGACATTACACCTCTGCTGGGTGATGTTGTAGCTTTTCGTGAAACGATTGCGAGAATGGCAGATCCCTTTCGCGGTCAGAAGATCGATAGTCTCATCGCGGCCGAGGCGCGAGGGTTTATTTTCGCCGCTCCGTTGGCAATGGAGTTAGGCGCTGGCTTCGTACCTGTTCGAAAACCAGGTAAACTTCCATACGACAGGCACTCGTTCAGCTATGAGCTCGAGTATGGCAGCGACACTTTGGAAATGCACAAAGATGCGGTGAAGCCTGGCCAACGGGTTCTAGTCGTCGATGATTTGTTGGCAACGGGCGGGACCGTGAGTGCATGTTGCAAACTGCTGGAAAATATGGATGTGGAGATAGTGGGTTGTTTGTTTTGTATCGAGCTCGCTGCCCTTGCGGGTCGAACAAAGTTGGCATCGCATCGCGTTGTTAGTCTCCTCAGCTACTAAGTGAAGCTCGTACGAAGTGAAGCCTGAATGAGGATATCACCGGAAGAAGTAGCTAGAACCCTCCAGGTTTTTGGACCATCCTTGGAAGATGCAGATCGGCTTTCATTACCTTTAGAGCCGATGAGACGGCCACGGCCAGTCTGGGTTGTCCCAACGCTGTTGCTCGTCACCACCATCATTTCGATGGCTTGGGCGGGAATCGTCGCATGGGCGCCATTTGAGATCCTGGCACAAGCGGCACAACAGGAGTCTCTATTCGTCGTACGGCAGCATGTATTGGCTAATTGGGCGAGCGGGCTAATCTTCTCTGTCTCGCTAGCCGTTATCCTCGGCGCTCACGAGTTGGGACACTACGTTGCATCCAAGCTTTACGGAATTCAGTCAACCCTTCCGCTCTTTATCCCGTTTCCACTCAGTCCCACCGGAACATGCGGGGCTGTGATCATGATGGACGGAAACCAAGCGGATCGTAAACAGTTTTTTGATATCGGGATCGCTGGACCAATTGCAGGACTCGTGTTTGCCATTCCCATCGCGATCCTAGGACTGACGTTTGATTTTTCACCGCAGACAACGAGCGATTCTATACAGTTCGGTCAACCGCTCATCATTCAGGGGTTGAACTACGTTGTGAACGCGAACGGCGCGGTTCGCATGGATTGGATTGCGAATTCCTCCATGAATCCTATGCTGATGGCGGCATGGGTTGGATTCTTAGTGACGGGACTGAACATGATCCCGATAAGCCAGCTCGATGGAGGTCATGTGATCTTTGGGCTATTGGGGAGACGCTCCAAAGGTGTTGCTTGGGCTGCCTATCTCGTCTGCGTTGCGATCGTCATCTACTCTAGCCTCAGATATGGTCAGCCGATGTTTGTCTTGATGCTGTTGCTGATTCCATTGATGGGGATCGCACATCCGCAGAGTCGCAATGACTTTATCCAGATCGGTTTTTGGCGAACGGCTTTGGGGTGGGCTTCTATGACCATCCCTATCCTTTGCATTCCGCTACGCCCTGTCGCCTTGCTGGGCTATTGATCTTGCTGGGCCAATGAATCAGCCGCATGAATGGCGTTGACCTTGTGCGACGTTACATCTTTAATGCGTTGGTATAGACCTGCATGATTTGAAAAAAGATCGAGAAGATCGCAAAGATGATGATAGCAGCAATCATCAACCAAACCGCTAATCCGCTGGCGATTGCAAATTGCGCCAGCGCCGACTGAGCCTTTTCCCGATACGTTACAGCCATACGCTCGAGTGACTCACTGTCACTTCCGCTCAACTCGCCAATCTCGACCACTTGAATAAACTCAGGGGGCAGTAACTTTGTGGCCTCAAGCGACTCGGAGAACGAATTCCCTTTGTCGATGCTGTTCACTGCCGTTTCGATTCCGCTCATGTAGTAATGATTCCCAGTCGCCAAGAGAGCTTCGCGGACACTTCGCTTTGCATCGACCCCCGCGCCGAGCATCATGGACAATGTCATCGAGAGCCGGGACAACGCCGAAGTCGTAAAGACAGGACCGATCACCGGAACATTTCTTACAAGCGGAACGAGCGTCTTGTGACATTGAAACCAATTCTTCCAGATACCAAAGCTCACCAATGCAACACTGGCGATCAAGACGAATGATATAGACCAGAAGATCAAGACACCGGTCGTGCCGCGAAGTCCAATACCAGTCAAATCAAAAGCAGGTTCGGTCGGTGAGCCTGACTTCATGAAACCATTAATGAAGATCATCAACGTAATCACAATGAATGCCAACGCCAGTGATATGACGGGGAAAATGATTTGACCGATGAATGCGCCGCGAGCGCGTTTGAGCTCCGCATAGTGATCCGCCATCTCTCGAAAACAATGGTCGACCTTTCCTGCATGCTCACCGGCTCGCAGCATACGGATGAGAAGCGTTGGGAAGTAATTCCCTTGCTCCGACATGGCGCCAGATAAAGTTGCTCCGCCTCGCACCAGATTGATCATGTTGGCGGACACATCGCGATGCCTAGGAGAACCATGCTTGGTTTCGTTCTCCAGCAACCGAAGAATGTCAACACCCGATCGAAGGCCCGTCGCAAATCGCCGGCAATACGCTTCTAGCCGATGGAGGGAGATCCCCCCCAAATATGCTTCCGAAGCCTTCGCATTGGACGCAGTTGGGATAGTACGTTTGGGTGCGGCCGAGGCTGACGAGGAGGACATAAATGCGATCATGTTCGAATGAGTAGAGACTATCCGAAACTCGGAATAGACCGTTGATTATCACCTGCCCCCTATATCTTGGGCAACTACGAATAGCAGAAATTGATGGAACGGGCCTGTTGCAACGCTTTGTGGCAGCGTCATTTCAGGTAGACTTTGAACACTTACCTATTTTATCAAACGCCTCCCTTGATTTTTGGAGTCGCCATGAAAACCTTGATTGATTGTGCCCTTTGCTATGCCCTCTGTTTCTTTTGCTTGATCGCCGACACGTTGTTCGCAGACCAGCAGCAGAAATCGTCAAAGCCTAATATCGTTTTGATCATGGCAGATGATTTTGGATACGAGTGTATATCCGCAAACGGAGGACAGTCTTACAAAACGCCAAACCTCGATCGGCTTGCTGCAAGTGGGGTTCGATTTGAGCATTGCCATGTTCAGCCTCTTTGCACGCCCACGCGTGTGCAGTTGATGACCGGACGGTACAACATCCGAAACTATCTCAACTTCGGAACGTTGCCAAGGAACGAAGTGACATTCGGCCAACTGCTAAAACAATCGGGATATGCCACAGGGATTTGTGGCAAATGGCAGTTGGGAAAAGAAGTCGACTCGCCGCAGCATTTTGGTTTTGATGAATCACTGCTTTGGCAACATACCCGTCGCCCAGCACGCTACGCCAATCCAGGACTGGAATACAACGGAAAAGAAGTCGAGTATCCGTTGGGTAGCTATGGGCCGAAAATCATTAACGATTTTGCCATCGACTTTGCTTCGCGTCACAAAGATCACCCGTTCCTTTTGTACTATCCGATGATGCTTACCCATAGTCCCTACCAACCTACTCCCGACAGCGACCGTTGGGACCCGGCAACCCAAGGTGAAAAACAGAAAGACCAGACGAGCAACTTTACGGATATGGTGGAGTATATGGACAAAATGGTTGGCAGACTGGACGCGAAGCTTTCGGAACTAGGAATTCGAGACAACACGCTATTGATCTTCCTCGGAGACAACGGCACAGGACGAACAATCACCAGTCGGTTTCGGGGAGTCGATCTCAAAGGAGGCAAGGGAACGACGACGCATTTGGGTACGCATGTCCCGTTGATTGTGAGTTGGCCGGGCGTCCTCAAAGCTGGACGAGTCCTTGGCGATCTGGTTTGCAGTGTCGATATTCTGCCAACAATCTGCGACGCAGGACGAGTAGATGTAAAGCATTCCATCGATGGCGTGAGCTTTCTCCCCACCTTGATGGGCAAACCTGCGACACCGCGAGATTCCCTTTACTGCTGGTACTCTCCACGCCAAAAACTGGATCTATCCGTCAAAGAATATGCATTTAACCGGGAGTTTAAGCTCTACCGAACGGGCGAGCTTTACCGCATCGACAAAGACGCACTTGAAGTCACTCCATTGGATACCCGAAATCTAGATCGCGAAGCTCTGGCCGCAAAACAAATGCTACAGCGAACATTGGATCAATACACAAACGCGAGACCGCTGGAGCTCGATAGGCAGTTTGCAGAATCCGGGAAAAACGCCAAAACCGAATAAACCTGAAGCAAGGCTCTACCGTGGATCTCGTTCGCAATCCCGCTTACAGCCCGAGTCCATCGAAATTGCGAACTTTGATCAAACCCTCACACAACAGGGGTTGAACGGATAGCTGTCGTGCTATCATAAACGCTTGCAAAAAATCGGGTCGTTATTCATGAAGGTGTGGCTGTGTCAAAAACAATCGTTGCAATGATCGCTTCCGTTGCTCTGGTCTTCGGCGCCTTATGGTTTCTTTCTAAAAATGAAACTCCTCGGCGCCCCACACGCCCTGATATGCCTAGCGGCTCCGCTGGGGAAATACTGGTATTCTGCGCTGCCGCGAACCAAGCAGTGCTCGAAGAGATTCGCAAAGAGTACGAAGCCGAAACTGGACGCAGGGTCTCGATTCAATACGGAAGTTCGCAAACTTTACTATCGCAAATCGACATCGCCAAAACCGGCGATCTTTACTTGCCAGCCGATACAAGCTTTTTGACCATCGCTCGCGACAAGGCATTGATAGACGAAGTGATCGATATCGCCTCGATGCGATGTGGTGTGGCAGTCGCAAAGGGAAATCCTAAGGGGATTAAGAGCTTGCGCGATTTGATGAACGATAACGTCAGACTCGTCCAGGCCAACGCAGATAGCGCAGCGGTTGCAAAAAAGACAAGGGAGGTCCTCACTCCAAAAGGACTTTGGGAAGAACTTGAGAAGGCGACAGATTCGCATCGAACAACGATCACCGATGTTGCAAACGATGTCAAAGTAGGAGCGGCAGACGCGGGGATCGTTTACGACGCAGTTCTTCATTCCTATCCCGATCTAGAGTTTGTTGAAATCGCCGAACTTGCAGATGCGGTTTCGCATACCGCAGTCGCTGTTCTCTCGAGCTCGAAATCGCCTAGTGATTCGCTTCACTTCGCTCGTTATATCGCGGCCAGCGACCGAGGTCTCAAACGATATAAAGAACATGGCTTCACAGTGGCCGATGGTGACGTTTGGAAAGATGTACCTGAATTGAGCGTCTATGCAGGCTCTATGTTGCGACCAGCAATCGAAGAGACAATCGTTGCGTTCGAACGCCGCGAAGGTGTGCGTGTCTCGCGAGTCTACAACGGATGTGGAATACTCGTTTCTCAAATGAAGAGTGGACAACATCCAGATGCTTACTTTGCATGTGACGTGGAATTCATGTCGCAAGTAAAAGATCTGTTTCCGAAGTCAGTCGACGTCTCACAAAATGAGCTTGTCATTCTAGTTCCGAAAGGGAATCCCAAGAATATCCAATCGCTGCTCGACCTGACACGGGAAAAACTGCGTGTTGGCATCGGTCATGAGAAACAATGCGCCATGGGCTGGATTACACAAAAAACTTTCAAAGAGTCGGGCATCCAGACAGAGCTGATGTCAAACGTAACCGTTCAAACCCCCACCGGCGACATGCTTGTGAATCAGCTACGCGCTGGCTCACTCGATGCGGCTGTGGCCTATTTGAGCAACGCGGCCGGTGCAGCAGACTTCCTCGATGCCATCGAAATTGTAGGATTAGAATGCTCGACCGCGATCCAACCATGGGCTGTCGCCCCAAGCTCGAAGAACGCAAAGTTAGCAGATCGCCTGTTTCAAAAGATTACGTCGGTCGAGAGCCAGAATGTCTTTACATCCGAAGGCTTTCAATGGAAACTCGGTCAGCCCAAAATGAGTGTTCTGCCCGAAACGACGAATTAGTCCAACCAACGCAATCCTGTTCACGTAGCTGGAGACAGAATACTGAAACAAAATCGCTTCAGACAAGTACGGGATACCCTCTTTTTTTTAATTGCCGGCGGATTGTCCAGTTGTTTCGTACTCCTCATCGTTTTGCTGCTGATCGCTGATCTCACGTTCACTTCGACACGCGAGTTTGGAAACGCGTTGATGAAGCCAGAGATTCAGGCCGCGTTCGTCCTAACGATGTTGAGTTGTACTGCTGCAGCCGTTATGTCACTATGGGTCGCAACTCCGCTGGGTTACTTGCTCTCGCGATTCCGATTTCCTGGTAAGCATATCGTCGACACGCTTGTGGATATACCAATCGTACTTCCTCCATTGGTGCTGGGGCTGAGTTTACTCATATTGTTCCACCAGCCGTTTCCTTTTTCCAAGTGGTTTTTTCCCGAGTCCAATTGGGAACTCGAGAACTGGCTGAGAGAGGACATGGGTTTCCCTTTTTCGTTTCGTTGGCCCGCGGTTGTATTAGCTCAATTTGCAGTCTCATGTGCATTCGCGATTCGAACCATGCGAGTGACGTTTGATCAAATCCACCCGCGCGCTGAAGACGTTGCAAGAACACTAGGTTGCACCCGAGGACAGGCGTTTTTGTTGATCGCATTGCCTCAAGCCTGGAAGGGAATGATTGCAGCTACGATGATCGCCTGGGCGCGAGCGTTAGGAGAGTTTGGCCCGATCATGGTATTTGCCGGAACAACCCGTTTTCGTACCGAAGTACTGTCGACTACCGTGTTCCTGGAGTTGAGCGTCGGAAAGCTGGATGCTGCGGTGGCGGTTTCCTTGCTCATGGTCGGAATGGCAGTCATCGTACTATTGGTGTTACGTTGGATCGGAGCCACTCTTTCCTCATGATCGAGTTGATCGACGTAGTCATACGCATCGGCGATTTTTCATTAAACAAGATTTCGCTGCGAGTAGAAGATGGTCAATATGCCGTATTGATGGGAAAGACGGGTAGCGGAAAAACAACAATTCTCGAAGCGATCTGCGGATTGCGTCGCGTCCAATCAGGTCGCATCATGATCGACGGCCAAGATGTCACGCGATGGGCTCCTGCGGATCGCAACATTGGCTACGTCCCGCAAGATTTAGCTCTGTTTCCTTCTCTGACCGTCAAGGAGCATCTCGAGTTCGGAATGCGATTGCGTCGAATGAGTTCGGAGCATATCGCTAACAAAACACAGGAGTTGGCGAATTGGCTCGAGATTTCGCACCTTATGCCTCGCAAACCGAAAGGACTTAGCGGAGGTGAATCGCAGCGCGTCGCATTGGGGCGGGCGATTGCGTTTGGCCCGGCGTTGCTGCTACTCGACGAGCCTCTCAGCGCTCTGGACGTGGCGACGCGAGTTACTGTCCAAGGGTTGTTACGAGAAGTCAATAAGCGAACTGGTATTTCCGTTCTGCATGTCACCCACAATCAAGAGGAAGCCGATTCGCTGGCCGACACTTGCATCCGATTAGCATAAAACCCACGTGAAAAAGCACACGTGAAATTTTGAAAGAAGCATTGCTACAGCTTCGACAGGACGAGGAATTAGACCGTCAACAGGTTATGATGAACGCTTCCGATCATCAAATCCTCTCTCGAGAACGAACATGTACAAATTAAGTATGATGGCTTGTGTTTTGGCATTACTTTGTTGCAACGAACACTCAGCCCAGGCTCAAGAAGCGACTCGGCATTCTCTCTTTATCGCAGGTCCGGACTTCACGGGCATACTCAACGAAGATGGCACGGAAAAGTGGAATGCAGGACGAAAAGCCGCACGCGATGGCTATGTTTTAGAGAACGGAAATGTCTTGATCGCCTGGAGCGATGAAGTCAAAGAGATCAATCCGCAGGAGAACGATACTGTCGTTTTTCATTATCGATTATCTGCCGTCAACAAAGAGATCGGAACTGCCCAGCGGCTCTCCAACGGAAACACACTCATTGCAGAACTGGGTAAGGAACCAAAACTTCTGGAAATCACCACGGATGGCACCGTCGCCGTGACCGTAAATTTAAAGCCTGAGACCGATAATGCTCATATGCAAACGCGGATGGCTCGCAAGCTGTCAAACGGAAACTACTTGGTCCCTCATTTGCTGGCGTTTAATGTCAAAGAGTACAATTCTCAAGGGGAGGTGATTCGAGTCCTGAAGACAGATCTCGAATCGCTAGGGGGCCGCGCTGCGGAGAATTGGCCATTCACAGCGATACGGCTTGAAAATGGTAACACGTTGGTGAACCTTACCCATGGTAACAAAACAGTCGAGTTTGATGAGGCTGGCAATATCGTTTGGAGAATCTCGAACGCAGACTTTCCCGACCTAAAGCCTTTTGATGATCCGTGTGGCGGCCAACGATTACCCAATGGAAACACGGTGATTACTTCGTATCATGCCACCAAGGGAATCAAAGTCTTTGAAGTAACACGAGACAAGAAGATGGTATGGAAGTACGACGGCCCCTACCGAGCACACGAGTTTCAAGTGCTAACCACCAACGGTGTCAAACTCCCGGTGCCACCGATGAAATAGGCAACCGCAGTATGATGAATTGTCGTTATGGAACAATTCCGACTCCCTCTCCCTTTTCGCTTTGCAAAGAGGATGTGGTTACCGAAGGCTGGTGGATACGAGGATACTTGCACGGTGCACCGACTTTTGACTTACCACTAACCACCAAATTAACGGGTTGAGTCAGAACACGATAAGGGACAGCTAAACTGGTGCTCGCTATACAAAACTCTTTGCCAACGGAGACTTGGTTCATGATTCATTTGCTAACCGCACTTGCGATGCTTTTCATGGCGGATGGTAATCCAATGGGGCAGGGTGACTACAACCGTATAATCCAAGCAGATGGCATTGAGCGTAGCTATCTTGTCCATATCCCGCCGAAGTACGATTCGAAAAAGCCAACACCCGTCGTATTGGCCTTTCACGGCGGCGGTGCCAACGCCAACAACATGGTCGCATTCAGCGGCCTCAATAAAAAGTCTGATGTAGCGGGATTCATTGTTGTCTATCCTAACGGCACTGGGCGATTAGAGAGATTGTTGACATTTAATGGCGGCAATTGCTGCGGCTATGCGATGACTAACGAGATCGATGATGTCGAGTTCACCCGCAGGATCCTAGATGACCTTGCTAAGTCAGTAAACATCGACGCAAAACGGGTCTTTGCGACAGGCATGTCGAACGGTGCGATCATGTCGTATCGGCTTGCATCTGAGCTATCGGATCGCATCGCCGCGATTGCCCCAGTCGGTGGGCCAATTGGGACAGAACGCTGCAAGCCGATACGCCCAGTATCGGTGATTCACTTTCACGGGACTGACGATGAGAACGCTCCATTCAAGGGGGGCAAGGGCAAAGGGCTCTCTGGGACGGAGTTCTACTCCGTCGAGCATTCGATTCAGGCTTGGGTTAAAGCAAATGATTGTGAGAAGGTACCGGTCGTTACCAAACTCACCGATAAATCCGAGGATGGCATGATCGTCTCACGCAAGACTTACGGATCGGGCAAAAACGGTGCGGAAGTCGTACTTGTCGAGATCGAAGGTGGTGGGCACACTTGGCCGGGCCAAGAGCCTCGGCTGAAAACACTGGGTAGGTCCACCATGAATATCTCGGCAAACGACATAATGTGGGAGTTCTTTGAAAAGCACGCGATGAAATAAGTCGGAGATGACAATAGAACCGTCAGCCAGTCTTCGCGAGGTGTCGCACGCGGAGCGTACGCATCGAAAAATGCAGTGATTACCAACGCAATATTGGCAACTACCAGTCGAAAATGAGCAGCCGTCATATCCCCATCCCCTCAACTCGCTCAACATTCGTTTCTCTACATCGCAAAAATCCTACTTGAATCCAGCAAGCTTGTAACTTCGCAAAGCATGTCGTTTCGTCGAAGCGTCGAAGGGGGAAAGGAACGGCTGATCCGATTTCGCTCGCATGAGGACGAGACCTTGCCAAAATCCCGCGATGTTCAAGAATATTGAAGTCATTATGCCACCCGACAGATTTTGCGCGTCTAGAATTGCATGTTCCAAGGTCCTATCGCACAAGAACGATGGTTAGCTTGTTACCAAATCCTCTTGAAAGAAATTGAAACTTATGCGTGCCAGTGAATCGACTAATCTGTACTTCAATCAAGCAGCGGATCGACTAGGCATGGCCGAGTGGCTTCGCAAATTGTTGATCACTCCAAAGCGAGAGGTCACCGTCCAAGTTGCTTTTGAACGGGACAATGGGCAACTTGAAACCGTGTTGGGGTTTCGCGTACAACATGACAATTCTCGCGGCCCCATGAAGGGGGGGCTTCGTTACCATCCAGCAGTCGACCTCGATGAAGTTCGTTCGCTAGCCTCATTGATGACTTGGAAAACTGCGGTCGTGGAAATCCCCTACGGCGGTGCGAAAGGAGGCATTGGCATAGACCCCAAGACTTTATCTCGAAAAGAAGTGGAGCGGATGACGCGGGTCTTTGTTGATGAGATCCACGAAATTGTGGGGCCAGACACCGACATTCCCGCCCCGGATATGGGTACCAATCACGAAGTTATGTCGTGGTTTCGGAACCAATGGGAAAAGTACCATGGCTTTAATCCTGCGGTTATTACGGGCAAACCAGTGGAAGAATACGGAGCACGTGGTCGAGAGGAAGCGACGGGGCGCGGAGTTGGGACGATGGCAGTCAAGCTTATGAAGCGACTCAACGTTCGACCAGATCAATGCCGAACCGTTATCCAAGGGTTCGGAAACGTCGGTTCGCACGCGGCAAAGTTCCTCGCGGAGGCAGCATTCCCGGTGATCGCCGTTAGCGATTTGAGCGGTACTTACTACAATCCGAAGGGACTCAACATTACAGAGATGCTTTCCTATTCTTTCAAGAATGGTAATCAACTGACCGGCTATTCGGGTGCGGAACAAATGCCTGGTGAGGCGTTGCTAGAAATGGATTGCGATCTGCTGATTCCGGCTGCTCTCGGCGATGTTATCCATAAAGAAAATGCGAGTCGCATCCGAGCAAAAACAATCATTGAAGCGGCTAACGGCCCAATCGATCCCGAAGCGGATGCGATTTTGTCAGCAAAGAAGGTGACGATTCTCCCAGACATTCTGGCCAACGCAGGCGGCGTCACGGTGAGCTATTTTGAGTGGGTTCAGAATCGCCAACACTACCGATGGAGTCTGGATCGAGTTCGGCAGGAGTTAGACAGAACGATGACAGATGCCTTTGAGAACGTCTGGCAACAATCAGCGAACCACGACGTCTCGTTGCGAACTGCAGCATTCATGTTGGCAATATCGCGAGTGCAAAGAGCCACCGAACTGGCCGGCATGTCACTGTGAAGTTTTGAGTGACTCGAAAGTATTGAGTGACTCGAAAAGGGGTGAGCCAAAAACTTATACGGAATGGTAGGTAGGGGCAGCCATGTCTCTGGGATTCGATACTCGCAGAAAACGCCCTTGCAGGCCATCTGGGGCCGAAACTGCAACGCAGTCTCGAGCAATTCGTTTTCTGCCTAGCGAATTGATATGCTTGACTGGCCCCTTGGAGGCGATCACCGACACAGAAGTGATATCCTGTGCAATCGGACTAGACTGAAGGATTCAATACATCGATAAAGGGCTTCACCACTTGGAAAAGTGTAAGACTGAGTTACCCTAGATGGACGCGCCGTAGTACTTCCTTGTCATGGACGACAGCAGTTTCTCCATGGCATCGAATGAAATCAGCGAAATTTGGCAAAAAGAAAAGAGGACCTCAACGCCAGGTTTTGGCGGTAGCCGAAACACCGAAAAAAGCGAATAAAGCGAATAAAGCGAAAAAAGAGGTTGCCCGTTTAATTCCTATAACTGATGAGCACCTACGACAGTACGCCTGGGCGATTGCTGCATCTGTCGCCGCAATCTTTTTACTCACCTTGATTTTATACGGGAAGACGCTTCGGGAGTTGGAGTATCAATGGCGTACCGAGGCAGATTACTCTCACGGCTATTTGATTCCTTTTTTGAGCCTCGGGATCCTCTACTCGCGTCGCGACACCTTTCCCGGCTTTGATGCAAGGCTTCATTGGCTCGGAGTGGTTCTACTGTTATTCGCTGGGTTGATAAAGACCATCGGTCTTGTTTTCTTCATGGAGTTTCTTGAAGGCTGGTCTATTGTTCCATGGCTTGGTGGGTGCGTGGCTTTGTTATTGGGACCGCGTGCTCTTGCGTGGGCGGCGCCTGCAGTACTTTTTCTTTTGTTTATGGTCCCTCTTCCATTCCAGGTTGAGACTCTATTGAGTTGGAAGTTGCAATCGTTGGTAACGATTCTTTCGTCGGCCGTTTTAAGAATCCTTGGTTTCTCCGCGGTATCGGAGGGGAATACGATTTGGATTGGTCAGTCTCAGATGTTGGTGGAAGAAGCATGTTCAGGTCTTCGCATCTTTGTTGGCATGGCCGCTTTTGCTTTTTTTTGGGTGACTCTCATTCGACGCGCTTGGATTGACAAATTTGTCCTTATCGCCTCTGTCATTCCTTTATCCCTAATAGCTAATTGTGTGCGAAGTGTCATCGTTTGCATCTCCTATTATTGGTTTGACGTTCGCTTGGCAAATAGGATACATGACTGGGCTGGGATTTTCATGATTGGGCTGGCGGCCTCGTTAGTGTGGATGGTCAAGCAGTATTGGGAGCGGTTGTATCATCCAGCCTGGGTTTCCATTCCTGCGAATCGTTCGATGGTCCTTTGACAAGATATTTCCTCAGTGGGATCCGCACATAACTTTTCTAATGATCCATTGTTTGAGCAAAATGAAGAGCCATGAATAATAAAAAATTGACAGCAACAGGTTTGGAAAATAAGGACCCTCGGCACGACCGTATATTTGATCCCTGGCTTTATGTAGACACCATCCGGCGAAATTGGCGGTGGGCAATGCCCTTGGGGTTTGTCATAGCGTCCTTAGTTTCGGGGTTCGTTTATTGGAGGTTCGTTCCTGAGTATTTAGCATCGCATCTTCTGGAAGCGAATCGGGACTTTGTTGTTTTTCAGAGCGTTATGCAAGGCAATTCAGACCTTTTGCAAAACGAACGGCCGTTGATTGAAAACCTCCTCGTGCTGTCTCCCGTGCTGTCGGATCCCAAGATATGTGAAGCCCCCAGCTTAAGGGATATTCATTCGCGAGAAATGAATATTCGCCGCAATTTGAGCTTGAGCGATGTGGGCTCAAAAACGTTGATGCTTGTGTCCTATAAAGACACCGAACCCGTTGCGGCCGCTAGTGTTTGCAACGCCATTGTTCGGTCCTACTTGCAGCAGCGCCAACGTTTCGATGACCGGCGCATTTCGGATCTCGAGGGTTGGTTGCAGCCAGCTTTAAAGCTTTGGCAGGATGAAGTCGAGCAGCATCGGGAGCGGATCGTCAGTTTGAGCAAGCGAGCCAAGGGTTTCGATCCTTTTCAGGAAACAACGCGTCTCAATACCGACGTGACCTACCTAACCAGTTTGCGTGACGAATTGAGTTTATTGCGATCCAATGAAGCAGTAATAGAAGCGGAACTCTTGATGTTGAAGGATGCCCTGTCTAAACCCGGTGAAAATGAGCCTATCGATCTCGATCCGATGACTTTTGAAGCCCTAGTGAAGGAAAATGAAGAGGTCGCTACAGCAAGCCGATTGCTGAGTGAAAAGAACGAGGAAATGCGAATGATGGAAAAGTCGGATCTCGTGCGAACTCGACAGGTATGGTACGAGACACTTAAGAAAGATGTGGCCGTACTGGAGAACCAATTGAGCTCAGCAAAGCTTGCAGCTCGCCCGATGGTCCTTTCCAAGTGGCGAGAGTCGGCAGTGGTAGCGAAAACAGCCGAATTAACGCGGACAAGAACGCGACGAGACGTGATCGAAAGCAATTTCAAAGCCGAAGAGGAACGTCTTTCTAAATTCGCTGGTGAGACTGCTGAGCTTTACTTTGCGCAGCAAAAGTATCTACAGGCGCGCAACATACTGGAACGTCTCAACGAACGAACAGCTTCCGTGCGTACGGAACGACAAAAAAGTAGCACCATTCAAACGCTGGCAGAGGCACAAACGCCGACGGTCCCAATCGAGTCTGTTCCATGGAAAAAAATACTCCTGTATGCCGCGGCCTGCTTCAGTATGCCATTCGTATTGGCGTTCTTCTTGGAATTACAATTGAAACGAATCTCCCAATCGGATTCGTTGGCGGGTGGAAAAGAAATCCCCGTTTTGGGCGAGGTTGTCATGTTGCCAAGCCACTCGGGGTCGGCAAAGAAGCAGCGAGCCTATGATGAAAGTATCGAAAGTTTACGCGCAAACTTTATTCTCTCTGATCCAGGAAGTACCCAAACTTTAGTGATAGCAAGTAGTATGCCTGGCGAGGGGAAGAGTACTCTTGCAACTCACCTGGCGATTTCTTTGTCAAAGATGAGTGATGGTCGTGTTTTGCTGATCGATGCTGATTTTCGAAGTCCGGATCAACATCATTTATTCGGTTTACAAATGTCGGAGGGACTGGCTGGAGTACTCCGTGGAAGCGTAACTCTTGACGAAGCAATCGACACGAGTTTGGGAGAACAATTGCACATTCTGACTGCCGGCGAGATTCGTAAGGATCTCGCTAGAATCGTCTCGAAGGAACGAATTGAAAGCCTCATGCAACATGTCAAGGAAAAGTATAGGTTTATCATCATCGACACAGCTCCAGTTTTAGCGGCCAGTGAAACATTGTCTTTTGCGGCTGGGGCTGATGTAACTTTGCTTTGCACCATGCGCGACGTGACTCGGGAGGACAATTTAAGGCTTTGTCTGAGGCGTTTAGATCTGTCTGGAGCGAAACTTATCGGTACTGTTTTCAGCGGAATGCCTGTACATCAATATCTTTATCGATACGGCGACTATCGCTATTCCCTGTCGTTGGATGCATAGTCATCTTCGAAGGATTTACGACAATCCTGAACATAATGAAGAACGCGAGAGGTCCGCAATCTACGTGTGCCATGTAACTGGAAAGAAAGCATGACAATTTACCCCAGCGTAAAAACAGAAAATCCGGAACTAGGCCATTTCTCGGAAGAAGAAAGGGAAAGGCCAGTCATTCTTGGGAATGTTACTGAAGCATTAGGGCATGAAGATCGTCAGGTCCGGTGCAAAATTCGGTGGGAATGGAATTTTCGACTACTGGGCATCTCTTCCGCTTCAGTAGCCGGCCTTCTTGTTCTAGCGTTCTTTATTCATAACTTGCAGGCTAAGCGGGTTGCAGAAGGTTTGTCCAATCTCGCGAAGAAAGCGATGTCTCAGCAAGACCACGCCATGGAGGTCAAATGGCTCAAGCAGTTAGTGGCTTTTGATTTCCGCTATGATCGAGCTCTGGAGAGATTGGCCATCGCCTCAAATCAATCCGTTTCGTCGCTCGCAGAGATTGATCAGGCTAGGCAGTCCTTGGTACGGGCCATGGCGACACTTAACGATTCGGATGAACTTGAGCGTCTTCAGAAACTGCGACGTCTACTGATTCAGCGTCTGCTCGAATCGCCAGCAACCTGGGCTTTGGAGGCGGAGAGACAGATCCTATTGCTCCAGGCGAGCCCAGATGATCACGAAGTTCTTCGTTGGTTAGCCCTGAGTCTCTTCGTACAAGTAGAAAATGGCGAATGGCGGCCGCGCCAGAAGTCGCGATTCAATAAAGATAAAGACTACTGGAACTGGATGAGTAGCCAAAGCGTAGGTAACGTACTAGAGTTTGCGGAAGCGGTGAATCCAAAGGCAAGTGATCTCAAAATCGCTCTCTTGAGTACTTACGTTGAACGCCCAGAGCTACTCGATATCACGCTCAACGACAACACGCGGCAAGTTCTCAATGACAAGGCGCGCCGCATTATCGAGGTTTTGCAAACTTATGACGATGGAAGAGCCGAGTGGGCATGCTTTGCATTTTTAGAGAAGCTAGACAAGCAGCAGTCGGGCGTCTTGCTAACCGAAATCACATCGAAAGCAGTCGACCGCCTGCTAAGTCCAGAAACTTCTTTGCCAAGCACGGAGCGTCAAGACATTCGCCCAGCTACTCGGTACTGGGATATGAATATTGCGATGGCTCGAGCAGCCATATGGGAAACGGAGGGACGCTTCGAGGAGGCCGACGCACTCTACAATCAATTGATCACCGTCGACAAAAACCTGATCCCGGAAGAGCAACGCGCCGACCTGCATCTTCGTTTCGGAAGATCACTTTGGAAGCGACAGGACCATAAGTCGGCTTTGGAGGTACTTCGAAAAGGGTGCAAAGAAACCAGCCCAAGCAGTACTTTGGAGCTATGGGAGTTGATCGCCGTCATTGTCTGTGCGCAGGACGATGGCGATCAAGCAGCAACGGCCATCGCGGAGCTAGAACAGGCGATTGAACTTACTCGCCATGGGTATTTTGCTTCTCCAAATCGCGGTGAAGCTCGAGAGCAGGAAATGAAGCGTTTAAACAACATACGTTGGCAGACAAATTTATTGAAGTCCGAGCAAAAACTGCGTTCCAACCCGACATGGCAGTCTATTCAAGAACTAGTGGAACGGCTTCAATCCCAGCAAGATATTCCAACCTCCCTGAGGTGGCAAGCGCAGCTACTTCTCGCGAGCGCGTATTCCCGGATTGGTTTCTGGGACTTGGAGGCTAGTGCATTGGAAGATGCTTTGAATCTTGTACCCGAGGACAAAGTTGTTCGAAAACGCCTAGCGAATGCGTGGTCAAGGGCGGGTGTGTTGGCCCGGGCGGAACCACAGCTTCAACTGGCCGATGATGGTAGTTTCACTGCTTCTCTACAGCAGTTGCAGGTCATGATTGAGATTCAGCAATCCATCCCCGCTTCAATGCGTAAGATTGACCGCTTGAGACAACTGCAAAACCAAACTCGGCAAAGATTGTCCGACGAAACAGCCGCGGGCAAGGTCAACGAAAAGGCTTGGGTTTTTGAAATGCTTGAAATGTGCCAAGCCGTCGATTCTCTTAGATCGTTTGAGCTTCAGTTGGACATGCACTGGGAAAAGGACCTGCTCCGATTAGTCCAGAAGCATGCAGACCAAAGCGAACTTCAGGCTCTTGCTGCCCAATCATTCGATTCGATTGGAAACGAAGAATCTGCTGCGATAGCATTGAGCAATCTGGATCGACTCAAGGCCAAAACACCTCAGATTTGGCTCGATACCAACCTGCGATTACAATTGCGAAGGAAGAATAAAAGTCAGGCCAAGGATTTGATTCAGCAGGCCACCACCGAAAAAATTCTACCGGAACTTACTCTGCATCGAGTCGCCGCCAACGCATTCTTGAACGTGGGTGATAGCGAGGAGGCTTGCAACATTCTTCTTCAGAGCAAAGAAACGGATGATGTTTTCTACCTCTTCTTCCTTGCCAATAAGTTACTGGAAATAATACCTAACCAAGGGAAACCACCCAACAGTGAGCCCCCCTTCACTGACTTCACTTTGGCCATCGAACAAGTCATCGCAAGGGTTCAACAGATCGAAGGCCCCCAAGGAATACTAGGACAGTACCTTGATGCGACCAAGCTCTTGCGGTCTGCACAGTCTAATGGGGATTCAAAAGACTTAGATCAGGCTACAAAAACCATTCTTAGAGTTACCGATCTCCGTCCGCGTTGGGCGGATGCACTGAAACTTGCCGGAGATATTCGCGCTGCGGCTTTCGATTCAGAGAAGGCCGTGACCTATTATCGCCGAGCTATTGCCGAAGGTGACCTGCGAGTAGCTACCGTATTCCTTCTGGCGCAACAGTTAAGTCAACTCGGAAGATTTAGCGAGGCGGAAATTGAATTTCAACGCATCTCCCATTTGTCCGTTCAGAGCGGTGCGATCTCAGAATTTGCTATAGGCCTCAAGCAGCAACAAGGTAAGGATGAGGACGCACTCGATTTAGCCCGACTCGCAACGTCGCGACACCCTCAGAATACCACAGCTTGGTTGCTACAGGCCCAAGCGGCCGAGAAGCAACACGCCTCTACGGGGGGGCGTGAGGCAGAACTTCTTGATGAAGCGGAGAAATGTTTGCAAAAGGCAAGCGAAATCTCTGACGGTGCGGATCCCGCGATTTGGATGACTCAATTTCGCTTCTGTTTTCGTTTTCGCGGACCGGAAGCCACGGAGTCTTTGATTGAGAAACTTCGCAATAGCTCTCTTTCGGAGAAGTCACGGGGGATATTGAGTGCTCAAGCTTACACCCGCATGTTCATTTATAATAAAGCCATTGATGCATTGTTAATGACCACGAAAAGGCTGCCTTACGATCTTGATATCCTGAACGCACTAGCAGAGGTATATCGACTAAATGGTCAACCTAGTCAATCGTTGGAGGTTCTCGAAAAAGCCTATCGCATCAATCCTAAACGCAGCGATATCGCGCGATCCTTGGCTATTACGCTGGCGACCCACAACCCCTCGGGCGGTGAAGTACCCTGGGCTCGAATAGGCAATATCTCCGAGGGCATTGAAGCTCAAAGCACCGATTCCAAGAGGCTTTTTTATGCATTTCTCTTGGCGACTCGTGGTGCCGAACAACAACGCGCCGAAGCACTGAAAATGCTGAGCGAAATGCTTTTCAGCGGAGAGCTTTTGGTCGCCCAGGATGCGATTCGACTTTCCATTACGATCCACCGGCAGGCGTGGGAAGATGCGAAGAGAGCCAAACGGCCTGACGAGATGCTGGTGCGTCAGCGGGAGATCCAGCGATTATTCGAAACGCTATGGCGTGCCCCCGAGCGTCTGACATTGATTAACGACTGGTATCAGCATGCCGACTTCCTTTTGCAAGTTGGCGAGCGAGATCGAGTGGTCCAATTGATCGAGGAGTTAGATCAATTATCTTCGGGTAGCCCACTTCTGCTGAATCTTCGATTCCAATTTGCCCTGGCAGACGGAAAAGCCGTACGGCTCGCTGAGAAAGTCCACCAATGGGTAGGGAACGAACTTGACAATCGAAATGCTCCACTCCTTGCTGAAGCGGGTCGCTTGCTCTCGGATCAGGGGTTGCATTTAGAAGCACTTCCTTATCTTCAGTCCGCTTACCAAATCGATCCACAATGGTTGCGCCCGCTCATTGTTGCGTTATCGCGAGCCGGAAAAATGGATGATGCCTTTAAGCTCTGTGTTGAACGCTATCGGGTAGAACCGACTGTTGAGACGGTCTTAGTCCTTGTTGATTTAGCAATTTTCAGCGTAGGCCAGTTCCCTCTTGAACCGCAAATCGACCAAATCATTATGGAATCGGTAGCAAGATTTCCATCAAATTATAAGCTTCTGGAACTGTCTGGAACGCTTCGGTTGTTCCAGCAAAGATACCAAGAGGCGTTCGGTTTGCTAATCCTCTCAGAGAAACTCGCTCCACAAAGCGTCATAACCCTAAACAATCTAGCGATCGTTGCATCCGAAATCCCCGGAAGAGAACAGGAGGGTTTGGCACGCATCGAGAGAGCGATCGAACTTTTTGGCCGAACCCCCGATCTTCTCGATACTCTCGGCACCGTTCAATTAACATGCGGACTCGCGGCAAAGGCAGAAACCTCCTTAACCGCTTCTTGGGAAGAAAAGCAGGATACTCGCACTTTGCTGCATCTGATTCAGGCACTGCTAGCCCAAGGAAAACAAGTAGAAATTCGCGAACGCCTTAAGCTCTTGAAGCTTTCCGACCTTCGAGGCATTGTGCTCACAACGAGAGAACAGAAAGCCATTGAGTCACTTCTGCAAACCAATCCTGATCTTCTTCATGCCAAGGAATCACTATGACTCAAAAAACACTGCTGCAACGCTTGATGATCATAACTGGGATTGCGGTCTGCTCGAACTTCCTCCCGACCTGGCTCGAGGGAAGACCGCACCATGGCATCTCCAATCAGCAACTGGCACAAAATCTCTGCGAATTCCCCAAACAGTTTGGAGACTGGGAATCCGTCGCAGAAGAACCGCTTACACCCGCAGTGGAACGGATTTTGCGATGCTATGGCTATGTCAATCGAGTGTACTGGAACTCAAAGACCGGACATCGTGTTTCTCTTGCAATCCTTTATGGTCCGCGCGGCCCTATGGCGGTGCATACCCCGGAGATTTGCTACAGTAGCCGTGGTCGGGTACCAATCGGCAAACCTGAAGAGGTTGTGCCTGGTGGTAGACTTAAAGGGCATTCATTCTGGCGCTTAGACTTCAAACACCCGAGTAGTAAGAGCTCGGATATGGAGGTTTGGTATGCCTGGAGCGATGGAAACGATTGGATTGCAAGCGACTATCCTCGTTTTTGGATCACTCAAAGCCTCTTCAAAATTCAATTATCAGGTCCCCCGGGAGCACCGGACGAGGTAAGCGCCTGCAATGATTTTCTTCAACATGCTGTTCCGGAGTTAAAAGCCTGTCTGAAGCTGTAGGCGATCCAACCCCAGATCCTACATCATTGAAATCACCCATAAAATTTTGATCGAGGTTGAAGGAAGCGATCAATGAAGACACTTATCGCCGCATCGCCAGGACAATCACACCGGTGGCAACCAGGGTGATGCCGAGCCATTCGCGCCAGGAGGGCCGCTCGCCCAAGAAGACAAAGGCAAACACGGCGACCAGAACGAGACTGAACTTGTCCACCGGCGCAACCCTAGACGCGTCTCCGATTTGCAGCGCGCGAAAGTAGCAAACCCAAGAGGCACCGGTTGCCAGCCCTGACAGAGTGAGGAAGAGCCAAGTTCGCGACGAGAGTGCGAATGGATTGCTCCATTTGCTGGTAAGCCAAACGAACGCGGCCAGAACGAAAACGATGATCACAGTCCGAACGAGCGTTGCAAGGTCGGAATCAACGCCCCGAATGCCGACTTTCGCAAAGATTGCTGTCAGGGCCGCGAAGACGGCCGAGAGCACGGCGTAAAAGAACCTGCTATTCGCGTTAATCATGATGGGAAACATTGCTTACGACCTCGAAACCTTGCCGAGTTAATCGCCTCCTTTTCGCGACAAGACTACAGTGTCTGCGTCAACAGCCCTTTGCGGATCGGCGTTTCGAGTTAGCGAGTAAACTGCGAAGCGCTTATTCGAGTATACCTTCCTAGAGTTCTCTAAGTCAAAGTTTAGTTCAAAATGTCATTGCGATTGAGGTAAAATGGAACAACCGGGAACTGCTCCACCATTGTCACTATCTGATTCTCGCGAAAAGGCTGTCCGCGAAGACAAGCAGATATTGATACAATCACAGTCGGCGTTTGTTCGTTGTGGAATCGGCCGGGTTCCATCCTTCCCTCCTCTTCCATGATCTACAGCATGACCCGTGTGAAAACTTTTCGGATTGCGTTTATTGGTTGGCTTATTGGAGTTCCCCTTGCGTTCTCTAAGGATCCGCTTCCTCGAAGCACCCCCGAATCGCAAGGGGTGTCCTCATCTGCCATTTGTAATTTTATCGAGACGGCAAACAGCAAGATTGAATCGATGCATAGCTTTATGTTGCTGCGTCATGGGCACGTCGTAGCAGAAGCTTAGTGGAGTCCGGAATCGGCAACAAAGCCACACGTTCTGTGGTCTCTTAGCAAGAGCTTTACTTCGACGGCTATCGGGTTAGCAGTAGACGAGGGAAAGTTGAGCATTGACGATAGAGTCATGAAGTACTTCGATGGGAAATTGCCTGAGAAGCCTTCGGACAATCTCAAAGCGATGCGAATCCGCGATTTGTTGACCATGTCGACGGGACATCAAGACGAAGTTCTTCTCAAAGACAAGACCGATTGGATCTCGGCCTTTCTAGCTCATCCGGTTCCGCACAAGCCAGGCACTCACTTCAAATACAACACGCCAGCTACCTTCATGCAGTCAGCCATTGTTCAGCAAGTCACCGGTCAGACAGTAGTTGATTATCTTCAGACACGATTGTTCGATCCACTTGGAATTGACAAACCCACTTGGGATAAGAGCCCTGATGGTTACAGTTTAGGCGGGTATGGTCTTTACCTTTGCACAGAAGATATCGCCAAGTTTGGACAGCTTTATTTGCAAAAGGGGAAGTGGAAAAATATACAAATCGTTCCCGAGAAATGGGTCGACCAAGCGACAGCGAAACAAGTATCAAACGGTAGTGATCCCGAACGAGATTGGGATCAAGGGTATGGATTTCAGTTTTGGCGATGTCGACACGGTGCCTACCGTGGTGATGGCAAAGATGGCCAATTCTGTATCGTATTGCCCGATCAGGATGCAGTGATTGCCATCACCGCGAATACTTCCAACATGCAGGCCGAGCTAAACGTTGTCTGGGAAACACTTCTTCCAGCGTTTCACGATAAGCCGCTTCCTGAAAATGGAAAAGAACTGGAGCGGCTCACGGCTATCGTATCTGGACTGAAGGCAGCGAAATAGAAGACCTCCATTTCAGCTCAAGCTTTGGGTTGGCTCGCCCAACGTTTTACAAAATCCCATAGCATGGGAAACGACATGAATATCATGGGCGGTTCTTCGGTACTGGAGCCGCTACTTCGAAAGTCCTTGATAGCGATTTGCGTTCGCCGATCGAACAGTTGCTCAATCGGTACCGATTCTTTTGCCTCCAAGGCGGCGCATAGATCCGAAAGCACTTGGTCCGGTTGCTTGCCTCGGATCAATGCAATTTCACCTAAGCGATAGCCGTGCTGCGCTAATCGCAACGTCCAAAGCCAATCGTGGGGAGTTGCTGACATCGGATCGCGCTGCCTATTGGCATCTCCGACCTCGATTGTTGGCAAGACTTCAGCGTTTCGAATTTCATCCCCTGACTTTTGTGCCTCCGACTCAACTTCAGGCGGCTTCGAGGTTGCCTTGGGGAGAGGCTCTCGATTCTTCTTTGGTTCGATTGCTGTGGGACTCATCGGCTCCACGCGTTCTATTTTTCTCTCGGCAGACGTCTCTGAAGAGCTACTTTCTCCATTCGCTTTCCGAGGTAGAGCTGGTTGTTTCTCAGAAGCGGATTGGCGTTCGTTGTTGCAATACTGCCCGACAATCTCTTCTGGAATCGTTGCAATCCCGTGCATGCAATCTAGCCCGAATGGTCCGACGGATACGGTGACTTTTCCAACTCGCAGTTCTGTAAGAATCAACAACGATTTATCTAGCAGCAAATCCAGGAAGGACGACACATGGGACTTCTTCCAGTGTTGTAACAATGCAAACTCCGGAAGTCGCTGCAATCGCAATCCCTGGATAGCTCGATTCTCTTGTCCTGAAAAGAACTGGGATAAAATCGTTTTACTCAAATACCCATGCGTTCGCTCGATAGCCCCGAGGGTCCGTTGGATGCCAGCTCTGGCTTGCTCTTGCTCTACCGGAGATGCGGCACTCAGGGTAACCGCTTTACTGGGTGATGCACTCTTTGATTTTGCTTTCTCCTCTTTCGTGGGAGTCGCAGTGGCAACGTGACTCTCGGTTGTAGTTGCGGCACTTTTCGATTTTGCCGATTCCAGCTTCACGGGCTCTGTTGCCATGAGGAGAGCCGCTTCTTGCTTCTTTCGCTCTTCGATTTCCAATCGCTTCTCTTCCGGAATCGTTGGCCAGCCTGCTTTTCCTTGGCAGCGATCGCAGATGTTGCAGTTCGCTGCGGAGTTATCACCAAAGTATTGCAAGATCGCTTTCTGACGACATGCCCTGCTATTCGCAAAAGCAACCATCTGATCGAGCTTTTCATAGTCCGCTTTCTTTCTCGCGGCCAGATGATCGTGATCGATCTTGAGCTCAGAGAAAGGAACATCTCTTTTTCGAAAATGGATCGCTCGTCCACGAAAGGGGGGAACGTATTCAAATCCCGGCAAACTGCAAAGCTCTCGCAAATGCCTTGATACAACATCCCTTTCCATTTGCAATTGCTGCATTAACCAACGTGGATTCACGTACACCGCTTCTTCTCTTCGATCCCCGATCGCCTTCTCCACGGTCCGCAAGACGGCGCGTTTGACCGTCGCTTCCTTGGGAAGAAGATCGAGTAACGTTGGAAGTTTGCTATCGATACGAACCATCGCAAGGCCGCCGGCCACTTCCAAACGTTCGAGTACGTCTGTCCGCCCCAAAATCTGCAACGCGGAGTTCACTGCTTCGGCGGTTGCTGGTGTATTGCTCTGCTCCTTGATTTCTTCCGCAGTTAACTCGATCGGGTCTTCGGTACGGTTATGGAGAAAATCATAAACCGATTCTAGTATATCTTTGGATGGGTTCGCATTCTCGATAAAGAACTCTTGAATGTATCGATCTTGAGCGCTAAAGAGCAACACGCATTGCGACGCCAATCCATCACGTCCCGCGCGGCCCGCCTCTTGGTAATAGGCCTCCAAAGTGCCAGGCATGTTGTAATGCACGACGAATCGAAGATCCCGTTTATCGATCCCCATACCGAATGCATTGGTTGCAACGATTGTATCCAGTTCGCCCCGCATGAATTGGTCTTGGATCAATTTGCGTTGATCTGGCATCAACCCCGCGTGATAAGCGCCGACGCTGATCTGCAATTCTTTGGAAATCATCTCGACCAGAGCTTCGCAACGTTTGCGTGTGGCAGCATAGATGATTCCGCCACCGGGTCTACGTTCGAGAAATTCCAAAAGCTTTTTATCTTTTTCTCGATCGCTATGCGACTGCACGACGCCAAAGAAAAGATTGTCGCGTGCAAAGCCGGTGATAAAGTGCTTGGCGACTTTTAGTTTGAGCGAATCGACGATATCTTGCCGGACCTTTGGCGTAGCGGTCGCGGTTAAAGCGATTGTCTGTACGCCACCGAGTGCCTCGCGAAAGCGTCCGACGCGTTGATAATCTGGCCGGAAATCGTGCCCCCACTCGCTGATGCAGTGTGCCTCATCGATGGCTAACAATTGAACAGGCGTCGTCCGGATGGCTTCTAAAAATGTCGGGTTGCGCAACCTTTCCGGCGCAACATACACGAGGGAATAGTGTCCACCAGCGACTCGCTCAAGACGATAGTTTTGCTCCGATTGACTAAGGGAACTATTGATGAGGGTCGCGGAAATCCCTTTCTTGATCAACGTATCTACTTGATCCTTCATCAATGCAATCAGCGGTGACACGACAATAGTCAGTCCGCTTCGAAGAGCACTCGGGAGTTGGTAGCATAGACTTTTTCCACCTCCGGTCGGCATGACGCACAAGCAGTCATTGCCAGCCATTAGATGGTCGATCACTTCGCGCTGTCCCTTTCGGAAGTCCGACAATCCGAACTTCTGAAGAGCTACCTTGAAGTCTACGTTCGCTACGCTAGCCATGCGTTATCCGTGAAAGCACCACTGGTGCCGTCCTGAAGGAAACCGATTTACTGCCGCAAAACACTCGGCGACAGTCATTAGTTTACTCTTTTCACGGAACTATCGACAGGCACCAACGACTAGCGATTCGGTTGTGGGCGGATCGCTTCGCCTGCAGATGGTGTAGCAAAGGTTGTAGGAGCGCTCGAACCGATAACCATACCTTCGTTGATGATCTGTCCATCGTATGATCCGTATGGAGCGGAAACATTGTTTCCACAAGTCGAGCATTCAGCGTTGGGAGCGTACTCCGCTGTCGGCATGCTTGGCGCACAGCCTATATCGCACGGTTCCCCTTGATTCGCCACGCCATGAATGCGGTCATGTAGTCTTGTAAATATGTTTGGTCGCCAACCTTGGCAACATGTGCATCCTGAGAACGCCAACAAGAATGCAGCGTTTAACAATGTGAATTTTTTCATTCCCTTTACCCTCTTGAAGATTTGTGACCATTTGGTGCACGAAAAAGCGAACAACTCTACGTCGCCGTTAGGGATAGGCAAATCTAGTCCTTAAATTTTCCCCATTTATTACAGAATTCCTAACGCTCTGTTATCGAAACGAGTGGTACAGTTTGCCAACAACACTGCATGTTGGCTTTTAACTTTAGTTGGATAGCCAGTCTATCCGCTCGCTTCGATTGGTGACTATTGCGATGAGTTTCTTCACTTCGATCTCCCTTCGAGTGCTCCTGCTGCGTGCTATGGCCCTCGCCTGCTCTAGCATGTTCAGTTCATCCATCCTGACTCTTGGCGGTTATGCTGGTTTCACCGAGGAGCCAAAACTAGAGAACGGAACAGGTAATTCACTGATTACTCTGGAGATTGCACCAACCGCAACTTCATCCCCACCTGATTTGGATAATGCTGCGTTCCCTTCTCCAGCTTGTCAAGCTATCTCTTCAGTCAACTCTGAGATATTCGAGTTATCGACGCGGCATCTCCCAGAACAGTTTTGTTCAATTGACGAAAGCAATCCACCGCTTGATGTCCATCGTTGGGATACCACGCGTTGGCAAAGCTCAGATCTGAGGACTGCGTTATTCTACGAGGATAAACCCACGATCATTTATGTCCATGGCAACTTCATGGAACGTTGTAACACGCTAGAACGCGTTCGGATCCTCGATTCCTATCTCAAGAGACAAGCAACCGAAGATTATCGATTGATTCTGTTTTCCTGGCCAAGCCAACGTGAGCGAAAACCGCTTCGTGACATCTACGAAAACGATGAGAGCGCAGAAGACCAGTCTCTCTATCTTGCCTGGATCCTTCGCCAGCTTAGACCGCAGTCTCGCGTCAGTTTACTGGGATTCTCCTTCGGTGCACGGTGCGCAACCGCAGCCCTCCACTTAGATGCTGGAGGCTTTATTCCTGGATTGAGGTTCGGATCCACCCCTTCCGAAACAAACCAGGTTCTAAGAGTTCCTTATCATTTAGGATTGATCGCTCCTGCAGTGGATAAGAACTGGCTACTGCCCAATGGTCGGTATGGTAAAGCCACTTCCAATATCAATGACTTTGTCAACATGTATAACTCGCGGGACCCAGTATTAAGACGCTACAGGTTTATTGACCGTCCCACTCGACCGATCGCGGGCGGACTTGTCGGTTTTGAGGGGATCGGCGACCCCCGAGTCACGTCGCCGTTGGCTGGTCAAATCAAAGTGAAACAATACAATTGTGGAGGTGTCATTGGAACGACCCATAGCGAAAAAAGCTACTTCGGCGAGTGTCCCTACTTCCGAGTCATGATTGACCATCTTCTTTGGAACCAAGATCAGAATGAAACTTCCTACAACAACTTATCTTGTAGGTAGTGTTGCTTTTCGGATGAATAATACATTGAAGTCCCCAGTCGCATGCGACGTCGAGCAACTGGGGTGGAATGTGTATGATCCAGGGCCAGCAAACGGTGCCATCCTCGTTGAGCGGATCCGAACGTTTGGGGCGAGAGTTGTTGATCTAGAGATCAATACGCAACGATTGCTACTAGGCGCGAAGATATTCTCCTTGCCGTCCGATGATGTCGCCAACTCGTTTCAAAAAATGGTGTCGGCGATCGTCCAAGAGAATAACAATCTCATCCGATCGCATGGGGACGTTTCCGTTATCATTGTGTATTCCTCTACCGAAGAGGGTGGATGGCAGTCGATTGCTCATTTGGCACCGATCCCGTTTCAGAAACTCAAGGGTTGGTATACCAACGGAACATTTCTCTATTCCTCGGAGATAAAAGTCCCCAACTCGGAGTTCATGCCGACCTACTTCAAGCATCGAAGCAGACTTCATTACTGGCTCGCCGACCGATCTGTGCAATCGAATTCACCTGAAGGACTCGCGATATTGGAAACGACGGATGGAACTATCGCAGACACCTCCGTCGCAAATATTGTGCTTGTCACTAAGCAGGGAGAATGGCTTACGCCCTCTACTCGCAATGCAATCCACGGTACGACGCTGCAACGTGCGTGTCGGCTTTTGAGGGAAACTGGCGTGAAAGTTGATTCTGCCGAGTTCAAGAAAGAAGACATTTTCGAAGCGTCCGAAGTACTCCTGCTGGGCACGACAGGTTGCATTTGGAACGCAACACAACTAGATGATTTGCCACTCGGAGCGACGACCAACGCGACCAAAACAAAGTGGCTTCAGTCTCTTTGGGCTGATTGGGTCGGAATAGACGTCGTGCAGCAAGCCATGACACAGCCGACAAAGCCGAAGTAGGCTGGGCGCTTGTTATCCTCTTTCGGAAGCTTAAGCCAGCGCACATTGGCTGCTGATCCAATTTTCAACATAGGACAAAACGGCTTCGCGTTCGGTCTCAAAATGCAACTCGTGGTACATTCGATCCCAAAGTCGAAAATGGCAGATCTGACCGGCGTCTTTCGCAAATTCTCTGCTGCACTCCGATGAGGTAACTTGATCCGCACTGCCGTGCATCAGAAGCATCGGTATCGAAAGACTCGCCGCATGTTGTATCGCCCACTCCCCCGCATCCAACATCGTGATTCCAAGCGCGGCTGAAACACGATGATGCACCAGAGAGTCGTTTCGATACTTTTCGATCTCAGCAGCGACATGGGTCAGCGATTTTGGATCAATACCCGATCCGAGCGTGATCGACGGCCAAAGCTTGCCAAATGTTCTTGCAACAAGTAGCTTCCAAGCGGGCGGTGCGATGGTTGGCCGAAGCAATGGGCTGGATGCGATCACACCACGCAGTTTGATTGGATTCCGAGTAGTTGGATTCCGCAAAGCGAAATGGATCACCAATCCGCCGCCAAGACTTTGGCCGTACAAGAACACGACATCATGCAGTTCCTTCAGCCTCGCAGCAAAACACGCTAGATCGTCGAGCAGGCTTTCGAACGTTGGTAACGATCCGCCAGTCTTTCCATGCCCCCGTTGATCATAACCCACCACATGGCATCCATGGAGGGCCAACCGTTCGGCAACTGGTTGGTATCGCCCGCAATGTTCACCGAGCCCATGTACGATGCCAACCACGCACTTTGCAGCACCACTTGACGTCCAAGATTGGATTTCCAGCTTGCCAGTCGCACCAAATATGCTCGAAGTGGAACGAATGGTAGATGTCGAATGAATCATAGGAAAGTTTCCCGAGAAAGGCGGAGAAAGTTCCATCGAAGGGTGAACGGTCCATATTCATATTGCAAACGTGTCAACATTGCCAATGTCATAGCGTCAAGATGATAGCAAAGTTGCGTAGAATGCTGGGATATTGCAAAATTTCCATTTTTTTCGTAGGCCGAGTGAATAAAGCGTTGAGATCTCTCCTCCTTAAACTCCGTGAAGACCAGCCGACCTCTTATCGATTACAAGGTATTTTGAGATTCTTGCCTAAAAATCGGACGGAGCAGGGAGTTTGGCAATGACGCCAGAACGACCGCTGGACCCTAGCATCGTGGCAGATTGCCATCGAGATTGGAGGGTTTTGCTAGAGCGATACGCTTGGGCGATCCTTCGAGACTGGTCGTTGGCTGCAGACGCGGTTCAAATTGCATTCATCTCGCTCTCTCGCTTCGGCGGAGATGTCGAGCCGAACGCCCGAAAAGCTTGGATGTTCACGACTGTGCATCGAGAAGCTTTGCGAATCAAGTTTGCAGAGAACCGTCATCAATCGAAGGCGATCGAAGCGGTTCGCGAGTCGGGGCCACGTTACGAGATGAGTCCGTTAGCGCGATTGAGTAGTTCCGAAGAGTTGCAGGAGCTCCAAGCGAGAATTGTCAGCCTGCCTCCAGAACAAAAAATCGTCGTCAACATGAGGATCGTGGAAGACAAGACCTTTGGTCAAATCGCGGAAGAGTTGCAGATCCCGCTCGGGACCGCATTGTCTCGAATGCGATTGGCTCTGCAGAGATTAAGAAACGCCAGTGGATAAACAAACATGAACCTACCCATCCCGAATAATGTCTCCGACCAACGCGATCTTGAAGCGATGCTTTATGTATTGCGAGACCCCGCAATCGACTGCGACGCTTTTGAAACTCGGATGGTCGACGATCCACTGCTAGCAGAAGCCGTTTCGCATGCAGTTTCGTTGGTCTTTGCTATCAAGAACCAAAATGAGGTCAATGTTGAATGCCATTCGTTAACAAAGACGACTTTGGCAAAACCAATCGCTTCGGTCGCGATGCCGAGATTCTCCTTCGATCCTGCATGGATGGCGTTGGCAACCATTTCTGCAATGGTCAGTTTGTTCCTGCTAAATCTCGATTACTCATCGAAAGATGGTTCGGCGGAACCAATGTCCGAAGTTGCCGCAGCGTGGACCGATCTTCAGTCGACAAAGACCGAACAGCAAAACGCGGATCTCAAGAATGAGACTTCCCTTTCGAGCCAATCCGAATTGGACGACAGCTTGCTCGGTTTGGAGCCCAAAGGTCTCGACAACGATCTACCTGACTGGATTCTTTTAGCCGCCATTGTAAGTGACTCAGTGAACACGGAGACGGTCCAGTGAAAACGCCATCTGGATTCGATCGTTGTTCAAAATGCGCAACTGCTTTCTTGCTGTGCTGCACGACATCTTTCACCGCGATAGCGGATGATGCAAGGAAAACTTCTTCGCTAAATGGCAAGGTTATCGCGACCCAATCGAAAGAGTCGTCTGACTCCGCTCCCACGCTGGAGGAAAGAGAGTCGCTAGCTTTGAAGTTTGTCGAGGCGCATGATCCTGCACTGGCAAGTTTGCTTCAAGTTCTCAAAGCGATGAAGCCAAAGGAATACGAAACGGCCATCAACGAAATTACCAAGATTCGCAAACGGCTAGAACAGCTTCAATCCCGAGACAAACCCCTTTACGAGGTCGATCTTGAGGGTTGGAAGCTTCAATCGAAGATCGACATGATGATGGCGCGCGCAGTCGCCAAAGAACAAACGCTTGATGAAAAGGCCTTGCGCGAGCTTGTCAAAAAGCGCCATGAGAATCAAGTGAAACGACTTCGCATCGAGCAAGACAATTTGAAGACGCGAGAAAAGCAAATCCAAGAATCTTTAGAACGCCTACAAAGCAATGAATCGGATCGGTTGGACCAGCAATTGTCCGCGTTGATCAAGAAGGTTGACGCCAAGAAACCGAAAAGCAAAAGGAACGACAAATGAACTATTCGACCCATCGTAACGGACCTAACTTCATGGCACGAGTATTCTTCAGCTATTTGGTTGTATTCGCAATTGCTTGCAGCCCTGCAAACATTTTTGCGGAGACCCATTCCACGACGATGCCATCGTTGAGCGAGCGATTCAAGCCCACTCCGGATGGCATAGTCTCGACCGAAGAAGTTCCAGACTTCCAAAAACACATATCCCCATTGTTGGGCCGGCTCGGGTGCAACGGTCGCGCATGCCACGGCTCCTTTCAGGGGCAAGGTGGTTTTATGCTGTCGCTGTTCGGATACGACTTTGACGTCGACCACAAAGCCCTTTTGGACAATGACCGAGTCAATGCAAAGTCTCCGTTGGAAAGTCTCATCCTGACCAAGCCCGTCGATGCGGACGCGCACGATGGTGGCAAACGATACGAAAAGGGTGGTTGGGAGTATCAAGTGCTTCGAACCTGGATCGAAGCTGGAGCACCCAAGAAAAAGAAATCGCGAACCACCGAACTGAAGCTAGAACAACTCGAAGTCACACCTCTCGAGGTGTCATTCGATGCCCCCGGAAAAAGCAAAGCTATTCAAGCGATTGCGGTTTGGAACGACGGAAGCCGAGAAGACGTCACGACTCTCTGCCGATTTGTCAGCAACGACACCGCGATTGCACAAGTCGACATGCACGGTGTGATCACCGGCGGGGAGCGAGGTGACACGCACGTTGTTGTGTCGTACGACAATGCCGTAGTGCCAGTCAGTGTAATTCGACCTTCGGGTCCGTCCGGTATACTGACGAAGCAAATCGCCAGTGCTGCCAACCCCGTGGATCGATGGGTGCTCACAAAGTTAGACAAACTAGGAATCCAGCCTTCGGAGATTGCATCAGACGAAGAGTTCTTCCGCCGAGTGTCTCTCGACATATCCGGAACGTTACCGACCTCCATTCAAGTGCGCGAATTCCTAGCCGACACATCGCCCGACAAACGAGCCAAGGCTGTTGAGCAATTGCTCGCATCACCTGGTTATGCAGCCCTTTGGACCACGTTCTTGTGCGATATCACCGGAAACAACGAAGATCAGCTCAACAATTTTTCTTACGTTCGCGGCAATCAATCGCAACATTGGTATCAGTGGATCTACGACCGAGTTAACAGAAATGTCCCTTACGATCAAATCGTGGAGGGGATCGTTACTGCAGTATCCCGCGAGCCAAACGAAAGCTATCGCGAGTATTGCGAAGCGATGACCGAGATCGCCAATGACAAGTCGGGCAAAAGCTTCGCGAAGCGGTCCGACATGATGTACTACTGGGCTCGCAACAACCAACAAAAAGCGGAAGATCGCGCGGTGGCGTTCGCGTATGCATTCTGCGGCGTTCGTATCCAATGCGCACAGTGCCACAAGCATCCGTTCGATCAATGGTCCAAGAAAGATTTCGATCAATTTGAACGATTGTTTGATGGAATTGAAGCCAGACAGAACAAACTGGCTTCGGATTCGAAGAGTGATTTTGATTCGATTATCGAAGGATTAGGAATTCCCAAATCAACCAAAGGGAATCAGCTTGCCAAGTCGATTCAAGAGAAGTTTAAGGGATCCTTTGACAAAACGCTCCCCTTCCCCGAAGTGTATACAGCTTCGAAGATTGTAAAACAGAGTGAAGCAAAGAGCGAAGGGAAAGGAAGCAAGAAGAAAGAACCCGCTCCCAAAGCGGCCCCTACCGCGAGATTGCTGGGTGGCGATTTTGTCGACCTGTCTCGCGTGGAAGACCCTCGTGTTCCACTGATGGAATGGCTGAGAAGCAAAAACAATCCGTACTTCGCGAAAGCGATCGTCAACCGAGTTTGGGCTCACTACTTCCAAGCAGGGATTGTGAATCCGCCTGATGATTTGAACCTAGCCAACGCACCGAGCAACGAACAACTTCTCAACTGGTTAGCCGAATCGTTTATCGAAAGTGGATTTGACCTCAAGTGGTTGCATCGAACGATCGTAAATACAGAAGCGTATCAACGCACATGGCGGACGAACGCATCGAATGAACTGGACCGTCGGAATTTCTCCCATGCATTGTTACGACGATTGCCAGCCGAGACCGCTTACGACGCCATCAAAATTGCGGTTTCTAGCGACAAAACGGCAGCCTCCATGTGCAATCTCGAAGTCAGCCGTGCCATGACCATGGCAGGAGGCAGTGCGAGAAATCGTGGCAATGGCGATCAGTACGCGTTGAGTGTTTTCGGACGTTCGATTCGCGAAAGCAACTGCGATTGCGACCGCACGAGCGAACCGAGCCTGCTTCAAACGGTTTTCATTCGAAACGATTCGGATGTTCTCCGAGCTATGAGCGATTCGAAAGATAGTTGGCTGGCCCAGATAGCGAAAGAGAATGATTGGCCGTTGCTACCGTCGGATCGTAATCCGAAAGAGAAAGCTGGCCGCGACGAAATGATGATGAGTGGCGCATCGGATAAAGATCAGAAGATTGCGGACGACCTCGACCGCGAAATCCGCTCGCTGAAGACGCGTATCGAACGCATGACAAAGAATGAGAAGGAAGAGAAAAAAGTCAAAGAGCTAAAAACGCTCTTGGCCAATCGCGAGAAGAAATTTGCGTCTCAAACGGAATTGCTTGCGAAGAAGGCCGAGCAATCCGAATCGGCGGATAAGGCCAACTCAGATAAAAAAGCGACCGGAATCGTTGTGAATGCAGACCGGCTCAAGATGGATGGATTGATTGAAGAAGCCTATCTTCGCACCCTGTCACGCAAGCCCTCTCCTTCCGAAGTAGAACGCTCCTTTGCTTCGATTTCGCAATCGGAGTCACCCACCCGAGGCTTGAGCGATCTGCTATGGGCGCTCATCAATTCCAAAGAATTCATTTTGAATCACTAACCCACCATACCAATAAAGGAAAAATCAGATGTCACTCCACAAATACTGCGATGGTGTTAAGCGACGAGACTTTATTCGAATCGGTGGTTTAACCGCAGGTGGCTTTGGGCTCGCTAACTATTTGCAGCTTGCCGAAGCAGGTCACGTGAAAGAAGGGCATGCAACGTCTGGGATCTTTATCGATCTCAACGGTGGGCCATCGCACCTCGACACGTTCGACCCTAAACCCGATGCGCCGGAAGGGATTCGAGGTGATTTCAAAACGATCGAAACCTGCGTTCCTGGGGTTCGGATTTCTGAACACTTGCCCAAATTGGCGAAGAACTTTGACAAATACGCCATTCTGCGCGGTGTATCGCACACATTAGCCGCTCACCGATTGGGAAGCGAGTACGTCAATACCGGCAGCCGCCCTTTGGCGTCGCTAGAGTATCCGGGATACGGAGCAGTGGTCTCTAAAGAACGCCCAGTCGAGAACGATATTCCCCCATTCGTTGCTATCCCTAACGGCGGTCAACGCTCCGGCTTTCTCGGTATTCAGTACGCGCCGATGAACACTTCCCAAACACCACAGCAAGGGAAGCCGTTCAATGTGCGAGGCATATCATTAGGAGCTGGCATAACCGTAGAGCAATTGGACCGACGTCAAAGCTTGTTGCGCGATATCGATACCACCTTTGCGTCGCTCGAAGGAAAGGATCAACTCTTGACCGGTCTCAATCGCTTTAGCGACAAAGCGTTTTCGATGTTGACCAGCGAACGCGCTAGGTCTGCCTTTGATATCTCCAAGGAATCACCAACCTTCGCTGCACAGTTCGGTGCTGATGCCTTTGAGCAAAGTTGTTTGCTTGCCATTCGACTCATTGAATCAGGAGTACGTTTCGTTTCACTGTCCATTGGTGGTTGGGACAATCATACCGACATCTTCAATATCCTGAGCAACAAGCAGCTACCGAAGCTGGACAACGGCCTTTCGTCGCTGTTGGTCGGATTACAGCAAAAGGGTTTGCTAAGTTCCACAGCCGTCATGGTAACAGGCGAGTTTGGACGCACTCCGAAAGTGAACACGCGAGCAACCCTCGGCGGTCGCGACCATTATCCACGATGCATGTTCATGCTGATGGCAGGTGGTAAAGTGCGGGGCGGCCAAGTGATCGGTGCGTCCGATGAAACAGCCGCTGGTCCCGCCAACGAAGCGATCAAACCCGACGATGTCGCAGCATCGTTCTACTACAACTTGGGTATAGATCATAAACAAGAATTCCAAACCGAAACCGGACGTCCCATCACATTGGTACGCGACGGCGAGGTCGTCCCACAATTGTTTGCGTAGGTTTCAATCAGATCAACCTGGAGAAAAGGTGACAAGATGAAGAAGATGTTGATGGCATTAGTGGCTGTATCGTTGTTAACTCTAAGCCCATGGACCGCGCAGGCCCAAGAGAAAGGTAAGGGCAAGAAAGGAAATGTGAGTCCAGAACAACAGATGATCGACCAATTCATGAAGCAATTGGAGAAGGCGGAGTTGACCGAAGAGCAGTCAACCAAGATCAAAGAACTTTGGACCAAAGTCGCAAAGGAAGTGACAAAGACCAGAACCGAAGGCGGTATCACCGCTGAAATTCTGAAAAAGCGAACAGAAGCCACAAAAGAAGCACGGGAAGCTGGCAAGAAGCAAAAAGAAGTCCAAGAAGCCGTCGACAAGGCTTTGGCATTGAGCGAGGCACAAAAGAAGGTAATGCAAGAAACCGAAGCACAGCTTTCGAAAGTACGCATTGAAATCGGCAAACTCCTCAAGCCTGAGCAAATCGAAAAGTTACCGCCTCAACTGAAAGACAACCTCAAGGAAAAGGAAGGCAAGAAAAAGAAGAAGGCGTAAGGATACGGATGCTCTGATCTCGCTCTCGGCTAAATCGGCTTTTTGCTTCAGCAGATTGGCCGCCAAACAAAGGGCCATTGCAACCCGAAGCGTGAGCGAGTGGTACGGAATCCCTCGCTCACGCGCACACGCTTTTTAGGCAACGTCCGCTACTTGCTAGGCAAACGAAACGCTACGAATTCATCTCCGGCTTTTGTCGCCAGCTTGCCTGCTCCTCCTGCGGCAATCACGACGTACTGCACGCCATCCACACTGTAGGTGGATGGATTTGCATAGCCGCCTGCGTTTAGCTGATACTCCCACAGGACCTTGCCTGTGGATTTGTCAAAGGCGCGGAACTTTTCATCTTTGGTCCCACCGATAAAGACCAAACCACCTGCGGTCACGATCGTCCCACCAAAGTTCTCCGTTCCAGTTTGCGGGACACCTCGCTTCTTCAATTCTGGATACTCGCCGAGAAGGCTTTGCCAGACATACTTGCCCGTGTTCAAATCGATCGCATGAAGCTGCCCCCAGGGTGGCGCGATCGCTGGATACCCTTCTTGATCAACAAACTGGACATATCCCTGATGATCGTACGCATGCTTGGCCCCCGCAGCAGCCGGCTTGAGCGTTAGGATGTTTGCGTGATTCGTGGAGTTCACATAAAGAACGCCTGTCTCTGGATCGAACGAGGCGCCGCTCCAATTGGCCCCTCCATGAAAGCCGGGTATAACCACAGTCCCTTCCAAGCTCGGTGGATTGAAGGCTGGTCCGCGCCGAAGCTTGAGCATCTTTTCGAGAACGAACTCGCGATTCGCCTTAGCAATATTGGTAACATTGTTCTCATCAAAATGTTGCACCGAGAAGGGCGCTGGCACTACAGGGACAGGCTGAGTTGGCCACGGCGTCTCACCCTCCACACCTTGCGTTGGCACAGGTTGCTCCTTGACTTCAAAGATCGGCTTGCCGGTTTCCATATCAAACAAAAACACGAAGCCAGTCTTCGTCACTTGCGCAATAGCTGGTTTTGCTCGCCCGTTTTGTTGAATGGAAACAACGTTGGGATAGACGGGAGTATCGTGATCCCATAGGTCGTGATGCAGCGTTTGGAAGTGCCAGCGTCGCTTCCCAGTTCGCCCATCCAAGGCAACAGTGCAATTGGCGAACAAATTCTCGCCTGGACGATCGCCACCAAAGAAATCAAAGGCTGCTGAACCAAGTCCGCAAAAGACCATACCATGTTCTTCCGAGACACTGACGCCGCCCCACGCATTGGCCCCGCCACGATTCTTCCATGATTCGCCGCCCCACGTCTCGTTTCCATACTCGCCTGGACGCGGCACCGTACGAAAGGACCAGCGTTGCGCACCTGTTCTCACATCAAAGGCTCGGACGTCCCCAGGGGCTGCAATGCCTGGCCCTTCGCCGTTGGAAAAACCAAGGATTACCAAGTCTTCGAAGATGGCCGGCGCTGAGGTTGGACCATACGGAAGCTTGCCGATCGGGACTTCAAGATCTTCACGGAGATCTTTGACACCCATCGCGCCAAAGTTGGAGTCAAGCTTGCCTGTTGAAGCATCGATCGAAAACAACCGGCCATCCGAAGTGCCATGCAATATGCGACGCAGTCCGTTTGGTTTGTTATCGGACCAATACGCGAGTCCACGATTCACACCACCCGATGCAAGCGGCCCTGCGTGCGGTCCTGCAGATAACGGATCGAAAGACCAAAGTGCAGTGCCGCTCTTGGCATCGAGCGCATGTACGATTCGCTCGGCAGTCGTGATGTACATGACGCCCTTGATTATAAGAGGCGTGCACTCAATCGTTCTCCCTACACCGTTCTTGACTTCTCCCGTATGGAATCGCCAAGCGACTTCGAGCGTTTGAACATTCTTTTGGTCGATTTGTTTTAAAGGGGAGTAACGTTGGCATCCTCGATCTCCCCCAACGCTGATCCAATCTGTATTGGCTTTTTCCGTGGTTTGCCCATTGGCAACCGAGGCGATGAAACCGAATAAACAACTCGACAGCAATCGCATGTAGGAGTATTTTTTGGACATAGTAACCTCCAAGTTATCAATCAAATTTTTGAAGAACGGCGTATGGAATTTTACCATCCCAACCAGCAGCGTGATGGCTTGTTGCTTGAATGGATTTGATGCAATGCAAAGGATTTCTCCCATCCCAAAGCGCGAGCAAGGTATTCCAGAAAAAAGACTTGACCACCAACCACAGAAAAACACCGATCATCACAAATCAGAAAGTGGGATAGGCTTCCAGCCTGTCAAAACGGCAAGCTGAATTGAGAATTCCCCAACCCGATGCGTGAACGAAGGATTCCGCGTCCCTCGCTCACGCTTCGGGTTGGGATGAAAGTAACAAGCACGTAAGCGAGGGATTCTGTGACTCTCCTCGCTTTGTTCTGGCAATGAAAAATGAATGATACGATTGTCTTACTCCGAAATTTTCTTTTCGGCGTTCAGCAACATGGCCAATATACCCGCTAGAAAAAAGCAAGTGGCAAAGACATAGAAACAAACATTCCAACCATACGATTGCTGAATCTTTGCCATCAAGATGGGGCTAAGGCCGGACCCAATGTTGCCAAACATGTTCCCCCAGCCGAGAACTTTGCCTGCGTTTCGTCCTCCGACATCTTGGGCAAAGGCCCACAAGGAAGGGTTGGAGAAATCGACTGCGACTGCCATCACGCTCAACATGCACACAAAGAGAATGGGGTTGGTGAACTGCGGGCACAATAGATAAGCGACACTGCAAAAGAACATCATCGTCGCAATCGGTACCGACCGTGCCATTCGTATACCGAATCGGCGTGACATAAGATCGGTCACCAGGCCTCCGAATAACATCCCCACACAACTCACCAACGGAGGTATCGTGGAGAGAAAACCAGTACTGATTTTGGCAACACCTAATACCTGGATGAGGTAATTGGGTAGGTCTGATAGCAGAAAGACCCAACCGATGTTGGTGAAGAATTGAATCGCACTGTACAGGATGAGATTTTTGTTGAGTAGCATCGTCGAGAGGCTGAGATGATTCGCGATTGCTGTAGACTCGGTCGCAATCTGATCCTCGTTAGCTCGTACCGTGGTTTCCGCTGGTGCATCTTTCGCGAGAAGCCGAAATGGAATGGCAAGTAGGATTCCCACCACTCCGTAAAGGATGAGCACGGATCTCCAACTTGCGAATGCAGCTTCCAAGAGAGGAGTCAAGAATTGTGAAATTGCCCAACCAAGTCGACCACCGAACGTGACGGCGCTACAAGCTCTTCCACGAAGATGCAGCGGAAACCAGCCTCGGATAAGGGCGTTGGCATTCGGGTACGCGCCAGCTTCTGCTAGTCCCAGCGCCAATCGCGAGGCGATCAACAGTGCAAACGAATTGGAAAGTCCGGTTAGAATCGTCGCCCCGGACCAAACGACAAGAAAGATCACCAAAACATTCCGGAAACCAAATCGCAACCCGAGCGCGGCCGCGGGAACTTGGCCGAGCGCGTATGCCCAAAAGAATGCCCCCATGAAGTAGGCACCTTGCGATTCCGAAAGATTCAATTCGGTAGAGATAGATCCGCGAAGTTGCCCGACTGCCGCCCGATCCACGTACATATTGATTGCCAGCAACATAGCGGACGCCAGCACCACGAAACTTGCGGAATTCGGCAGCGAAGCTGGGAGTGGGCTGTTCGCTGAACTAATGGTTGGATTGCCGGAAATAGTCATCGAATGGAGATAGGGATCCTGGTTGAATGTGCGTATTTCAAGGCGAATCGCGAAGCGAACATTCAGAGTCTAGCAAGTGTCGTGGTTGAAGGGGTTGATGGAGCGACGATTTTGGGCGGGTTGCTGGTCCAAAAAAGCGTGAACCGAGCTTGCATTGAAAATCAAATTCGGCACAATACGCGTGTGAATTGGAGGGGTGGCTGAGTGGTCTAAAGCACCGGATTGCTAATTCGGCGTAGGGTTAACTCCTTACCGCAGGTTCGAATCCTGTCTCCTCCGTTTGAATAGCCAGTAAAATCACTGGCTTTTTTCTTTTTCGGAGTCGATCTTCTGGGCTGGGGCGATCATGCCCTTGCTGCCGTAGCATTCCACGATTCTGCTCGGCAAGTGTTCCGAAGGGTCATGCGTTGCTACGACTCGCCTGAGGCCAGAAAGAATTCTTTTTACATTTCTTCTGAAATCACGACGAGTGCGCGCTGTCGAAACATCGCGATGACTTCAGCCGTGTTGGTTTCGGTACCTGTGATCGCTTTGGTGGCTTCCGAATGCAAAACGATTCCTTCAACTAAGTCGAACCACGGCAACGGGCTGAAGGGAGTATCTTCGGTTGGAACAACTGTCTCCGTCCAACGAGTTATCGCGCGCTCCGCGAGAGTTAAGGATTGTTTCGCCAACGATGTCTGGCCTGCTTGATGGAAGGCAATTGCTCGAGCGCTGTGAATCAACTCCCTGCCAATCCAACCGCGATCGAGATCTGCTCTATCGAGAAGATTCAATGCCTTTCTGCTGTCGCCGGCTCGAATGTATGCCATAGCTGTCACGTAACATTGTGCACCCATCGGCAAAAACCCGCCGCGTCGTGGCCTAGCACCAAGTCTAGGCCCGTCACCTGCGGGGCCTCCACCGAATCCTTTTTCGTCGAAGTTGTTGCCACGGGGTCTTTGGGATTCAGGGCCTCCACCGAACGGTGGTCGTTGGCGATCTTCGGGGCCCCCTCGCCTTCCCTCAGGCTTCTCATGCTCGCGATTGTCGTACTCACGATGTCCTGGACCAAAGCGATTTGGTTCACCGGGGCGTCGAGGAATTCCTCGTTCTCCACGATCACCTCTAAGTTCTTCCCCTTCAGGCCCACCTGGCCCCCTAGGGCCGCCTCGCTGTTCGATCTTCGGCTCTGCCTTTGCAGCGATCTTGCTCCATTCCAGGTTGTTTGCGAACGGAATCGATATGACACAGTTTCTAAGAGATTGCCAATCAAAATCATCTGTTGCGAGACCAAATCGTTTTCTTTCTTGCACGACAAGAGCTTCAAATGATTCTGTCTGCGAGAATAAAGCAAACAATGCACCTGCACCCATCCATTGCGGCTGGTCCGTTGGAGCCCCAAGCGTGATAGCTTTCGCAAAATCGTTGTTGGCTTCCTGCCAAAGATGTAGCTGACTGTAAAGTTGTCCTCGTTGTACCCATGGTAAATAGAAGCTTGGTTGCAAATCAATCGCTTGGGCAAAATCATCGATGGCGGCCTGCCAACGTCCAGCGTTGGCATGCGTTTGGCCGCTGGAAACGAAAACGTTGGACTGCACGATCCTCTCCGAGAATTTCGCAATCTCATCTCGCGCCTCGTTCGCTTCCTTTTTTGCAATCAACGCTTCACGGAGGGCATCCTGTTTATCCTGTAGCGCGGAGACTGCTTTCGACATTTGGTAAACACTGAATGCAGTTCCGGCAAGCATCGAGAAAGCGATGAGCGAACCGCTCACGAGCAGCGCACGATTCCTCTGCGCAAATTTGCTCAATCGATAGGCACGGGAAGGGGGCCGCGCCTCTACAGGCTCTGAATGCAAATAACAATGAATATCTCTCGCCATCGCCGCCGCCGAATCGTAACGACGCTTTCGGTCTTTATCCATCGCTTTCATGACGATCCAATCGAGATCACCTCTTATGGAGGACGTCAATCGACTCGGTTCGATCTGCCTCATGCCCGAAATCGTCGAGATTCGATTTCCGAGTGTGGAGATTCGATTTCCGAGTGTGGAGATTCGGTTGCTAGGAATCGGCGGTTCTTCTTCCAGAATGATGCGGCGAATCTCGTTGTATCCCGCAGAATCCATGCGACTGCGATCGATCGGAGTGGTGCCCGTCAAAAGTTCGTAAAGCAGCACACCAAGGGAATAGATATCGCTACGGGTATCGACATCGAGTGTATTCATTTCCGCTTGTTCGGGACTCATGTAAAGGGGCGTCCCCATCAGGCTCATAAAGCGAGTATAGATCGTCTTGTCCGTTAAACTTTGTCCAATGGCTTTTGCGATACCAAAGTCGATAATTTTGGCAACCGGCTTGTCGTCGTAAAGAGTCGTCAACACGTTCGAAGGCTTAAGATCGCGATGAATTACACCTTTTTGATGTGCGTGATGAACCGCCGAGCAAACATCCATGAATAGTTCTAAACGTTGCGGTATGTTCATTCGAGCTTTGTCGCAAAACTCGGTGATTGGAACACCACGCACGAGCTCCATCACAAAGTAAGGACGCGAATCATCAGACACACCCGCGTCAAAAACTCTCGCGATGCAGGGATGCTCCATGAGTGCAAGCGCTTGTCGTTCCGCTTCGAATCGAGCGATAACTTCTTTCGAACCCATACCGGGTTTGATCATCTTGAGGGCAACTTTTCGGCGGACGGGTTTTTCTTGCTGCGCAACATACACGACACCAAATCCACCTTCCCCGATCTGTTCCATCAATCGATAGGGACCGATCATGCGATTGAGCTGATCCTGAGGCGAATCTCCGGATGGTTCAGCTGGAGTACTTACAAAATCGTGTGTTTTATCAGACGGTTCTTCGATCGGCCTCTTATCTAGTGGATGTTCTTCGAGATCATGGGCTTGAAGAAGCCGTTCAACGGCATCGCGTAGCTCTCGATCTTCACCGCAGGCATTTTCTAAGTATTTGCGTCGATCCTGTGCGTTGGAAAGTTCGATCGCATCGAGAAAGATTGTCCGTTCGGATGGCTGGTTCATCTTGGATTCATCATTGACCATACACACAGCCGACAAAGGTCACGCTGTGACTGTAGTTTGGGACCATTGTCCCGAACTAATGGATTTTGTAAGGAGTTATTGAAGGCCGAGACAATCGTCCCTGCCTAATGCGTTAAATCAAGTTCCTGGGGGCCAACGAAAGGAACGAAATCATGTGTGTTTGTCCGCAGACTCCACGATCTCCCTTTGTAGCCAAGCTCGAGCGTAGGCCCAATGGCGTTTCACCGTCCGATCCGAGATTCCAAGGGCAGACGCTGTTTGTTCGACGGAAAGTCCTGTGAAGTATCGCAACTCAACGATTTTCACTAGCTCCGGTTCTACTGCCGCGAGTTTTATGAGAGCAGCATCCAGATCTAGCAAATACTCCGAGTTTTCAGGTGCCGCTGCCACGTCGATATCATCGATCACAACCCGGTTCATTCCTCCGCCACGCTTTTCCGCGTTCCGTCGACGCGCTTGTTCGATCAAGATGCGCCGCATCGCTTCGGCAGCCGCCGCGAAGAAATGCCCCCGGCCGTCCCATTTTTGCCAGTCTTCGCTTCCCACCAACCGCATGAAGGCTTCATGAACGAGGGCCGTCGGTTGTAGCGTGTTCCCAGATTTCTCTTGCCGCATTTTTGCGGTCGCAAGCCGACGCAACTCGTCGTAAATAAGAGGGAGCAGTTCTTGAGCGGCCCGCTTATCGCCGTTCTCAATTGCATTCAGGATTCTAGTGACTTCGTGATTCATGTTTCGAATTGTAGTCCATACTCCAACTCTCCAAAGAGATCCTTCAAATCAATCTTTTAGAAAATTGTTGGCCCCCAAAACAATCACTCCACGCATGTGTTCCTGTTACGACACTGCGACCCTTCCGAAAGGACTACAGTATGGCTTCCAATAATTCACTACCACGGCGACAACTGCTACGTTGTTCCGCTGCCACGAGCACGGCGTTTTTTGCAAATCCAGGCCTCTTCGCAGAAGAATTGATGCGAACACCGAGCTTGACCGAAGGCCCGTTTTATCCAGACAAACTTCCACTCGATCAAGATAACGACTTGATCGTGATCCGAGATGGAACGACTCCTGCCGTGGGTGTCATTACTCATCTCACAGGCCGAATCTTTACCTCTGCTGGATCCCCTGTCCGCGGAGTCACGATGGAAATTTGGCAATGCGATGCCAACGAGGTCTATCTTCACACCCGAGATAGCAACTCCAAGAAATCGCAACAAGACAAGTACTTCCAAGGCTTTGGCAAGTTTGAAACAAGCTCCACCGGCGAGTATCGCTTTCGAACGATCAAACCAGTCCCTTACCCAGGTCGCCCAGCTCCCCATATTCATATCAAGATCAAGAAGGGAGACCGAGAGCTACTGACAACACAACTCATGACTCGTGGGCACGCAGGGAATGCTCGCGACGGAATATTTGCCAGTGCTGGTGATCTGATTCATCGTGAGTTGATCATGGGTGATTTCGTGCCAGTGAAAGATTCAACGATTGGTGAATACGCTTGTAACTTTGATATCGTGCTTGGAAAAACTCCCGACGAGCGCGAATTAACCTCTCGACGCTAACGTTGGGATGATCGAGCGAATCGAACTTCGATTGCTCACAAAAATGGTTGGAAACTAACTCTCAAAATACTAATTCGATGGGAACAAGAAGATGAAACGAACGATCAAGTCGATTGCTTTGCTTGGATTGATGTCTGCTGCCACGACTGTTGTGGCTCAACCCCCTCGTGGTGGCGGCCGAGGCCCAGGTGGCGAAGGTGCAGGCGGGGGAGTCGAGGAATCGGTCTCGCGAATGATGTCCTTTGACAAGAATAACGATGGCAAGCTGAGCGTTGAGGAAATCGGTGACACGCGTCTGAAGTCGTTGATGGAACGAGCGGATGCTGACAAAGATAGTTTTGTCACCAAAGACGAACTCACACAGATGCTGACCAAGGAAGGTCAATCGAACCCCGAAGGCGCACGTGGCGGCGGGCGTGGCCGTGGCCCTGGCGGTCCTGAGGGAGGCCGTGGACCCCGTGGACCAGAAGGTGGTCGTGGTCCTGGCGGACCAGAAGGCGGACGCGGACCGGGTGGTCCAGAGTTCGGTAGAGGTCCCGGTGGACCTGAAGGTGGTCGTGGTCCCGGCGGACCAGAGTTTGGTAGAGGACCTGGTGGCCCTGAAGGTGGTCGTGGACCCGGAATGCGTGGACCTGAAGGTGAGTTCGGCCGCGGCGGGCCAGTAGGAGGCGAGTTTGGTGGCAGAGGTCCTGGCGATCATGGACCTGGCGCTGTCAAGCCAGGGACCGTGCTTCCTGAGTTCCTAGTGGAAGTGCTTAAGCTCGATGAAGCGCAAAAGGCTTCTCTCGCAAAACTACAAGCAACCGTGGATGCAGAGTTGGCAAAGATTCTTACGTCTTCGCAACAAGAACAACTCAAGCAAATGCCCCAACGAGGCGGACCAATGGGTGGCCCCGGCCGTGAAGGTGGACGACCTGAAGGTGAAGGACGTGGACCAGGCAGACCAGAAGGGGATCGCCCCGAAGGACAAGGACGTAGACCGGGCAGGCCTGAGGGGGATCGACCAGAAGGTGGGGGACGTGGGCCAGGAAGACCTGAGGGTGAAGGACGCGGGCCAGGGCGACCATAGTCTACAAGCTTGCCAAGCGTCAAATGTTGGTTTGGCTTCATGCATAGAGCGGCGTCTCTTCGAGACGCCGCTTTTAGCAAGTCACAGTGTGACTCGTTCAAGTGTTTACACTCAACTAGTTGTGCTTCCCTGAGTATTGATTGAGTCTAGTCTACCTCTGTTCTCCGATTCGTATCTCGAGTTCCTGTCATGCGTATACGATTGCTCTGCCCCCTGCGATTCACACTGGTTCTGATTGCGTTCACAATACAGAGCCAAGCTTTCTCGGAGGAATTTGCGTTTCATCACGAAAATGTGCTTGGCACTTCCCTCGAACTTCGAATTGAGGCCGAGGAAGATGCAGTCGCAAATCAAGCGGAAGAGATCGCACTTCAGGAGATTGACAGACTAGGTGAAGTCTTCAGTCACTATTCACAATCGAGTGAGTTTGCCAAGCTTACGAATCTTCCAATCGGTCACTCCATGAGTGTTTCGCCCGATCTGGCGGGCTTGCTCCAACGATGCGAAAGGTGGACGAAACTAACCGACGGCGCTTTCAATCCGGGGGCAGAGTATTTGAGTCAAAGCTGGAAACGCGGAGCCGATAGGAATCAATTCCCCACTCCCCTAGAGCTTCAACAAGATCTAGAGTTGGTGAACCAACGCCATTGGACTGTTCATTCGGATACGACGACAGTGACTCGCAATTCCTCGTCTCCACTCTCGCTGAATGCAATTGCAAAAGGGACGATACTAGACGCGGTTGCTGAAGCGGTGCTCGCTCGTGTTCCAAAGACTCAAGGAATTTCGATCAATATCGGCGGAGACATTCGAGTGGCCGGCAACGCTGCGCAGTGGGTTTCGATCCCCAATCCAAATAGCGACATGCTGGAATCGCGTCCATTGCAACGCCTTACATTGACTCAAGGAGCAATCGCCACGAGCGGAGTCTCTGAGCGAAGTATCAAGATTGGAAACAAGTCGATTTCACATATCTTCGATCCGCGAACAGGACAACCATGCAATCATGTTGTAAGTGCGTCAGTCATCGCTGCTGACGCGGAGACTGCGGATGTTTTGGCGACGGTCTGCAGTGTATTGCCAACAACCGTCAGTGTCGCACTGATCGAAACCATCCCAGGTGCAAAATGTCTTCTCGTCGATCTCAACGGTGCATTGATTGCATCATCGCTTTGGCCCGATGCAGGCCTCCAGGAAGACAACAACAAACCACCGGGAGAAAAGAAAGCCGAGAATCAACCTGAAGAGTTCAGCATCTCTTTTGAGATCAACAAAGCAGGCGAAGGTGGTCGATATCGTCGACCATACGTCGCCGTATGGGTCGAAGACAAAGATGGGTTTCCGGTAAAGACCTTGAGTCTATTTTTGATGACAGAAAATCCTGGACCTCGTTGGCATCGCGACCTGCGTCGGTGGTATACGAGCGATCAAATGCGTTTACTCGTCGACCAAAAGAAGCTGATTGGGACCGTTTCGAAACCAACTCGCAATCCTGGTTCGTACAAAATTGGCTGGGATGGCAGTGACGACCATGGCAAACCTCTGCCTGACGGAAAGTATACGTTGTACATCGAAGCGGCTCGCGAGCATGGAACATACCAACTGATGAAATCCCCAATTAGTTTGGGGGCTGGTGACTTTGAATTGAAGCTCGAAGGAAACGCCGAGATTAAAGCAGCGTCCTTGTCGTTTAAGAAAAGGAAGTAAGAAGCCCGTTCAAGTCGAAGCAAGGGAAGGGAGTTTTTCATGCGACTGGATCGCGAACCACCCGTAAAGCAAAACAAAATCTCTCCGAGGTCCAAAGTGTTTCATCGCTTTGTAGCCCGATGGTTTCGTTGGTTACATATCTATCTGTCGATGCTCTCTCTTGGAGCGATCTTCTTCTTCAGTATCACGGGCCTGACGTTGAACCATCCTGATTGGTTCTTTCGAGAGACAACATCGCAAAAGTCAGGACAGATGGACAAGGATTGGCTCCATCGAACGGCAACTCCACCTGCGGATTGGAATCTATCAGACTATGGTCACGAAATAGATAAGCTTGCAGTTGTCGAGTATCTTCGGAGCGAACACAAGCTCACAGGTCGGATGTCCGACTTCTTGTCTTTTTCGGATGAATGCGAAGTAACCTTCCAAGGCCCGGGGTACGCTGCTACGGCAAGGATTCAACGAAAGACTGGTGAGTACGACCTATCCGTCACTTGTAACGATCTGGTCTCCGTACTCAACGATCTGCATAAGGGGCGACACACGGGAACACCGTGGTCTTGGGTAATCGATGTTTCTGCGATCGTATCCGCCATCGTGGCACTGAGTGGATTTGTTTTGGTGTTCTATTTGAAACTGAATCGAACGACAAGACTCGCAATCTCGGTACTCGGCACGATCATTGTTCTCTTCGCGATCCGAATCGCGATGGGGTGACTGCGTCAGTCGATTGCTTCGAGCCCCGGCGATATCGGCAATGGCTGAAGCGGATTCTTTTCGACCGATGCGATAGGATAAGAGCAGTAGTCGGAAGCAAAGTAACCACTCGGTCTGTGATTCCCGCTCGCACCAACTCCACCAAACGGAAGTTTGCCGCTGGCTCCTGTCGTCGGCGAATTCCAATTGACAATGCCGGCATGGATGTTGTGCAGGAAGTGCTCGTAGCAGCTTCGATCGTCGCTCAATAGACCGGCAGCCAAGCCATACCGGGTTCGATTCGCAATCTCAATCGCGTGACGCATGTCTTTCACAAAGCAAAGGGTTGCTAACGGGCCAAAGTACTCTTCGTCGTTTTGGTAGTCAGGTGAGATGAGTGACAGTCCTGGAGACAAAATACAAGAGTTGTCGGGCATCGATTTACAAGGCACCAACGTCGTTGCTCCTGCGGAGGCCAGCATCGATTGAGCACGCAGGATCTGTAGTGATGATTCTTCTGAAACCAATGCACCCATGAAGGGTTGAGGTTCCTTGAGCGGATCCCCAACACGAATCTTCTCGATGGAGTGGACGAGCCTCTTTACAAGCGTCCGATTCTCGGGTCTATCGACGACAACGATGCGCCGCGCACATGTACATCGTTGGCCACTCGTGATGTAGGCAGACGAAATAATCGTTTGAATAGCCGCGCGATGATCGGATACTTTTTCGATGATCAAAGGATTGTTGCCACCCATCTCTAAAGCCAACAAGCACTCAGGGCGTCCGGCAAGAAGTCGGTGAAGAGCGACACCGCCACGATAGGAGCCTGTGAAGAAAACTCCATCAAGATTAAGATTTGCGAGATACTGCGCGACTTCGACTCCTCCATGAATCACTTCTAGTATGCCTTCTGGTAAGGCCGCTTCTTGCCAACATCTCGCAATCCAGTCTCCGACAGCGGCTGTTTTCTCACTTGGCTTGAAGATAACGCAGTTGCCGGCTAGAAGGGCAGGGATGATATGTGCACCAGGAAGATGGAGTGGAAGATTGTACGGTCCGAGGACCAATACGATTCCTAACGAACGATATCGGACCGCCGTCGAGTCTGTCGCATTCGGTTCGACTTTATCCCAGCGTCGTGTTCGGATCGCATCGATTGCATTATCGACTTTTGCAATCGACGAGTGAACTTCTGTAAGGCTTTCCCAGAACGGCTTTCCCGACTCCAACGTGATCGTCGTTGCGATAGCCTCGGAATTGAATTGCAACAAAGAAGCGAATCGCTTGAGAATCGAAATCCGATCGTCAATCGACGTTGATCTCCATTTGGCTTGCGATGATCTTGCCTTCTCGAACGCGAGATCGCAAAGTTCCTGGTGCGCCCAATCTCCTTGCCAAGTGATGGAGCGATTGACAGGGCTGATTCGAGTGTAAGGTGCAGAGACAAACTTCATGAACTATTCTTCGTTCCTTCTGGTCGCGTTGGCAGTGCATCCGAATACGACTTCGCTGATGTGTCAGTGATTTGTTCTGCCGTGCCACCCAAAAATCTAAATTGGACAGAGGACTAGTCTAGAGCGAGCTTTTGGGCTTCATCGGAATGGCCAATAATCGGCTTTGTTTCTTCTCGGGAAATGGCAGTGGTTCAAAAGCGGCAGCAGGCACAACCATTGCCGGGGCCTGTTGAGGATACAAACGAGTCGCGACGTAATTTCGCGAGGCTGGCGTTTCCGACGGTGATGACACCTTCCATGCATCCGGTACATCCAAGATGGCGGATAGCTGTGGATACTGTGTCAATTCACGCAAATGCTCTACCAATACGCGGCGTACCTCAAGGATAGCACGTGGCTTCAAGTGAATTTCCTGGTGTTTCGAATCGACCATGATCTCGCTTGCTACATCATCCATCATGGCGCTTTCCACGCCAACAATTCCATCACTTGGAGCTGACGAACCCCCAATCCAATTGCTCTTTTCTACAACTCCAACAATATTATGGTATTTGACCCAAGGAGCTCTCGGTGCGCGCAACATGGTTGGAAAAATGGGGGACTCTGGACTGAGGGAATCGATGCTCGTGTTCGTCGTCAACAAGTCCGTATTGCGAAACGTACCCGGATTCTGGCGAATGATGGAGTTTCCAATGTCCGTGATGCTCGTCGGAAGCTTGATGATGGCTCTTCCAATCCAACGAGTCGCATCATTGGCATAGTCGCTTCCGCGATGCGGCGTACCAATCGTAACGACCCGCTTAATAGATGGATTGGGATGAAAATAGAGTGCTGCGGCGATGCGTTGGAGCTCCGATTCATCCCCTTTGATCGAATCAAAAGGCTTGTCGCTAAGAATCTTCCAAAATTCGTCACCACTTTCGATGGTTTGCATGCGTGAAACGAGTCCGCCCATGCTGTGGCCCACGAGGACGATGTTATCGAGAACAGGATACTTCCGAGCAGGATCGAGTGTTTGCCTTAGCTCGTGCAAATCACTTCGCATTTGAGTAGCACTGACCCAGAAGGGCTGACCTGTTGGATACTGATAGAACCAGAATTGGTAGTTGCGTCGCAGTTCTTGGAAAGAGCGCAGATCATTGAACATAGGCATCCATGTCAACGGACTCGACCAGAGGCCGTGGACCATCACGACGGGCACTCGATTCGGATCGAAGGGCTCCACCATATACACGCCTCGTAACTTCTCGGTCTTACTTGGGTCACGTAGTCCGAGTGTGCTATTGGTTTGCTCTCGAAACTTGGGATTGTCTAAGAAGTAAGCCAGTGGGGTACTCAAGTCCGATTGCAGAGGCACCAAGCGTGAATTCAGTTGAATGTCCGTCGTATCGAGTGGATCATGGAGTTCCAAAACGCACGGATGCCGATGTTGACTATCGTGTGAAGTCTCGAGCGTTGGCGATGTAACACGTAGTAGTGCCGTCACAGGAAAGGAGAGTCCTTCCGGATAATACTTTTCCGAAGCGTTTTCGCCCGTGTTGGGTCGTCGCACAGCTATCATCGGTACACCGATTCCGTAGCTGAGGTTCGACGTATCGAACCCATTCACTTTATAGTCATTGCAGAATCGCAGATCGGCGAAATCCGAGTCCATCCATGACCCCTTCGAGATTACACGTACGTCGTAATCCTTGTTCGAGGATGTAATTCGGTAACTATTGCCAGGCCTTAATTTTCCCTGATCGATCACCAGCCTCAGGGTAGCTTCGAGCGAAGCATTGTAGAGGTCGCATGCTCCACGAAACTGTGGATCGTACGGGTTTCGCGAACTATCTAAGTCTGGACAAAAGAGATAGAGGTAAGCGTTGCTGACTGCAACGGTGTACATATCCAAAGCATCGCCCTTTTGTTGACGAGCCTCTGCTTTTTTACCAACGATGTACGCTAGCTCGGCGATAGCATAGGTTTTCTCCGCCCCTTTTTCGTCCGTGGCGAGTTCTTGTAGCTGGGTCAAGCACTCCTTCGGGTTTTTGTGATAAGTATCCAGCAATGCATAGTGCCGAAGAAGCGACATGGTACGTGTCGTAACTTCCGGTCCTGATCGCGACGCGAGATTGAGCTTTTCGGTCAATGGGTTGAACGGATTCGACCGAATCTGGACATACTTCTGGGAGGCGCAACCACTGGCGCAGAGAACGATCAAACAGCAAAGAACGCGAAGCCGAGCCACGAGGCTTCGCTTCGGTTCAACTTCTATCGCTGTCCTGCCACCGTAGCTCATAAGAAATGCAAGCAATCACCTGATGTTTGATTCCAAAGTGAGTCTATTACCAGCAATAAACTTGCGAACGCAATGTCAATCCGGATCCCTGTTAAGATCGGTAAGCGCCGTAAGATCCGTAATTCATGCTGAGTTGGTACTTGTGGTATCAAGCGTAAGATCGGTAACAGCCGAAAAGATATATAAGTCCCTATCGGGGGAGATATCTGACTCGGAAAAGGCGTGTTACCTATGTGCATCAAATCCCAAAGACGAAACGAATTCAAGCGTTGGATTCAGTTCTCGCTTACCATTGCTGGCGCATCGATGATTGCATTCCCAGCAGGCTGCAATCGGGCACATTATCGCAATCGAGCTGACCAAGAAGTCGGCCAGCTTGTAGGAGAGAAGGTTGGGGATTCTTGCTTGCCTGCCATCCCGGACATTCAAATGCGTTCTGAGTCGCGAATGTTCGATCCGTTTAATCCGGATCGCCCACCGATGCCCGAAGATGATCAGGTTTCCCATCAATACATGAAAGTACTGAACGGGAAAAAGCACTATCCTCTTTGGGACGTCAATGGAAAAACGAATACTGCGGAGAACCCGGTATGGTGGCAGTACTTGCCACTCGATGAGCGAGGAGTGTTGGTCCTGGACGCGGATACCGCCGTTCGAACGGCAGTCCTTCACAGTACACTTTACCAGGCTGAAGTGGAAACCCTTTATCTCTCGGCGCTGGACGTTAGTACCGAACGGTTCTTTTTAGGCAACCAGTTGTTTGCCGGATACAGCGCCGCTTACACCGCTGACGGCAGGCTTCGTCGAGGTGGTGGTGGCAACAGTAGCTCGACACTAACCAACGGAGCGTTTTCACGTGGCCGACGTGGGGTAGCATTGCAACGGCAGTTTACGAACGGTGCTGATTTGGTGATTGGATTGGCGAACTCGCTAACTTGGCAATTGGCTGGTCCAGATGCTCAAACCGCATCGACCGTGATTGACTTTAGCTTTATCCAGCCGCTGTTGCGCGGTGGTGGACGAGACGTCATCATGGAGCGACTCACCCTTGCGGAGCGGACCCTTTTGTACAACGTTCGTTCCTTTGAACGATACAGAACGGGATTCTATCTCAACGTCACAGTGGGTCGGCAGGCCGAACCAGGTCCGACCCGCCGCGGTGGTCTGTTTGGTGGGGCTGGTTTGCAAGGGTTCACGGGGCTAGGTGGTGGATTTGGAACCGTTGGCAACGTTCAAACAGGTGGTGGTGGTGGGGCTGGCTTTGGTGGTGGAGGTGCTGTCCCCCAAGTCGGTGGATTTCTCGGCTTAGTGCAGAATCAACTTCAAATCCGAAATGCAGAAGAGAACGTAGCTCGATTGCAAGATAATTTGTTGAGATTTGAAGACACTCTTCGAGAACAGTTGACCATCATTCCTGCTTCTCAAGATGCGATTCCTAGTCAGCAGTTGCAAGTTGCGCAAGCTCGCCAGGCGTTGATTTCCTCGCAAGCGACTTTGCTACAGTTGCGATTCAGTTACGAACAAGCTTTAGATGCATTCAAAGGAACGCTCGGGCTTCCGCCTTATGTTTGTGTCGAAGTCAAAGATCCGATTCTCGACCAATTCAATCTTATCAGTAAAAATCTTAGAGAACGTCGTGCTCAAGTAGCGGATCTTCGCGATGCGATCGGTGATAGCAACTCCACTCTCCTTGAGACTAGCATCATAAGAACCGACGAAGCAACGGGTGGCAAGTATCGCACTCTAGATTGGACACCGGAGTCCGCAAACTCCGTCAGCGAGATTCGCCAACGCATCGAGCGACTACAGAATCTGCGTAACAAGATCTTGACTGAAGATATCGCCGAGATAAGAGCAGACATTGCAAAACTTCGAACCGTGCTTCCTCAACGTGAGAGCAATTTAGATCGATTGCGAGAAATCTACGAGAGCGAACGCGACAAGGTCTGTGCATTGCTACCGACGGAATCACTCGACGTCGCTTTATTGGATTCCAAAGAACTCAGTGGTCTGCCAGATACCCTCACGGAAGAACTCGAGAAAATTGAACGGAAGTTTATTGACCGCGATAAAGTACTCCGCAAAATCGATGGCGATCTGCAGAAAGTCCTGAGCGAAGGTAAGAAGGGGGATAATCGAAAGCAATACGAAACTTTGCGAGACGAGGCAATTCTTCCAAGTCAGTCAGTGCTCGCGGAATTCTCCGAGGATGTTCTTGCATTGCAAGTGCTACAGGCCAGGGCTCGAGTTGAAAGTGTACTTCTGCCTGAAGTAGACATCTCTCCTGAGGAAGCGATCAGAATCGCCATGGAGAACCGGCTCGACTGGATGAATAGCCGAGCTTCGTTGGTGGATTCGTGGCGGGCGATCGAGGTAGTAGCTGACAGTCTGGAAAGTTCTTTGGATGTCGTTTTCAGCGGCGACATACAAAATGCAACTAGTAACCCACTTTCGTTGCGTGGAAAAACGGGTAGACTCCGAGCTGGTTTGCAATGGGACTCACCGTTGACGCGTATGCAAGAGCGCAACCAGTATAGACAAGTTCTCATTGAGTATCAGCAGGCCAAACGAAACTACTATCGATTCGAAGATGCGGTATGGCAAACGCTTCGATCGCAACTTCGCAACTTGCGTTACAACAGTTATAATTTTGAACTACAACGCTATGCGGTGAGAATGGCCGCGCAGCAGATCATGATCAACGAAGATTTGCGTCAGATCCAGGAGAGCCTTAGTCTAAACTCCCGGCCTACTGCGGCTCGTGATAGCGTGACTGCACTCCAAGATCTACTCAATACACAGAATACATTCCTGGGAGTTTGGGTGTTCTACGAAGCACAACGACGAAACCTTGATCAAGACCTGGGAACGATTCGCGTCGATGGCGAGAATATCTGGTGCGATCCAGGTCCCATAACATCCGCAGCCTTTGGAATGTCGCAAAGCTCAGCTCAGGAAATAATCAATCAGAGTATTGATCCAGGAATACCTTGGGGAGGAACAACTGTCGGCGAGCCTCAGTTTCCAGGAGGAGTGCAAGTCGCACCCACGATAAGACTTCAGCAATAACCATCCGATGCATAGGTGAAAAAAGATTGCAAACAAAGCTGACTTTTGTTGAGAATCACGATCGCTAGACGGTTCTTGTTCTCAACCCTCAGGCTCGCAGATCCACTACAATTTGCTAGTATGCAATAACAAGTGCTTCGCCCGAATATTCCTCTAGCAAGTGGTGTTCCGATGTTACCGAAGAAACAAACGAGAAGGTTGTTCGTTAAGGCGGGGGCGGTATTGACGACGGGAGGTTTTCTATCGACCCGGTGTCGATCATCCCTAGCGGATGCAAAGTTCCCCAAATTTCGTGTTGGCATTATCGGGCGGACGGGCAAGGGAGATTATGGGCATGGTGTTGATGTCGCATTTACAAAACTCCCGAATGTTGAGATAGTCGCGCTGGCCGATGAAGACGAAGCAGGACGTATAGCAGCTGCGAATCGAACGAACCCGAAAAAGACTTATGCAGATTATCGAGAGATGCTCTCTCAAGAAAAGTTAGACGTAGTGGCGATCTGCCCTCGATGGATTGACCAGCATCACGAAATGATTCTCGCTGCTGCCGATGTTGGCTGTCATGTCTATATGGAGAAGCCGTTCTGTCCGACCCTCGCAGATTGCGACTCTGCGATCCAAGCTCTAGAGAAGAAGAAGCTTAAACTGGGGATCGCCCATATAAGCCAGTACTCGCCCGTGTTGCACATGGCAAAGTCTTTGATCGAAGCTGGAGAGATCGGCGAATTGCTCGAATTGCGAGCTCGCGGCAAGGAAGATCGACGAGGAGGTGGAGAGGATCTTTGGGTTCTCGGTTCCCATGTTTTTGGCATGATGCGAACCTTTGCCGGCAGGGATGCAACTTCCTGTTCCGCTGTTGTCTTTCAAGACGGACAATCTGTTTCGAAAAAACATGTTGCACCCGGAGCTGAGGGAATCGGCCTCTTGGCAGGGGACCAGGTTCAGGCAACCTATGCATTTCCCAACGGCTTATATGGATATTTCGCTTCGCGAAAAAATATGGCAGGGAATCCAACGCGTTTTGCCATTCAAGTGTATGGATCGAAAGGGATCATCGAGTTGGAGAGCGGATATTTGGCGCAAGGCCAGATACTACGTGACAGCAGTTGGTCTCCCGGGAGGTCGAGCAAAAAATGGGAAACGTTTTCCTCCGCAGGTATTGGCAAGCCAGAGCCACGAAAGGATGGATCGTATCAAGGAGGACATCTGGCTGCTATCACAGATCTATTCGATTGCATCCAGAACGACCGTAAACCCATTTGTTCCGCAGAGGATTGTCGGTCCATTATTGAAATGATTGCTGCGGTATTTGAATCGCAGAGGTTAGGTGCTTCCGTAGAACTCCCGCTGAAGACGCGAGTGAACCCACTCTCGCTTCTATAGACACAGCCGACAAAAGTCAAAGTGGGAGGCACATTCTATGTGCCTCCCACCTAGAATCCCTGCAGATCTTGAAGAGCGGACGGCACGACGGAGCGTGCCTACTGCTACTTTTGTCGGCTGTGTCTCTATAAAAAGCAGGCTTCAGGGCTGTCACTATGCGAAGTCGATAGATGAGACTATCTTCCTAGGAGCTGGCTGATTTTGGTATCGAGTTCTTTCGAAGCGTTTTTGGAGTAACCGACATGCACGTGTTCGATGGCGCCCGTCGGGCCGATCACGACAGTATGCGGGATCCCGGTCACTTGCATTTTCCTGGTCAATTCACCCTCAAAATCAAACAACGTATCAAAATTCTCCAGTTTTTGCCTCGCTACAAATTCTCGAACGACCTCAGGCGTTTCCGTGGCGTTCACGCCAAGAAAAATAACATCGTTCGTGTTGTACTTGCCTGCGACGGAAAGATACTCCGGAAGCGATTTGACACACGGTCCACACCAAGTCGCCCAAAAATCGAGAATGATGACTTTACCAGCATGGTCTTGCAAATTCCATGTCTCACCCTGAAGTGTCGACAGTGAAAATGGCTCCACTACTGTTCCCAGTAGTGATTTTGCTTGTGCATTGGTTGGGGTTTCGAGCCACGCAGGATCACGAAGTGTCTTCACTTCCCAATTGGCATAGAGTGATGATTCGCCATCAGTCACCGAGCCAAACGACAATCCTGAGATCCATTCCGTCGAAATATCAAAGTCGCCCAACCACGAAGATTGGCAACTTAGAGTTGTACCTTCTACCCTCAGGATATCTGCTGAGATTCGATATCCATTAGCAAGCAAGAGGGTAATCGAATCCTCTGCGGCCTCCTTCACGTTGCGTTCGTTTTCGTTGTTCTTTGCGTCTAACGATGCGGTCGGCAGGAAGACGATCGCGCTGACCGCATCGCGACCGATGAGACAAGGCTCAAGCTTCACATCCATCTCAATTGCAGTAGTCGAAATGCCCATGATCATGCCACGCAGTAAGTCTTCATTCTTTCCCACGAGCGCATGAGGGTAAAGCGACAGTTCTGTTCCGCGAGGAAACGATAGCAGTTGCTCCCGAGACTCTTTCGTAAAGCCATGCTCTAGCCGTTTGCCCTTACACGCGAGCTCGATAGCTTGCAAATGGGATGTTCCGATTCGACATCCGGAAAGAAATGGCAAGTCGATCTCGACCAGTTGTTCGCGCATCTTCAACAAGCTCGCTGGTAGATTGTCACCATTCGTTGCATAGACAATATCGGGAAACTGAGAACCGCTGGGGCGTTGCTTAGGATTCAAGTCGTATTGAATCGTGGCTGGCAAATCCGTCACGAGAGGGACTGGCAAATCCTGACCGAGACATTTCCAGAGGATCGGGTTGTTTCCTCCCCGAATCGTACATTCTCCGAGGATTGCATTCGTGCCGAGTCTAAGCTTATGCGGACGAGAAATATTGGCTGGTGCGATAGGCTGATCAAGCTTCACTAATTGTTGAGGTGTGAAGTGAATCGCCTCGCTCTGGATCATCTCGTTCTGGATCGTAAAGAAGCCCTCTCGGAAACTGAGAATGTTCCCACTCAGCACCGTATTGTTCGAAAAACGAAGAATGCACAATGAACTATTATCGCCTGCCATCGGCTGATCGCTCTTCGCATTCGAAAGAACATTCGCTGCCTGAGTTGCTTCGCGTTCTCGAGCTATCGTGTTGAACAAACGCAACTTCTCTAACCGAAGTGAAGAACCTCGATTGGTCAGGAAGATGCCCTCGACGTTTTCTGAACGAGTACTTTTCGTCACTATCCTCGCTTCATCTGGCTTTGTTTCGCCCAATTGCAAAAGAGATAGTTCGCGTGTTTCATCATTCCATTCAAGGCGAAACGTGTACGTCCATCCTTTGCTCGGCAAATCTTCGACGACTTCAAAGTCGGTGGAAGTACCGATGATGAGCGATTTTTCAATCGTCTCGATACGGATCGACTCTTCAGGATCTTTGCCTAATGAAAGTACGAAGTCAGGACGCAAGGGTGAATACAAGGTCACTTCGATAGCAAACGAACCTTTGATCGCAAGGGGCAAGATAGCCGATTGATTGGATGCTTTGCTCGCGAAGAACCCTCGATCGTCTACGATCCAGGACAATGGCTCTGAATTGGGACTAACCCATGGCTCAGTGCTTCCGTTCCATTCATAGAGAGCCGTACTCGAACTAGAGTTTTGTTGGATGAATTTCTTTGGGACTTGCAGTTTCCCAACGACATCGTCCATGAACTCGAGATAAGGGGAGTCAATGTTATCCTGAACTATCGTGCCACGAAGGTTGTTTCCATTGGCCATCGATAAACTAACTTTCCCAGGTTCACGATCCGATTTCAAGGGTTGGACGAATCGGAGCGAACGAACCTCGTTGCGATCAATGACAATCGGTTCCAAGAACAGTCTGGATTGCAGCCGGATGGTCTTTTGGTCCATGGTCAGCAACTCTGCCGGTAGTACATCACCGTTTCGCCACTCTACATTGACAGCGGGCCCGGAGGTGCTATTGCTCTCCTGCGAGCGAGCGTAGCGCAGTCCGAAACTGCTTATTGCGAACATGCATCCGATGGCTAAAGATTTAGTTCTAACGTTCATAGATGGGTAAGAACCGATAATTAAGAGCGAGTGCCAACACCGACATCGCAGTGCCGTAGGGTTGTCCATGGTTTGAGTCAAAACTACCATCTTTGTTCTGTTCGCGTCGGAGACGTCGCGTCGTGATTTGATTCCATTTTGTCCATGAATCAAAGTCTGATTGGAACAACGCTTGTGACATATAATACATGTTGTAGTGTGGATAGCTGGGATCGACGACTTCACGGTTCGACTTTACGAGAGCAGAAACTGCGCGATACTCCGGCCAATCTTGATGTTTACTGATCGCGTATACCAAGCAAGCGATCGCGGGGAGGTTTGTTCCAGTCCCCATACTAAATCCTGGCGTATAGTTCACGTCCCCACGTTTTCCGGTGACTTCACGCATGTACACCAAAGCATCGTCAATGTTGGAATCAGGAACCTTGATGCCAGCGTTCCTCGCTGCGAACAATCCGACAAGGACTGCTCCCGTGACAGACGTATCCGCATCTCGCGATTCAGGGCGATATCTCCAGGCTTTCCAAGGATTGTTTTCTTGCGATGTGACCGCGCAGCGAACGGCCAAGTGAAGTGACTCTCCAAGTGTCCTTCGTCGATCCTTGGGGATGTCGATCTCCGGGTCGGCCCAGAGCAATTCTTCGTCGACTGCTCCATAAGCTTCCGCCAACGCCAGCATCGCAAATCCATGATGATACATGCTATTGGGTAAGTAACCTGTCTTAGGATCTTGGCTAGCGATCATGTGGCGAAGGGCAGCTCGAATGTTGGTACCATATTCACCAAAGTTCGGGTCGATTCCCGTGGACAGGAAAGCCATCATGCACAATCCTGTCACTCCGCAGTTTCCCGCTTCGGCATTGTGACTGTCTTGTCCACCGTCCCAATTCCCGGCCGTAGACTGATTCTTGGCTAGCCACTCGACGGCAGCGCTCGAGATGCGCTCGACATCGGCAGGCACATCGATCCCTGACCGAACGCTTTGCCCGTGTGCCGATAGACAGCTGCTCAGGATATAGAAGCAAATCCCTATGCTGCAAAGTTGATGTGTTGGCCGCATAGGTTACTTCTTGCTCGGAAACTCAAGCTTCAGATCGGTACCATCTCGCTTCACTTGCATGGTCAAGGTCTTTGACGTGTTCAAGGCGATAGCCCGTTTCAGTTGTACCGTATTGTCGATGGGTTTGCCGTCGATACCATCGATGATATCCCCGGCCTTGAGTCCGGCTTGATCCGCACGAGAATCCGGAGTAACCGACTCCACGCTCAGTCCACTTTCCTTTTCCTTGAAGGAAAAGCCAAGCGAACTACTCTGGGGTTCGTCATTGTTGTTTTTCTTGTTCTTGCCGAAACCAGCGGGAGGCGCGGCGGGGTTGAATGGCCCCTGAGCTTGTCGGTTAAGCATGTTCTCGTACTCGGCAAACTGGACTTCGGACAAAACTCTCTTGAGTTCGTCCTTTGGTATTTCTTTGCTTGCTTGTCCTGCCATCACGACGACCATAGCACCTCCAGCAAAGATTCCATTGTTGCGAGGTTGCAATGCGAGCTGGTCGCCCGAGACACGATCCACGATTTCCGTCAGCTCTGTTCGTTGCGATGCGGATAGAAGTAGCATGTCGTCTAGCTCTTGGACTTTGGATGCCACTCGGAAATCCCGTAGATCCTTGGTTCGCTTCTTTTCAAATGCTTCGATCTCGGCGACTTTCGCTGGATCCAACGAAGCGAGGACCTTTTTCCATGGTTCTTGTTTCTTGACTATCTTTATGTCTATCTGAAAGAACATCCCTGGAAGAAAGTTTGCATTGGCGTCAGGTGCTTCCTCGTCCTTCTTCGCTTTGTCCTCTTCATCTTCGTCAGATAGCGTTCCTTCTTTTGGCGGTTTTCCTCCGGCACGAGGAAGCGGTTGTGGCATGCGACCACCCATTCTCTGTGGTGGATTGTTCTTGATGGCTGCATCGACCGCTTGGATCGCGGCAATGTTCAGCTTCTTGACAGTGTTCTCAGGAAGATCAGCGATTCGTCGGATCGCGTCGATCTCGATCTTCATCGAGCTTATCAAGTTGCCCTTGATGGAGTCTTCATCTTGGCCGAAGGCCGGGGCAAACTGAATCGCCTGTGCTGACAACTTCTCTATGCCCAATAGACAAAGAAAAACCATCATGGCAACTTTAATGCTCATGTTGTAGTGTTTTGTTGAAAGCATTGAGACATCTCCAATTCGAATACTAGGTCGTTGGTCGTTTTGTATTTTTATCGCCGAGTTGCTTTGTTAAGAAACTCATCCAGTCCTCTTCGATACTGTTCCGGAAGCGTTCGGCCGGTCTTACCGGTGGCCTCACCGACTTGTCGTTTCGCCACTTTGGTATTGCGATCGGATCCGGGGCCAATCATGTCAAGCGGGGAGCGGTCGGTGGTGCCACCATCGCCACCCATGCCTGGTGTGCTGCCACCGGCTCCTCCACCGCCGCCACCTCGTTTGGCTTCAATCAAGGCTTCGATCGCAGCCGTCTCTGCAGCAATGACATTCTCCCCAAGTCGCAAATCACTTAACATCGAGGATGCCTCGTCCATCGCTTGAACGCCTTTATTGAGTTTTTGCAGTTCCTCTCCAAAGCCACTCCCGTTGGGAAGCGCTTGGATGTCTTGGATGACATTGAGTGTTCTTTCTTGGATAGCCATTTGCTCGACCGCTTGTGCTGTCGTTCGATCTTGAAGATCTTCTGACATCTCTTGATCCGGAATCCAAAGTTGATTGAGGGTTCGCGTTTCATCTCGTAGATCGATTTCATCGCCGATGATTCTCATGATTTCCAGCAGAATCGCAGGTGGCAACTTGTCTTTTTCCTCTCCACCACCTCCACCTCCACCCCCACCAGGTCCGGCCAATTCCTCGGCCCATCGATCAAAAGTGTCAGCCCAGTATTCGCTACGATTGAGTGCGTCGCCTCGCAGATTTCTCTCCATCCGAAGAGGCATTTCTTCAAGCTTGATTTGAGTATTCTGGTCCTTCATATCTTTTAGAACGGCTTCACGATCTGCTGAAGGGTTGTTGTTTTGGTAAGCAGTCAGATCACCTTGAATTGCGGCTATGCTCTCCGCAAGTTTCTTTTGATGCTGCATGATGACCTCAGTCTCTTGCTGAGCGGCTTTGGCTTTCGAGGAACTGAGTCCAAAGTTGCTACCGATGGCTTGTGTCAGCAAGTTTGCAATCTCTTTTTGAAAACGCGAAGACGATTTCAGCCGCTTGACGAAGGTGCTATTTTCGAAGTCAGCCATCAACTGTTCAAAGGCCTGTTTGGCTTTTCGAAACTCCTCAATTAATTTGGATTGGTCTTTGACTGCGCGGTCCATCTTCTCATTGGTCTCATTCTTTTCCTCGGAGTCTTTCTCCTTGTCGCTGCCAGATTCCTTTTTGGTGGCACCTGGCCCAAGTTGAGTTTCTGGCAGCGACGAGCCGCCACCTGCTCCACCGCCAGAACCCTCGGCAGGTCGCTTGTCATAAGGAGATTTTTCGTTGTCGCGCAAACTGGGGGGCGAACTGGAATCAGAATCGCTCGGCTTCGAGGCGGATGACTTTGTGGCAGGAGATTCACCGACTCGACCAATTTGTTCTGCGACGTCGGGCATTCGTTCTTTCGACAACTCGTTAAGCTTCTGAAGAGATCTGGCCCAATCCTCAACTTGCTTCGAACGTATCTCTTCGTTCCTTAGAGCCTGCTCCAAGATCTTCGCACCGTCTTCTACTGCGTTCTCGAGCCGTTTTGCATTGTCACGTTCTGCGCTCGCTTGATTTTTCATCCGTTCTCTTGTCGACTCGGAATCGATATCGCCGGCAGCCAGGTCTCGAATTTGTCGATTCTCGTCGAGCAGTCGCAATTCTTCTTCGTAGATGGCATCGGTTTTCGCCTTCCATCGACGAAGCTGTTCCGCGATCCATTGGGCATGCTCTTCGGCAGACATGATGTGGATCACGTAAGGAACGGAATAGATCCTTCCTCGATCCGGTTTTAGGTCTTCGGTAAACGCACGAATCTGAAGTCGTTGAGGTACAATGTTTTCATTCTTGCAAGAAAGCGTTGCCAAGCCGCTAAGTTTGGTGGCCGTGCTGTTGCCTGCAATAACCAGTCGTTCTCCTTTCACGGGTGCTGTAGTTTCATCCGTAGAAGCGGAACTCCACTCGATTCCAATATGCTTTAAACCGAAATCATCCGAAGCATTGACTTGAAATGTCAGCAACTCACTATGCAAGAGTACGAGCGGATCAGGCAATCCAGAACAACTTACCACGGGTGCAAAATCATCTACACCTCTCAGCATGAATTGGCTTTTCTTCGATCCGCTCAATCCATGTGTATCTTTCCAATCAAGCTCGAGCTGTGATGACTCGGCAAAGGGCATCGACACGGTCATGAAGGAATCACCATCCACCGCCAAAGAGATTTGCGACTCCGCGTTTCGATTATCTTCGTTGTCTGCGATTTCAACAGGATTTTCAGGCAATGTCCGAATGGTTGCGAATGCCGAGGATAGTTCACGCGTTGCTTTCGCTTGAATCGAAACGCTGCTTCCTTTCAGGATCGATACCGTGCTGCTTTTGACCGGTAGCAATTGTGGTTCGGAGTGTTGCAGATATTCAGGTAAAGAAATGCGTGCGATGATCTGGCTGAGTTCGGGGCGCACCATTGGGACCAATTGCATCGTTTGCGTGGCATCGCCGACGCGTAAGGATACAGGCAACTGTTCTAACTGGCCTGGAATGGAAAACTCGTAGTTGTTTGCAACTTGATTGGCATCCAAACGAGTCTTGGCCACCGCGAGTTTGGCGGTTTTTGGTTTCCAATCCGAATCGGGCTTTAACGAAACATGAAGCATGGATGGTTCACCATACGGAACCACGATCTCATTTGGCAATTTCTCGAAACGCGCGAAGGTATATCGATCGATGTCGGCCCATGGGAACAGGAATCGCGACCAAGTGTTTTGAGCGACCGACGGAACGACAATCGCGATTCCCATCGCTACAAGAACGAATGGACTCGCTCCGAATAACCAACGTTTCAGTTTTGGATTGGGGACACCCTTCGATAGATCTTCACGGCAAAGCCGATCGTCCACTTGCGCCATGGCCGCCGCAATCAATTGTGGGCTGCGTTTCTGCTCGTGGCTGTTCTTCGCTAATTCCACGATACTGAGAACATGATCGCTCAACGATGGGAAGGAATGCGCGAGAAGCCTTGCTACCGATTCCAACTGCCGCGTGTTCCATATCCACCGATGCAGCATATACGGAAGATACACTCCGAAGCCGATCAGTCCGCACAGAAAGAAAAGCAAACGACACCAATGAGGCGTTTCTACGAATCGATCGATAGCAAAGATCATCGCGTAGGAAGCGAGAAAGCCAAATAGCCCTGCGAGGATTCCCTCGCCAATCTTGATCTTGCGAACCAACGACCGATAGCCTGTCAATTTTTGACGGATACCATCGGGAAGCTTTTGGATGGCCCCGGCCTCGTGGGGCATGTTTCTCTTGGGATGGCTATTCACTTGGTCACTCCCTCCACGGTGAACATGTTGACAGAAACCAAGAAATTGCACACGTCCGAAATCGGAATCGCGTAGGATTGAATTCTACCAGCCCGAGCGATATTGATTCCCATGACCCGACCATCGAGGCTGATCAAGGGACCGCCTACGTCCTTGGCTGAGATAGCACAGTCGTGTTGAATTCCATTCGAGAAGTTCCATCGTCGTTTGCTTAGAGAAGCTGTAATGCTATCCATCGCTTGCTCGCGTGCTCCCGGCATCGGAGCCAGTTGCGTTGCATCTTCTAATCTTGCTAGAACGGTAAGCGAGGCATCTCCACGCTCAACATCTATTTTGAGCTGGTCTCCTTCCAAGTGAGATTGCACCATCTTTTGCAGTTCTTCTTCCGAACGAACGGCAGTCCCGTCAATCGTTACAATCGAGTCTCCTACCTTGAGTCCAGCTTTTGAGGCTGGCGAATTTGGAGCAACACTTTCAATTCGAAGTGATTCCTTTTCAGGTTTGACTCCCACGCCCAGAAATGCCCCAGACTTTCCATTCAGTGGACGAGCCGAAACGCTCACGACACCAAAACCAGCGGGCTTGTCCGAAGCGTCTACCGCAAAACACAAACTGCCCATCGGCTGTTTCGCAGTAGAAGAACTGTCAACATTCGATACCAGCTGGATGGGGCTACAACGATCTGTCTTGACATAGAGAAGCGCAAGATCCAATGCATCGTCGACGCTCTTTACTTCAGCCGAAAGAGACTCTTGGGCAGAAAGCTCCAGCTTTACAGAACGGTTCTTGACTTCCGAAGCCTTGGTAACGAACCAACCTTCTTGATGTACACACGTTGCCAACGCAACATTCCGTCCATCCACTTGCACTTTGACGACCGACGGATGGTCGATTGATGCTTTCTCGATGGGAAGTAGCGACTGGAATCCTGTTATCCATTTCATCGCCCACGTATCGAGCAACCTCGTACCACCGGCAGGCGCTAGGGCTTCCGTTCGCATCGCAAGCGTCTTTCTTAAATCGCGCAATTCCTCTCGGCTAAGCTTTAACTTTCCGCCGCTCTCTTTTGCTTTTTGAGCAAGTTCTTGCAATCGAGATTTCTCGTTGGGATCTCGGGGTGGGACTGGCTCTCGTTTGTCGTCTTGATCCGGTCCGGGCTGGGGTTTTCCACTCCCTATCGATTTGCTGTAGTGTTGAGCATGATGCACTCCGGTTTTCATCGCCTCCCAATTCGCATGGAATTTAGCAATATGCGAATCGCGATTGGTTTGAATCTCACCAGCGATGTGGGAGTGAATTCCCATGACCTTTCCGTCAAGATCGAAGGATGGGCCGCCTGAGTCTCCACCAATAAGTGAGGTATCCGCCGTTATGTAGTTTTCATCAAGCGCAGTAATATGTCCGATTCGCAATGGAGGCCCGCGTTGAAGATCGAATCCGCTGGGATGTCCCAAAGCGATGACGGTTTCATGCAATTCCAGGCCTATACCAGTGTGAACCTCCACAAAAGGGTGGGGGGCACCTTCCATAATTCTCGCCATGCCAGCGTCGGCGGGTCCGTAGGTACCCAAGGCCTCCCCTTTGAATTTGCGTCCATCTGGGTAGACGATGGTAAGCTCCTTTGCTTTGTCAATCACGTGAGCGGCTGTCAATACAAGACCATCCGCGGACACAATGACCCCCGAGCCAGATCCTCCTCCCGCCTGAACGCAGACAACACTGGGTTTTATTTTTGGCAAAACCCGCAAGATCTTCTTTTCGATGTCTCGAAGAGAATCTATCGAATGACTCGGCTCGGTCTGATCCTCTGCTCGGCCCATGGGTGGCAGATGGACGCAAGCCATGCACATGACAGCAAGGTATGCGAATGCGGGGACTGCATTCCTAATCTTGGCGATCAAGCTCTGAAGAACGATCATACAAACCCCATCCATTTACGACCGGCCCAAAACAAACCCAACAGGAACAGTATAGCGGCTCCCCAAAGCGGGTGGCTCCATAATTGAAGTCGTCGCTCCACGGGCTGTGGTTCTCGAGCTATCGTCGCGACCTTGAGGACATCTTTGATGTCACTGATCGACGTAAACTTTCCTCGTGTAGCATTGGCGATGTCACGCAACACATCTGGCCGAGCAGGTTTCCCAATCTGTTCTCGTTCGGTACTTTGAATGTAAAGTGTGGAGTCAAGCGTTTTTCCTGTCTGTTTACATTGAGTGGTCAATTTGAATTCGCCACCCATTTTCGGTTTGAACTCTCCGCGAAACAGTCCCCAAGCTTGAGGATCGTCTCGTTTCAAGCTTACAATCTCCATCTTGCCATTGGGATCGACCACGGATGTGGTGACCGTGCCGTCTTGCAGGGGTTCGCCATTGCTGCCCATGATGTTTGCTTGGAGCGTAACCAAGTCACCTTCGTTAGGGCGATCGGGAGCGTGAAACAATCGCATCGATTCACCTGCAGCCATGGATCTTTGGTAGGCCATCCATCGAACAACTTGGCCCCAGAAGCGATAATGGTACTTGTCTTCAACACCTTTGCGCCATCTCCAGGCACCATCGGAGCCCATGAACAACACTTTGCCATTGCCAAAGGTCTTGGTGACGATCAAGGGGATGCGTCCGAATCGGTTGGAATCGCGTTCGTGCGTTGCCAAGATTTGACTACCGGCTCGAGCTCGTTCGACCGAAGCATACCAATAAAAGCCAGGAAGACTCCGCCACACCTGTTCATTCTCTTGTTCGTTGGACTCAAATCGAGTGAGCAGACTTTGGTGCCCTTGTTCTGTCAATTGAAATTGTCCAGGCTTGGAGGCCCCAACACCACGCGGACGAGCCGTCTCTAGATCGACAGGGAAAAGTTCTTCAAGAGGCGAGTTGAGCAATGAAGATTGTCGGCCCCGCATGCCTGGCATGAAGACAAGACCGCTCGCTTGCGATTGGACTAGCCTTCGCAATTGTTGGCATTGCGATTCTGTGAGTTCGTCGGGCCCCATGCCGATGTCGCCAAGAAAGACGACATCGTAAGCGAACAGAGCTTCATCTTGAGGAAATGATTGCAGGTATCCGCGACCACCTCCCAACTCCTTGATATCAGGGTGAAGCAGATAGCAGTGGACCTCTACTCCGGGATCTCGCTCTAATGCGTTTCTCGTGTATCGGTACTCCCATCGAGGAAAGGACTCAAGCATCAACAACTTGAGTGATTCACTGCGAAACGAGATGGCAACGCGTTTGGAGTCGTTCGAAGCGATTCGGTCGCGTGGATCGTGTTGTATCTGAATCGTGATACTCTCTTCACCGACGTTGTCAGGGCGCCACTCGAAAGTGCCTTTGGCGATCGCCATAGCGGGCACACGAATGGTCTGACTAAGTTTTGTCCCATCGGGAATTTCTAGCTGAATTGTTGCATCCGTGTCTTGCGCCAAAGAACTAGAGATCGAAAAGGGTACACGCAGAGGTTTTCCGACGACTGCGAATGTTGGCAATTCAAAGCTTTGAATTGCGAGGTCAGGCATGCGTTGTTCCGACCCAACCAAAACCGCATGGACGGGAATTTCGCGTTGACGAAGCACTTTCGCAGCCTCGATGGGATTCCCACCTAGGTTCCAATCGCCGTCCGACGCTAGAACGATCGACTGCAAATCGGGATAGCGTTCCACCGCACGCATCAATGCTTCTTGAATATCGGTACCTCTTGAAGCATACTCGCTGGAATCAAAGGGCTCCATTGCAATCGTTGTAGATGAAGGTACACCGGTCCATTTGTCTTTGTCTAGCCACGGTTCCAGTTGCATTTGTCTCGAATGGTAACCAGTAGAATCGCTTTCATCTTCCGTCTGCATGCTTGCAGATGCGTCATGCAGGAAGAGCACTGTTCCCTCAGACGTCGGTCTCTCCACAGTCACGTATTCGGGCTTCAACAAAGTGATGATGGCTAAGCAGACCAATCCGAACCGCAATATCTCGAGGACTCCACTCTTCCAATGGTAGTCGTTTCTTTTCCATGCAGTCCAACCCAAGACGATCGTAACGGCGACACCGATGCATGAGACAAGGATCGAGAATGTCGTCAGTTCCATTGTCATGCTGCTAGCCCTCGTCGTGCGATCGCATTCTCTCGTACGGAAGCACGAGACACTCGATTGGGCATCGAGAGCCATGCTTCCATGAGTAAGAACAGAATCATACCCATAATGAAGACTCTCCAGATTTCTCGAGCTAACGAGTTGGGCTTGCCGGCATCGTCCACAAGCGATTGATACGTCACTCCTTGAAGCATTCTTCCCAAAGTATCTTCGGGCAACGACGCCAACGTGTCTTCTGTGATGGCACGATTCACGGCAAGCATATTGTCTTCAAAGGAATAAGCCCCGGGCTGAATACTGCGTTCCCATGGAATGACTTGCTGTGACGCATCATTCGCTGGCGTCCACTCCTGAAGCGTGAATGGGATCGGCATTCCAGCAGTCCAAAGAGATTGATCGGATAGACTCGAGGAATCGTAAAGAGCGCGTTGAAGTATGATGTAGAGGCATACACCATCTTCTTTCAGATTGGAGGCTGACTCCGATACGGTTGTGTGACAAACGAAAAGTTGTCCATTGGAGGTGGGGAACTTCGATAGCAGTGGTTTTCCGCTTGCAGACTTTGCTAATGCGATCAAACCTTTGGAGTTCATGGGCCAATGTTGATTCCACCGAATTTCCCCAAGCGGGAGCGCGTCGCCACCCTCCGTATTTCGCAGCAGGTCAGAATCGGTGCGCCATGACTCGACGCGTTCTGCGTTCGCTAATTGCTCCATCGGGCTCCATTGCAATCCAAATGGTAAAACAAAATCGGATGAAGTAGTTGCTTCAACGACAGGAGGGAACAGCACTACAGTCCCACCACTCTCAATGAAAGTCTCGAGCTGTTTTGCTGTCGCCGCGTTGATGTTACCTTGATTCCAAACCAAGAGCTTTTGGCTCTTCCAATCGATGGTAGGTAGCATCGTTGGATCGATTGATTGCAGGTTAATCTGTGGCGAGTTGTCGTTTTGGATCGAAAGGGCTAGAGCGAGAAGATCGACTTCTTCGCTAGCTTGCCCAACAACCACAGCCGACCTTGAGCGAGTCTTTTGCGACACAAAATGAAATTGGTTATCCGAAAGATTAGCATCGTGAGGAATCTCAAGCAGCACCGCCTGCGATGGTGAAGCTTCCTCCATCGGAACCCGCACCCCTGTCACAGAGCCGTCTTCCCCTTGCATCGTGACCTCCACGGTGCTCTGCATATCACCCATTCGAACAATTACGGGAACGGTACGTCGGACCAATGGGCCAGAGTTTTGGTGCAAGTGAATATCGAAACTCGTTTCTATTTTTCCGTCTATGTCAATGGGTTTGATATTGGTTGCGGAAACCGAAAAGTTGGTATCCCCGTTGTTTGCGAAGTTAAGCAATAACAATCGAGTGGCTGGACGTTTGCTCAACTGTTCTCGGATCGCACGCCAACGATCGCTTGATGGCTGCCAATCGCCAGACTGTAGGTCCGACGCAACCCAGATGTCCGCCGCTCCAAGTTTGTTATCGTCAGCGAAAGAGATGGCCTTTTCGAGGAGCTCTGGAATATTGGAGCTCGCGGCTAAGGACGATGTTTCGGACAGCCCAGTCAGTGTGGTCGGCGACGTGATCTCAAGGGGCTTTTCGAGCCCTGAGGTCAATAGGAACCGCCTCCCAAGACTCCCGGTTGTAGCGAACAACGTATCGAGTCGTTCAAGAGCCGAAGTGCGTTTCGACATTTGCGTCGTTGTATCTTGAAGCTCCATGCTTGGCGATCGATCCAACACGATCAAGGTAACGCGATCATTCGAGCCTAGGCCTCCGATCCAACCTGTAGAAAGCGGTCGGCTTAACCCAAGAATCACTCCAGCGACTGCGGCCATTCGCATCGCCATGATGAGCCAGTACCGTAGTTTGGCAACTCCCGTATTGAGTCGCTTCGCTCGTCGCAGAAACTGCATGGCAGCCCAGGGAACAACCAAATGCCTTCTTTGATTCATCAAATGGATGACGATCGGCATTGCGATCAGAGGCAACGCGATCAACAGCAATGGTTGCAAAAATATCATCGGCGTCCGATCGAAATCTCCCAAACAAACTCGGCACTCGAACAAAGTCCCTTAGGATGCAATTATCCTGACTCTAAGTCAAGAATGTTGACAAATTGATCGTGAACTTGCGGGAGAGTGCCGAGAGAGAGCAATAGCCTAGGGAGAAACCAAAACAGGCGTTCCGTTGATCGGCTTGGATAGACCGGCCTGACTGCTAACCAACTTCGCGTGGTACTCCACTAATTTCGCATAAAGCTGACTGAGTTCGGCTTTTTTCGCGTTCACTTCATTCTGGAGTCGCTGTTGCTCTGACTGAATAATGGCCATCTCTTTGTCGTACATTCCTTTGTCAAGAAGAAATTTGCGTCCATTTTCTTCACCCTTGATCAGTTCCTCTCGGGAGATCTTTTCGGTGCGGTTGACCACCTCGATTTCACGATTCACCAAAATCGCATTTTGCATGGCAGCCAAAGTCAGTCGACGGAGATCTCGGAAGCTGAACTCGTAATCGTTTAGAGGTCGAACGAATATCTGTGCCCCCAGCTTGACAACTCCTTCCTTTTCAAGCTCCTTGGCTTTCAATCCATCCAGCCGATACTCATCACCTTCTTTAAAGGTAAATGCTTCGACTCCTTCTTCACGCATGAGTCGCGCATCCACGGATCTTCCGCTCATATCGAAATAGCCACCTTCGGTTGCTTTCCGTTTGTCGGTTGAATCGACGACTTCTGTGTAGTCCTTTAAAAAAGTCACTTCGTAGACTGACGATTCGAGAGCGGTACCTTCGGGGGCCTGGATTCCGTCGCGAAGATAGGACTGCAAGACTCGAGCTTTGATTCCTCGATTGATATCGAGAGTATTCGGTTCTTGTTTTGCTAATTCGAGTGGGATGCGGAGTAGATTCGAAAGTTCTTCCGGGTCCATATTTCCGAAGATCTCTTCTTTGGTTGCCTGTGCGCCTGCCTTTGCGAATGCAGTGTGCGAGTCGAGAGGCATCATTTCATAGATTGCCCATGTGGCGCTCTGATTCAGTGCACCGAGCTGGGCTTGCGAAAGGGGCGAAGTAGGAACGATCGTAACCAATGCGTTTGCGACGGTGGTGACTTTATACTCGCCGAGATACACGCGAGGGACCATCTGCTGATCTTCTCCGAAAACATAGACGACGCTATTTGGCGCGATTAGCTCTTGGCCTGGCGCGGCGGCTGGGGCTGGTACGGCGGCGGCGGCTTCGGGAGCAGGCGCATCAGGCGGATTATTCGCAAGTTCTGTCGGGAAAATGACCGTTGCTGATGCAGGCGTCGCGGCCGTTACTCTGGCACCTCTCCATGCTCGACCTCGTTCCAAGATCAAACGATGCAATTCGTTCGAAAGCGGTACAAAACGTTGCATATCTGGAGCCGGATCAAAAGCCTTGCCAAACAGTTCTTCGTCGCGTTGGACGGTCAATTTCTTGAGATCGTTGTAAAGCGTGTCGTGCATCTTCACGGCAGCAATACGTTTGGCATTCACTCCCGCAGAAAAGATGATGAATGCCCAACATTCGAGGAATAGTACGACAAACCCAATCGTCATCCAAACGCCCCAGCCCTTAAAACCCTTTACCAAAAACACGATAAAGGCAATCAAGGAAAGGAGAATAACTCCCCACACTAGATACATTTCCATGAAGCCAGCCTAAGGTGGAACGAGGTTGAGATGAAAAGTACGCCAAGTCGTCCTGAATGTTGCAAACGACGCTTCGCCATATCTTAGTTGGCAAAACTCCGAAATCCTGACAAATCTTTCGGCAAATTGATGTTAAGTTGACTAAATTCCAGTGTCAAGCAATTGCCGGGGCTCCGGAGTGCAAGACCTACCAACTGTATCGATTTTTCCACCAGCCTCTAAGCCTCTCCATTTCATCATGGCCGATCCCATCATCAGCATCAGTGGTCTCCGGGGAATCATCGGATCCGAGCTCACCCCGAATATCGCGGTTCGATTTGCATCAGCCCTCTGCTGTTCCCTGGAAAAAGGCCCTGTTGTTCTCGCTCGGGATGGGCGGGTCAGCGGCCCGATGTTGGTGGACGCCATCGCCTCAGCCATTATAGCTCATGGTCGCGATTGCTTGGATTTGGACGTTGCCAGCACGCCAACCGCCGGCCTCAACGTCAGGCATTTACGAGCCGCTGGAGGAATCCAGGTGTCTGCGAGCCACAATCCGCCCCCTTACAACGGGATGAAGTTGTTTGGCCCGGATGGGCGTGTTTTGTCCGCCGGTCCAGGCAAAAAAGTGCTCGAATCGTACAACGCAAATTCCACAAATTGGGTCGGAGTTGAATCGTTGGGCAAGCGAATACGGGTCGGCAATCCGCACGAAATTCATGGAAATGCGGTGCTGGCAACCGTCGACGTTCCCATGATTCGAAAGGCAAAGTTCAAAGTTCTCTTGGATTCCAACCATGGTGCTGGGGGGATTTTGGGAGCGGTCTTACTTCGCGAACTTGGCTGTGAAGTGACGGTGCTAGGGGACGCTGCAACAGGTTTATTTGACCACCCACCCGAGCCAATTGCGGAAAACCTGGGTTCCGTCTGTAGTATCGTTGCCCAAGGGCCCTTTGACATAGGATTCTGCCAAGATCCAGACGCAGATCGCTTGGCCGTCATCGATGCCAACGGCCACTTTATTGGAGAAGAATATACTGCCGTCCTCTGCGCGCTCGGTCGGCTTTCGAAGGAGAAAGGCCCATTGGTAACCAATTGTGCCTCTAGCAATTTGACCCGTTGGCTTGCGGAAAAGCACAATGTTCCGTTTGTTCAGACCGCTGTCGGTGAAGCCAATGTAGCGGACGGCATTTTGGCAAATAATGCGATCTACGGTGGTGAAGGCAGCGGAGGCCCCATCGATCCAAAAGTTGGTTTGATTCGGGACAGCTTTGTGGGGATGGCTCAAATTTTGGAGCTCATGGCCAAATCCAAGAAAACTGTGGAGCAAATCGTTTCATCATTTCCTCCAATGACCATGATCAAGGACAAGATGACGATGTCGAAAGATGTCTTGATGGAATCCTTGAAAGTCCTGGAAAACGGGATGGGAGCCAAGAATATCAGTCAGCTCGATGGCGTTCGACTCGATTGGGATGACCAGTGGATATTGCTTCGGGCAAGCAATACCGAACCGATTGTGAGGTTGATTGCAGAAGCTCCTACAGCTGAACAGGCAATTGGCTTGATCAAGAAAGCTAAGGGTTTGCTGGGACTTTAGTGGAATAACCCGCATCAACGGTCCTTTTTCCCTGTTTTATCTTTTTTGCCAGTCTAGAATCCACGAGGAGCGTAGATTAATTTAATAGGACCCTTTTCCCACCAATTTCTTCAGTGAAGTTACCAAGGCATGGCAAACTACGTATCGATTGAGCAAGCCGCTAAGATTCTCGGGATATCTACCGAAGAACTCGTCGAAATGCGTTCCCGCGGCGAAATATTTGGTTATCGAGATGGCACCTCTTGGAAATTTAAGGAAGAAGAAATCGAACGGGTTCAAGCGGAACTGCAAGGGGACGCCCTCGATGAAGAAGCAGGCGGATCTTCGATTCTTGTTTCGGAACGTCAGGCTGGACCTTCTGGTAAAGATGCCAGCTCCAGCGAGATTGGACTTGGCAGTGATCTGAAGCTGATGGGGGACGGCAGCCGCGTCGGAAGCGATGTAAAATTGGTTGCTGATCCAAAGAGTGGCAGCGGAGTTCGACTTGTTCAAAAGCCATCTGCCAATAGCGATCTTAATTTGGCAAAGGAAAGCAATCAGGGCTCCGATCTCGACCTTGGTAGCGACCTAAAGCTTATCGATGATGAAGCCGTTTCGAGCGGAGTAAAACCGTCGTTAGGATCTGGAGTTTTGGACTCGAAAGTCAAGATGGGTCCGGGTTCTTCTCCCATTGGAAGCGGTCTTGGATCGGAATTAGAACTATCAGAAGATGACGAAGATGATTTGGTGCTTGGATCCGATTCAGGAGTCGGTCTTGCCTCGGAAAGCGGTATCAATCTCATGAGCCCGTCCGATAGCGGTTTATCTTTAGAAGACGAACCATTGGATTTGGCAGGAACTGGTATATCGGGTCTCGATCTCGGTGGGGAAGTCGGAAGTGGCGTTGGTTCCAATGTCGGATCGGCTAGTGGAGTGAATGGTCTAGGCAGCGGTGCATTGGTCGATTTCTCGCAAGGTGAAGAGTTTCAATTGACTCCCTCCGGTGGAATCGAAGCCGACGAAGATAGTGGATCGCAAGTCATCGAGCTAGAAGATTCTAGTGAATTTGGCGGCATGCCGGGTGAGTTCGGCGGTGGCGGATTCGATCCAGTTCAAGAAGGAGGCGGATTCGATGGCTTTGGAGGCGAGGAAGCGGCCGGTATGGCGGCTTCAGCAGGATTCCGAGCAATTCCTGAAACGCCCTACACCACGGTTGACGTGATGTTGCTGTTGGGAATCCTATTGTTGATGTGCCTCGGCGGTGTTCTCATGACGGACTTGGCACGCAACATGTGGGCATGGGATGGCCAAAACGACATGGCGACGGGCTTGACTAACGCACTGGTTAGTATTTTGCCCAAGTAAGATTGGGGATAGCAATTGTTGAATTGCGAATGTTCAAGCCGGCATGTTTTTGAGGTATGATGTTGGCCGATGGACAGCTCGCAACAAAACTTCTTGACCTTTTCTTCGGCACCTTGGCTTGTGGCCGTAAGTTGCTGCACGCTGTCGATTGCGATTACTCTCAGCTATTGGAACTGGCGGCGCAGTAAATATCGATCGGATGTTCTCGGGTTAGAAACGCTTCGCTGCTTTGTAATCGGCGCGATCATCGTTTTGTTGAATCAGCCCGAATGGACTCAAGAGTTTCGCCCCACGGAAAAACCTAGACTAGTGGTGCTCGTCGATCGATCTCGGAGTATGGAAACGCAGGATGTTGCTAGTGCATCCGTTGCGAAGCGTGGCGATGGAAACCGCGTAGTATCTCGATCGGAGGCGACGCAGCCTTTGTTGCTGACAGACACATGGAAATCCATCTCGCAACGATTCCAAATAGATATTCGACAATTTCCTGCCGATGGTGAAGCGGTTCCTGGCACAGACCTGCATGCAGCACTTGATGGGGCCATTGACGCTACTGATAGAACGCAAGCTGTGGTGCTGGCTTCCGATGGAGATTGGACGACAGGGAGTGCGCCGATCAATGCCGCGATGAAGTATCGCTCGATGGGTATTCCAATCTTCACGGTTCCGATCGGTTCGCCAAAGCGTTTGCCCGATTTGGAGATGCTGAGTTTGGAGGTACCTACGTTCGGGATCGCTGGCAAATCGCTTCGAATTCCTTTTACAATTGAATCATCTTTTCCTCGAGATCATGTGGCCAATGTAACGGTGGTCGCGTCAGACGGGGAGAAGATGACGCAGGAGGTTCGTATTGCGGCGATGGGGAGAACTTCAGACTCCGTCGTTTGGCTTCCAAAAGAAGCGGGGGATTACACGATCCAAGTCGATTTACCCCAACATCCCGAGGAGTTACTCAACTCCAACAATTCTCTTTCGGCTCCGATCGCCATTCGGCAAGAGAAGCTCCAAGTGTTGGTGATCGAGACATATCCGCGCTGGGAGTATCGCTATCTGCGAAACGCATTGTCACGTGATCCAGGCGTTGAAGTGTCTTGTCTGCTTCTACATCAAGAGCTGAGTAAAGTGGGAGGTGGTAACCGAGATTACTTGAAGGAGTTTCCTAACACTCAAGAAGAGCTCTCGAAGTATGACGTTGTATTCCTCGGGGACATCGGAGTCGGTAACAATCAACTTACAGAGGAGCAATGCAAATTGCTCCAGGGGTTGGTGGAGTTCCAAGCGAGCGGGTTGGTTTTTTTGCCTGGCCCACAAGGAAACCAATTGTCCCTTGCGGATACGAAACTTGAGTCGTTGATCCCTGTGGTAGTGGATTCGAATTCGCCTGCAGGATACGGTCAACGGGATTCGATGCATTTTGAGCTAACAGAATCAGGACGTCGGAGCTTGCTAACCAAATTAGCAGATACCGAAGACGAGAACCTCAGTGTCTGGTCGACTCTACCCGGTTTTCAATGGCATGCACCTGTGATTCGAGCCAAGGCAGGAACGGAAACACTGAGCGTCCATCAGGAAACCTCGAACGAGTTCGGCCGGCTACCGATGATCGTGACCAAGACATTTGGTGCAGGCAAGGTATTATTTATGGCCACCGATGGCGCATGGCGTTGGCGAAAGGGTGTTGAAGACAAGTATCATTACCGATTCTGGGGCCAAGTAGTGCGTTGGATGGCTTATCAACGCAATATGGCAAAGGGGGAGTCCATTCGATTTTACTATTCGCCTGATCAGCCCAATGTTGGGCAAGCCATCTCGCTAAAGGCAAACGTCATGAGCAACACCGGCGAACCCTTAGTAACCGGCGAGGTCACGGCAAAAATTGAGACGCCGAGCGGCAAAGCAGAAGTCGTTCGATTGCAGAGTGCAGGCACGGAAAGCTGGGGATTGTTTGAAGGAAGGTATCCGACCAAAGAACCAGGGCTTCACAAAGTACTCATCGCGAGTCGCGACACAGGTGCAAAGTTGGAGGCAACCTTCTTTGTTCAGGGAACAAGCCAAGAGCGTATAGGACTTGCTGCAAAGCCAAAGATCCTCGAAGAAATATCCAAGGTCAGTCGAGGAGAAACCGTGGCCGTCGATCGATTGTCAACTCTCGTCCAGCTTGTGGGGCAAGTGCCCGATCCGCCATCCATGGTAAAGCGTTGGCAGCTCTGGGCTCATCCTTGGATGATGACCGTGTTGGCCGTATTGCTGACTGCATTTTGGATCGGTCGCAAATGGATCGGGATGTTGTAGACCAATAGTCTGCGCGATTGTCTATTTCACGACTGTCCATTTATTGTGCTGAACGTTTCTCTCGTTCGAGAAGAATCGTTACCCAAGTGAACAATGCTAGGGCTAGCCAAACGAGAACAAAGCCGACAAAGCGCCCTCTAGTCACCTCTTCTCGAAACCAAAAAAATCCCAGTAGGAACTGTAAAGATGGCCCGACATACTGCAGCATCCCCATCGCAACCAAGGGGACCTTTTGGGCTGCTGATGCAAATAAGACGAGCGGTAGCGTGGTAATTGGCCCTCCCAATGCCAACAGACTCCAGGTAGTGGTCGATCGACTCGCGGCTGTGTGCTGCATACGCAAGAAGTAAAACAACAGACCGATTGCGATTGGAGCCAGGATCGCAGTTTCCATTCCTAGACCAGCGATGGCTGGAAGTGTTGTCTTCTTCTTTACAGCCGCGTAGGAAGCGAACGAAGTTGAAAGCAAGAATGCAATCCATGGAAATCGTCCTGCTTCCACAGTCATAATGGCCACACCAAGAAATGCCAATGCAATCGAGATCCATTGCAAACGACTGATCCGCTCCCGAAACAACACGACCGCCAACAACACGGTTAGAAGTGGGTTGATAAAGTATCCGAGGCTTCCCTCGATGACGTAGCCATTTTGAACCGACCAGATGAAAACGAGCCAATTGATGCTGATCAAAACGGCGGCGAGTGTGCAGAGCAAGAGTCGATTTCGATCTTTCAACACTTCAGCAATACTATCCCATTGCCGAACTAACGTAATGCAGGCGACGAGTGTGATGAGGGAGAACACAATGCGGTGGCAAATCACTTCGACAGATCCGACTTCTGGCATCAATTTCCAGTAAAGCGGAAAAACTCCCCAAAGCGTGTATGCACTGATTGCACGCAGGTAACCAAAGTGCTTTTCGTGCATTCTTTTCCTAGTGATTCGATTCGTACCGAAGTGTAAATCCCTCAGTCTAATTGCCTTTTCCGCATGAGTGCCAAACTCAATTTAGTTAGGCTTGGATGGTCCCGCTTGCTTCAAGGCTTCGAGGATTTGCGATTGGGTGTAACCATTACCAAAGTTGTAGGGTTCATACTTTTTGCCTGCCGGGAAAATTGCCACGAGAGGAACACCACCACTCGGTTGCATCTTCGTAAAGAACTCCCGTTCCTCTTCGGAAATACGATCGATGTCTACCTCGTATACGACCACGTTGTTTGATGTGATCGTGGCCTTTGTTTTCGATCGATCTAGATTGGCGGCCTTGAGCACTTTGCATGTTGCACACCATTCCGCTGTGAATTCGACCAGCACCGTTTTATTCCCATTCACGTCGTTCACGAATTGAGCCATCGTGAATTTTCGCCAAGGCAATGGATCCGTCACTTGTGGCATCGCAAATGCAAACCATCCGATAAACGCAGTGAACAAAGACGCTTGTCCCCAGGCCATTAGTTTCTGGCTTCGCTCTGCATAAGCTGGCGTTCGACCGATCCACCAACAGGCCGCTGATAGTCCCGCGAGCAAAATCAACGTAGGCATGAGCAAAGGGGCATCGACAGGGAGCATCAGCCATAGAACGGTTCCGATGAGGACGAAGCCCATGACCTGTTTGAAAGTATCCATCCATGGTCCAGGCTTTGGTAGGAATCGCATGAGCTTGGGTTGAAGCCCGATAAGAATATACGGAGAGGCCATTCCCAATCCCATAAACGTAAAGATCGTAAACGTGATCATAGGGCTAGAACCCAAGGCGAAGCCAACAGCCGTGCCTAAGAAAGGCCCACTGCAGGGAGTCGCCAAGAGTGTGGTGATCATGCCTTTGATAAACGCGCCGAGCGCCCCTTCTTTTGCGGCGAGTTGTTGAGCATTGCGACTGCCAGCGAAACCTGGAATCGGTATCTCCCAGACACCCAAGAAGCTCAAAGCCATCACGAAAACGATCGAGATCAGCGCGATGTTGAAACCGTCGTACCTAAATTGTTGTCCCCAACCAAACGTTTGCCCGAACCATAGTCGCAAGACGATTGCGATACCTGCCAGAATCCAGAAGACGCTCAAAATCCCCAGCGAATACCACACGTTGAGCATCAGCACTCGGTGCGAATTCCTGCCACCTTGTTCGAGAAAGGAAAGCAGTTTCAATCCGATCACAGGCAACACACAGGGCATGAAGTTCAATATAAATCCCGCCAGGATTGCGGCCCCAATCATCAATGGCAACGAGGAAGAAGTTGAACTTTGCGAAAGCGGGGATAACTTTTTCACATCATAGTCAGTTCTTGGAGTTCCTGTAGGAAGGGGTGGCGCTTGGCTGTCTTCCGAAGTTTGAATTATTGTGTCATCGACCTTCGGAGGATCGACCGTTGGAGGATCCGCTTTTATAGGATCGATCGGTTTCACCTTAGGCAATTTGACGGGCGATTTTCCCAGTTTGGCTGTGAAGGGATGATCTTTGGGAGGTAAGCACCCCGTGTCATTGCACGCTTGCGCGTTGACCTTTCCCTTGATTTCCAAACTTGCGGCATCGACGTCTTTGCCGAGGCTTAAAGGGGCATACCAAGAAACCGAGATAGAGTGCTCTTCGACAAGCAGATTATCAAAGACAGGTTCGGGATGGATTTTTGGTTCTTCGACTGACTTGAATGCGCCGACTACGAATTTGTCGGATGTCGTGATTTTGATTTTGGTCTGGACGGGTCCGCCGGGTGGTTGATTAATCGAATAGGTTTTGTAGCCATCCTCAATTTTAGCGGTCACCACGAGTATGGCGGGTTGATCACCTTCGGCTGCGACGATCACAGCCTCCGCGGTGATAGGAGCACCCGAGCCAACATCGAATCCGCCACCGCCGAACGCGTTGAGTTGCGCAATAGCCAGGCTACCGATAGAGAGCCAACTGGCGGCGAGAACCACCAATAGCGAGAGCTTCTTCGACACTTGTTTCATTCCGATTTCCTTGTCTGCGAACCGCTTAGCGTATGTCACATTCTAACATTTTCTCGAAAATGAGGCAGATGTCATCATTGCGGCCTCGGAGTCGATAGAGACAATTCATGGATGGGTAACGACACCGTTTACGACTCCGCACAAGATTGACGAACCAAAGAACAGGGCTTATGGAAACACCGAAACGATACGGAGTCACAAAACGTTGGTCAGATGCAGTGGTTGTTGGCAATTTAGCTTACTTCGTCGAGGTGCCCGACAACGCAGAATTGCCGCCCGAGGAGCAGTTTAAAATGCTATTCGAACAGGTCGACCTGCGTTGCGAAATGTTGGGGACGAATCGCAAAAATTTGGTCCAAGTGCTAATTTATCTTCCATACCCAGAGGATTTGGGGACGTTTAACGCGCTGTGGGATGCATGGATCCCCGACGGTTTTGCACCCTCCAGAGCATGCTCGCATCCCGCGTTGGCAGCCCCTGGCTACCGCGCCGAGTTGGTAATCACGGCCTTTGTTCCTTGAGCTGGGGTCGCCCTAAAGTGACGAAGAAATCACCTTTTGTGAAATCACCATCTGTTTTTGCTCACCGCTTATTTGGGAACTGAGATCCTAGCAGGTCCGTCATTGATCATGGATTCGAAATGGGAGGACGGAGAATTGATTCAGCAAATCTTGGCTGGCGACGGTAAACAGTTTTCAATATTGGTGAACAGACACCAGCGATCGATTTTTTCGACCGCTTTCGGAATACTTGGGAACCAACAAGATGCTGAAGACGTGACACAAGAAGCGTTTGTCACTGCGTTTCGGAAGCTAGACACCTTTGAAGGAAGATCCACCTTTTTAACTTGGTTACGCCGCATCGCTTTCAACCTCGCGATTGACTTACGACGAAGACGGAAATCGAGAGCCTCGATGACACAGGTAGCGGTCGCCGAAGAAATTGTATCTGCAAAGGAGTCCTCAGCTGCAGACACATTGATTACAAAGGAAACGGTTTCCACTGTTCGTCGCGCGATCAACTCGCTACCAGATGAACAACGAGTCGTGATCTTTCTCCGAGACCTTCAAGATTTGGACTATAGCGAGATTGCAGAATTGCTTTCGATTCCTATCGGTACTGTGCGTAGCCGGTTGCATCGTGCACGACTCGAGCTAAAAGCGACATTGGAACGTATGGGGATTGCACCAGTCGCGACAGCGGCTCTGCACTGTGATACAACCACTAGTGAATCGCGTAAAGGTGAAGTATGAGCTCTTCAGCCGATGAACCTTTTGATGAAGTTTTGCTTTCGGCGTATTTGGATCAAGAGCTAGAGCCGTCGGAACGTCTCAAGGTAGAGCGGGAACTTGACAAATCACCGGAGCTCCGAACATTGTTTGCGGAGCTTTCGCAGATCCGAAACTTGGTAGCGGCATGCAATATCCCATTGGAGTCTGAGTCAAAAACAATTTCCGGACCATGGGAATCGAACAACTCAACGACGATCGTAAGCCCAACAACATTGGACTCAAGTCATTCGGCTTGGACAAAGAGCTGGAGACCATTGGCAAGTTTAGCAGCTGCCGTTGCGCTGCTCATGGGCTTAGGAAGTATTGTAATTCTGTCGACAAGCACGGGACGTTGGATTTCATATCAATCGACTAATGAAGAAGTAGCGAGACCCGAGCTTGAACCATCGCCCACGCAGTCTGCACCTGCTCCGTCTGCATCTGCTCGCTCTTTGCCAGCCGCACGGGTCCCTGAGGCTATCGCTCCGGCTGCGGGAAGCATGAAGACGGAGGCTGCTGATGTTGCTGCTGCGGACGTTTCTCGATTTAGTTCAGAGAGCACGAATGAATCACTAGTGGCAAGATTCATTCTTTATGTGAATAGCGAAGCGAACAAACGACAATTGAATACGGGAAATGAAAAGAGTCCAGCGAACGATCATCAAGAGTTGCCTGGAGTTTTTCGAGTTCAAGCGAATGTACCGTCGGAAACTGAGAACGGTTATCTGCTTTTCTTTGACGATGCCAAAAGCGGTAAAGCTGAAAACTTGGCACGCAATAGTCCTTCGAATACTCTCGAACAACAGCTTGCAGAGATTCGCGACAAAAGTAATCAAGAGGTCAGCGAGAATCGAGGTGCGGTTGGTCTCCAAGGTAAAGGCCAAAGCGGAGTAAAGGAACAAGTTGTTGAGCTAATCATTCCCGAAGAGAACTGGGATGTGGCAAGCGCTTTGCTCATCGAAAAGGGGTTTGCCATGGAGCATATGAGTAGCAACATTGTTGATGCACCATCTCCAGAAATTCTTCGCTTTCGTGCAGCGGCCAACCCATTGTCGCCTAGTGGATGGACGATAGTCCCTGTGAACCATAGTTCACTGGGAAAGCAAGATACGAAGAGTGCTTTGATTGCTGAGCCTGCCCATAATGTAGGTACAGAGGCAAGTCGACCGGCTAGCCGGCGGTCCGATCTGGATGTTGCCGAATTGAAGGAATCGGGAATAAAATTTCGCCGGATTCGAGTCGCTTTGAGTGAAGAATCTAGGAAGTCCCGTAGTAACGAATAAATCTTCAATTCCGGTCGTAGGAATTGCCGATGGAAGAGTTGTTCGCAAGAGCTAAATATGAACGAATAACCTGGGGGGGTATTATGATCCGCAAGGCCTTGATGGTCATGGCGCTAGGAACAGTCGCTGGACTCGCAACAGCAGATAGCGCACAAGCACAACAACCACAACAAGCCTACGGGCGATCCTGGAACGGCGGAGCGGGCGAGCGCGATTACAACCGTTTCATGCACTATCCTTACGTGTACTACCCACAGAACTTCTGGGGAAACGAGTACTATCGCAGTAGCAACGATATGTACCACCGGTACCCCACCGAGATGCAAATTCCCGTGTACAATCGTAAATGGGCGAACTATTATCCAACTCAACAGCGATACCACTGGGGCCATCATTTCATTCTAGACGTGTTCTAAATAATCCACTGCAGTTCACTTCATTGGAATTGACGATTGTTGCGAAACGATGCAACCATCGGCTCTTTTGAATCTGCAGATCGACGCGTCATGAGCTGAAAACGGATTTATCCCGCACACTGTGGAGTGAAACATCGTTCCACAGTGTTTTTCGTTTTCATTCCGAACAACTCAGCAAGGGATATAGCATTGGCTAACGTTCTTGATCAGTTCCGATTAGACGGCCGGGTCGCGCTCGTAACGGGCGGCTCGCAAGGCTTAGGACTTCATTTGGCAAAGGCACTTGCACAAGCAGGGGCGACGATTATTGTCGTCAGTCGGCGACTCGGGGCTTGCAAGCAGGCAGCCGAGGATGTCGTTTCGGAAACGAATGGCAAAGCGTTCGCGTTCTCTGCGGATGTGACGAACTGGAACGATGTCCAGAAGCTTTTCTCAGAGACCAGCGAACAAGTTGGGGCGGTCGACATCATTTTAAATAGTGCCGGCCTGAACAAACGAGGGACGATCGAGAATTTATCCGAAGCCGATTGGGATGAAGTCGTTGACGCGAATTTGAAGGGGCCGTTTTTGATGGCCAAGCGTTTCGGCCCCGCAATGGCAGAACGAGGTTGGGGCCGCATCGTCAACTTTGGTTCGATTCTCTCGTTGATTGGAATCGCGGGCAGGACGCCGTATGCCTCCTCCAAAGCTGGTTTGCTTGGTTTGACGAGGACACTTGCGCTGGAGTGGGCAACGAAAGGGGTAACGGTCAACGCCCTATGCCCTGGACCTTTTGCAACCGAGATGAATCGCCCCCTATTGAACGATCCGGTTCAGTATGCTGCATTTGTCTCTAAGATCCCCATGGGGCGATGGGGAGAACTGGACGAACTCACAGGTGCGGCGTTGTTCTTATCGTCGAACGCCAGCTCGTTCATGACAGGTACCACGCTCACCATCGACGGCGGCTGGACGGCGCAGTAGTTTTCTTGGAGCGAGATCGAGTCCAGGGTACGAAGTTAAGGCTATTCGGCACTCGCAACTTCGCCGCCATTGCGAGTCCCAATGGCCCACCAGACAGCCATGTCGATGCTGGACGGAATAAAAGAAACATGCCCGTCGGCGTAAGTTGATAGCACACCGCCATTGTGCCTGCTGCTCGGTGTAATCAGATTGTTTCCATTGTCTTCGCCACCGTAGAGGTGGCAGTTGCGGGTATTGATTGGAAGGACGTGCATATATGTGTTTCCGGACAAAGTCCAACCTGAAATCCATGAACGACCATGCGGAATGGAATAGACAGGATCGGGCTCTGAAACGTCCTTGCAATAATTGACCCAGCCTTGAAGACTCCTCGTTGGACCTAAGCTTCCTGCGCAATACGATAGCATCGTGGTTGGCAATCTGCTCGGTAATGCCATCCCGAACGGTCCCTGTACTAAAGTCGCGTTATTGATGATGCGTTCGCTGAGCATCACCGTGTTGGACATTCCGTCTGTAAAATCGCCAACTTGAATTTTTGAACTGAACCAAGAGGTTGATCTTGAGACATTGATCACAGGCATCGCACCATTCATTTGGGACAAAACTGTGGAATTTCCCTGAATTCCAGACGTCCCACGAACCCAGCCAATGTTTGCTGCATAGCTTCCTGGCGCGGTCTTCGCCGCACCGGATTCGAAAAAGAGAGAAACAGGATCTGAGGGGCATAAAAACCCTGGAATGATCACTCCAGACGCGACTGCGTTCGGGTGATTAGAAGAGACTCGATAGCGTTTGTAATCACCTGAGCTAGCGTAGCTAGTCGGATCTCCCATGGGGTGTTCGAAGCGAATAGATTCGTACAGCGATTGCTGTTCCACAAACGGAAGGATCCCAACCATCCAACTATAAAAACCACTTCCGTTTGGTACTGTAGAAAACGTCGGCCCCGTCGATGTCACGGGGAAACGCCTGTGAGCCGATTCGTAGTTGAGAATAGCTAACCCTAGCTGCTTTTGATTATTGCTGCACGACATTCTTCGCGCCGACTCTCGCGCCGCTTGAACGGCTGGAAGTAGCAATGCAACCAGAATACCAATGATGGCAATCACGACCAACAATTCGACGAGCGTGAATCCAGGATAACCAAACACCCTTTGAGCTTTTCGCTTCATTTCAGTTGTCCAACCGCAAAGCTTTTGCGTTCCTAAGGAATGCCCTATATCTACAGAGCGTCAGTATAGACAATTTCCTCCTGCAGTTGCACAGCCATTACTTATTTTCCGAAATCTTTTTGCAATATCTATGCATATGAGTAAACTATCGCCGTCGTGCGAATCTACTCGAACTTCATATTTAGGATCATTTATGACTCGGACCATCAATTCAACGCTTGCACTATTGTCCATTTCATTTCTTGCTTTCTGCCAGTTCTCCGGTGGTGTCCAGGCTGAAATGGTGTGGGTTGGTGGGCATGGCGACATCGGACTGGAATTCAAGAACAATACTCTAGGTCTCCACATTCATCTTGAAAGCGAGACGCTGGCGAATGGAGGTAACTTTGTGGGAGGAAAACCGTCAACGGGTGAGGTTGAGCCTGGCGATTTGATTATCGGCGTTCCAAGTGCAAGACGAACGACAAGACCGGCAGGTACTCAGTGGAATTTCACCGGAACAACTGCAGGCTCTCATTTTTGGACCTTGCCAGCGACCGATATGGGTAATCATCCATTCGTTGGTTTTGCATCCGAAGCAACTGAAATAGGTACAGGCTGGACGGCACCATTCAATTGGAGAGTAACGAATGTAGTCGCTCCCGGATCCTTCTCGATTTACACTTTTGATACCGAACCCGTTGTGAGGGTTTCGTCCGACCGGACAACAAACTCGTTTTCTTTGGGGATAGATGCGCATAATCACTTCAACATGGGATTTACTTCCGAGGGAATCTACGAAATCACATTTGAAGCGACGGGATTTAAGGGTGCCACCCAGTACGTTGCATCCGATACGTTTCGCTTTGCGGTTGGCGATTCCACTATTTCGGCGGTCCCAGAGCCTTCTTCCATGTTGCTTGCGTTAGTTGCTGTCGGCATTGGTGGAGTTGTTTCTCGCCGACTCTCGATTCGGAGCAAGCGAATGACCTCCAAGGAAGAGATTTAAGCGATCGGTTCTAGGTTCCGTCATCTGTTGGCTACAATGAATGCGTAACGATCAATGATGTATTCGTAATTGGAGCAAGAAGGTGAGCGAACAATGGACAAAGAAGATTCCCGTCGCAAATTCATAGCTATTTCAGGAATCGCGATAGCCGCATGTTCCATGCGATCGACTTCGGCGCAGTCCTCATCGCAAAAGACTCGGTTTCAGATTGCATGCATGACGCTACCGTACAGTCAGTTTCCTTTGGCAAGAGCGATGAAGGGCATCCAGCAGGCTGGATTTAAGTACATCGCTTGGGGAACGACACATCGCGAATCCGATGCGGAGAAATCGGTGCCTGTCATGCCGATCGATGGGACGGAATCCATGGCAAAGGAGCTAGGAAAACGTTGCCGCGATCACGGACTCGAGCCGGTGATGATGTTCTCCATGATCTATCCAGAACATCCAGGTGCCGTTGAGAAACTAACACAACGATTCAAGCAAGCTTCCGCCGCGGGAATCCCTCAAGTGTTAACCTTCGGTCACACTGAAGGTGGAAATCGAAGTCGGTGGATCGAGGTGCTGAAGCAACTTGGTCCTGTCGCACGCGATCTCAACGTTACATTGGTTGTCAAACAGCATGGCGGCGAAACCGGAACGGGAAAAGCGTGCGCGGAGATCGTCCGTGAAGTGAACGACCCTGGAGTCAAGGTGAACTATGACGCTGGCAACGTTATGGATTATCTCAATGTCGATCCGCTTCCCGATGTTGTTGAATGCGCGTCCGAAATACGCAGCATGTGCATGAAAGACCATCGCAATTGGCCGAAAGATGAAGACTGTGCGCCGGGTCTTGGGGAGATCGATCACTACCGACTTTTGAATACGATTGCCTTTACAGGGATGGCCATTCCTCTTTGTTGTGAGAACATCGCTTCTCCGCTTTTGCCCAGAGCTACCACGCCCGAAGAGATCGATGCGCAGGCCCTTCGGACGCGAATCTACCTGGAAACGGTCATCGCCGGGTTGCACGCTCGGCGGTAGACCTAGGCCAATTTTTGTCCATGGATTGAGTGTTGGAGCTGAGCCGAGACAATGAAATGACACTTCGCAGCCCCTTCTTTTCGTCTTACTGGATGGATAGTGGATTCCATGAACTTTCAATATATGAAGCGAGCGGGCTTCACGCTCGTCGAGCTTCTAGTGGTCATCGCCATCATTGGTGTATTGGTGGGTTTACTTCTCCCGGCAGTGCAAGCGGCTCGTGAGGCAGCTCGCCGGATGTCCTGCCAGAACAATGTTAAGCAACTTGGGCTATCGATGCATAACTACGAGTCTGCCAATCGATGCTTCCCTCCGGCGGGGGTTATTCGTGGTTTCACGGCCATCAACACCAATGCGTCCTGGTCGATTCATGGTCGGATATTGCCGTATCTCGAGCAAGCGAACCTGTATCAGCGAATCAACCTAGATATTCCCTGGGACGATCAGGCGGTCCTGAGTGGCTTGAAGCTCCCCGTCTTTGCTTGTCCAAGTGATCCCAATTCGGATACTCCCCGCGATCTCAGCCCAAAGCTTGCCTCTCCACTGTTTCCGACGACTTACGGCTTCAATCTCGGTTCTTGGCTCGTATTCAATCCAGCGAATGGTCAAGCGGGTGATGGTGTGTTTGGTCCCAATTTGCGTATCGGTTTCAATGGGGTCTCTGACGGGACAAGCAATACGTTGATGGTTGCTGAGGTAAGGGCGCGGCAGCATTATGGGCGAAATGAACCGGTCGTAGGCGGAATGGCACTGCCAGCGGCTGATGAGGCAGCAGTGGCTGCAAAAGTCCCTGCGGCATTTGTATGGTGCCGTCCCAATGGGCATACCGAATGGCCAGACGCACGCGTTCACCATCACGGGTTCACCACCGCGCTTAGTCCCAACGGCAGACTGCGATTGGCAACCGCCTCGAACCAATGTCCGGCGGGAGTCGACATCGACTACACTTCTCAGCAAGAAGCCACGAGCCCGACAGTTCCAACGCATGCAATCATCACTTCGCGCAGCTACCATACGGGAGGGGTCAATGTCGCTTTGGTGGATGGATCGGTTCGCTTCATCAGCCAGTCCATTAGCTTGTCAACTTGGCGAAATTTGGGAACCCGCAGCGGCGGTGAAGTCGTCAACGATTTTGGCGATTGATCGGCCAATCGTTCATTCCGATCTTGGATCGTAAAGTAAACATGGACTCTGATTCGCGACTTTTTCTGGTAGACTAGTGGTATCTGGTGTAGTTCGAGGGTTTGAGTCGAATCAAACGAGCCCTCGTTCACAATGCAATTCACAATGCAATTCACAATGCAATTCACAATGCAATTCACAATGCACTTCACGATGCCGCTGAACGTAGATAAAGCACCGTAGCTGAAATGACCAACTTTAATTTTCGCACGCTCGGAATCGTTTTCGTTGTCTGCCTCTTTTGTTATGGCAATGCAGTCCGATTGCGAAAAATGGGTGACCTCGGATTGGTGATGGATTTAATCGATCAACAGTATGTATCCGAGTCCAAACAAAACGATCTTTATCAAGCCGCCATGCGGGGAATGATCGATTCGCTGGATCCCTATTCCGGATATATTTCGCAAGATTCGCTCAAGCCATTTCAGTCGATGCTTGAGCAAGAGTTCGGGGGCTTGGGGATTAGTTTGGATGGTCCCCCCAGGCGAGATAATCTGATGATTATCAGCACTCTTTACGACTCCCCTGCATTTCGTGCTGGTTTGAAACCTGGCGATATCATCCTGCAGGTTGATGGTTTCGACGTAGCGAAAAAGCCGTTTCAGGAGTCTTCGCAACTGTTGCGAGGAAAGGTAGGAACCATCGCAAAGCTATCAATACAAAGGGGCACCAATGAGGTTCCCATGTCCGTCGATGTAACCCGGGCGATGATCGAGGTCGAATCCGTGTTAGGAGACCGTCGCCTTTCCGATGGGCGATGGGAACATCGAATGCAAGCGAACCCTAGCATCGGTTACTTTCGCGTCGAACTTTTTGGAGAGAAAACAAGTTCCGAATTAGAAAGTTCCATCAATAAGATCAAGGATGACTGCCGCGGAATCATCCTCGACCTACGCGACAATAGCGGGGGATTGTTGGAATCCGCCACAACGATTTGTGACATGTTTCTTTCTGAAGGTGAGATCGTCAGCACGAAGGGCCGGTCGGACGTGGTAGACCAAGTTTACTATGCTAACGATGGTGTCATTCTCCCCGACGACGTTCCTATCGTTGTGCTGATCAATGAAAATTCGGCGAGCGCTAGCGAAGTCCTTGCCGCATGTTTGCAGGACCGTTGTCGAGCAATTGTCGCTGGTAGCCGATCGTTCGGAAAAGGAAGTGTGCAGAATGTAATTCCCCTAGAAGGTGGCAAAGCGGCCATGCGATTGACGACTGCCTATTACTATCCGCCGAATGGTAGACGCATCCATCGCCTGAAGGACTCAAAGATCGAAGACGAATGGGGGGTCAAGCCTAATGAAGGTCACGAAGTCAATATGGATGACGATGCAGTCCAGACGCTCATCGACCGTTACCGCAAACGGGCCGACCCATCACTGGTGCCCCAGAACCCTGAACAGGCAAATGGTTCCCCAACGGAGAATGATGCAACCTTGGTTGATGACCCTCAACTGCTGCATGCGGTAAACGTGATCCTAGAGGCGAGCAAAAAGTAGTTGCCAATGGCCCTCCGTTCGAGACTCTTCTTGACATAGCGGACAAAAGTAGCATGTACGCTCCGTCGTGACTTCAGCTCTTCTGCTCCCAAAGCTTCTCTATTTTGCCGAGGGGCATGCAAAATACGCCAATTTCAGTCCCAGATACCCCTGCACGAATAGCTTGCATTCGCATTTTTGCGAATTTTCGTTGCAACCGGAAAAACCCGCAAGTTTTACCAGCCCACTCGCCGAAACACATCTTGTCCGACGAAAGATCGTCTCCGACTCGACAAGGGTTAAATCGATGTCCTGCAAGCGTTTTCAAAAACTGGTTGGCCTTACACTCATCGCTGTTATGAGTTCACAAGTGGGGTGTGTTTCCCTCTCCAATATGGCACTGGGGCCATTCGGCTTGCCGATCCCAATCAGTCCATACTTGCAAGACAATGAGGAGATGCAATTCCATGTGCACGAACGATATGCTCGGGTACCGATCATGGGCCCACTTACACAAGGCGGACCGGTCGCAGCCATCGACCCACCGAGCGATGACGAAGTCATCCATGCACTGGAGCGTGCACGGCCGATTCGAGGCGGTATTCCATTCTTGTACGAAAAGCAACGTAATCGCGTTCGTATCGTCAAAGAGAAGATTGCTGACTACATTGACGATCCTCGATTCGTACCATTGATTGGCTTCGCTCAACTACACCACGCGCACTACAAGTGCACCGTGTACTTCGAAGAACGAACCATCAACGGCTGGCCTGTTCCATATACGCTCGAGGATAAAGAGTCGGTGGAAGTCGTCTACATCGACCATAACCACTTCCACATGTGCGGCGATCCCGACACGGGTGCTTCCAGCCCGTATTAAATCAACAATAGACGTCGAAACAAGACAAAGCGGCATGAATGTTTCAACCGAGCGAGCCCGGTTGAGCTGTTCATGTCGCTTTTTCGTTTTGAATCTCGAATGCGCTGCCTGTTTCCATTCGAATCGTCTATTTCTGAACGAATTGGACAATTATTCGCCATGCACTGGCACTCGGCGACCAGCCCCATAAACTATCATTGGTTGTACAACAGCCGTTGCGCTAGTGGGGCAACCCCTCATCGTATGAACTCTTCGTCCTGGAAAAGGGAAGCAAAAGTGATGCTCGCGAATCAATCGATCAAAAAATGGATATTTTTCTTGGTTTGCCTTTTGTGGTCATTCGATTGCCAAGCGAACTTCGAAACGACCAAACGCGAGCAGGTTGTGGCAAAGGGGATTCAGTTTCTCCGACAAGCTCAGTCCGCAGACGGATCCTTCAGCACATCCTCAGGCCCAGGAATCACGGGACTTGTGTTGCACGGACTCGTAGCGTCGGGGCTTCGCGAAGGCGATGCCACGGTCGACAAAGCCGTCAAATACTTGTTGAGTACACGCCGCGATGATGGCGGGATTTATGCAGATGGTTCCAAGCATGCAAATTACGAAACTTGCTTGTCGATTATGGCTTTTTCGAAACTCAACGAATCGGGAAAGTACAAAGACCTAATTGAAAAAGCGGAAAAGTTTGTCAAAGGTCAGCAATGGGATGAAGGCGAAGGGCTCGAATCAAGCGATCCTGCATTCGGCGGCGCGGGATATGGAAGCAAATCTAGACCGGATCTTTCGAACACTTCGTTCCTAATCGAAGCACTCAAGGAAGCGGGATGTCCGGATGACGATCCTGCAATCCAGCGCGCTCTTGCGTTCGTCTCGCGATGCCAAAATTTAGAGTCCCCCTACAACAACACACCGTTCGCCAAGAAATCCAACGACGGCGGATTTTACTATACGCCCGCCAACGGTGGCGAGTCGATGGCAGGGATCGAGGAAGGGACTGGCGCACTTCGATCGTATGCTTCGATGTCGTACGCTGGCCTCAAAAGCATGGTCTTTGCGGGAGTGAAGAAAGACGATGTTCGTGTCAAAGCTGTCACGAGCTTTCTTCGCAAGAACTATTCGGTATCCTCTAATCCTGGTATGGGAGAAACCGGGCTCTACTATTATCAGCAAACGATGTCCAAAGCGCTGGCCGCATGGGGTGAGAGTACCTTTACGACACAAGATGGACCGCGAGAGTGGAAGGATGAATTGCTAGCTCAGTTAGAAAAAACACAGCGTCCCGACGGCTCCTGGGTCAACAACACTCCGCGATGGATGGAAGGTGATCCCAATTTGGTAACGGGCTACGCTCTGCTCACCTTGGCAAATCTCAAATAAACGGAACCCTAAGCTGGTAGGATTGCCACGCCAGGAGACCCGTTCTACAGTTAGTTCTTTATCTGGCGCTAGTCTTCTTGACTAATCGATTGCTTCAGCTGTTCCGTCAGGAACCCGCAAAGAATTTCGCAACCGTTATCGATCGATGTCGTGCGGATGTTTGGAAGGATAAAGTGTGCATGATTGCGGCTCGGTTCAATCCAGAGATCGTGCATCGGTTGGGCTGTTTTTCTGTATTGATGGACTACCGATTCGACACTTCGACCGCGTTCTGTAGTGTCTCGCAATAGTCTACGAAGGACGCGTTCGTCTGGTGGTGCTTCGACAAAGATTCGCCACCGAAGTCGATCGCAAATCTCAGGGATAGCAAACAGCAAAATCCCTTCCACGATAAGAATCGGTTTGGGGGCAACAAACACGGTCGAAGATTTGCGCCGATGCTCCATGAAGCAATACTCCGGGCGCTCGATACCACGACCTTGGGTCAGTTCATCCAGGTGCTTGATGAACAGGCTATTGTCGATGGCGTCAGGATGGTCCCAATTCGCGGACTCTTGAATGGCGGGAGAAATGTTTTCGGGATTGTGGTAATAGTGATCATGGGCAAGTGTTGCTATGGAATCTCGCAATTGACTACTACAGAGTTTCTGCACTAGACTCGATTTGCCTGATCCCGTCCCACCTGCGATTCCTATCACCGTTATGTTCATCGTTTTAAGCTAGTCTCGAAATCAGCGAGGAAATGCTGCGGCAACGAAGTTACTTGAACAATGTAGCAGGATCTGCCGCCCAGAGTTTTCGAACCGCCAGCAATCCGCTAACCGTGCACATGAAATAGGTTAATCCAAATACCAGCACGACGCGTGGAAAGGTGAGGCGCATGACGAGCCCGGTCCATTCTGCAAGCGCATAGTAGAGCCCCCAGCTAATCAACCAACCAGGAAAAAATCCAAAAACGCAAAGGTAAAATGATTGAGCCAGAATAAACCTTAGAAAATACAAAGCTCCGTATCCCATCGCCTTGAGGGTTGCGAACTCGGCCAGATGGTCACTAATGTCGGTGAACAGAATTTGATAGCAGATGATCACGCCGACAAATAGTCCCATCACCGTACCGATGGAGAAGATTGCACCGATGGGCGTATTCCTCGCCCAAAATCCGATTTCGCGGTCGATTAACTCTCTTCGCGTCATCACTTGGACCGCTTCACCCAACATGTTCGCCAATTCAACCTTCGCTATCTCCAAATTCTTGGGCGAATTATCTTTAAGTCGTACCAATCCCAAATCAACCGCCTCTAACGGCTTGCCGATCGGATTCCGCATAGGGAAGAAATGATCCACCCCGCGTTCTGAAACAATCAAGGTACCGTCGTAAACGAAATCGGTTCCTACATCGACCCAATCTTCAAACTCCACCGTTTTTCCAGACAATTCTGCTTCTTGTTCGCGAAGTCTTTGAAGATCTTGTTTCTCAAAGCCATATTTTGGTTTGCTGCGCCGATCCACCAGAGCTTGGTTTCTATTTCGCAAAAGTTTGCATTTCGCGTTCATTTCTTTCGAGAGAAACACGTCCATATCGGATGGAACCCCAATGGTCCGAATCGAGCGGGAAACATTTCCCATGACTCGGACTTCGGACAAAGCTCGATCGATATACAATGGAATCGCCTGGTCTACGAGGGGATGTGATTGGACTCGCTGAACAATTTGCAGCCGGATTCGTTGCTCGCTAGGAACGGTGTAACGAGCTGGACTCAACAGAATGAGCTCCGCGTCAATCAATCGAAGCACTTGCACCGCGCTATCGAAGAGTCCGTTGAGGAATCCAATCTGCATGAACATCAAAACGACGGCAAATGCAATACCAGAAGCCCCCAGCGTTAATCTGGGAAGACTGGTCGTCGTGTTGAGCCAAGCTAAGGGGGTTCGCATTTCAAAAGTTTAGCGTGTTCCTAAGTTTCGTGAGAGAGGTTGTGATACACAGAAAAATCGGCAGACTGAGGGTTATGAACTCCAACGAAGACTCCGACTCCGACCTCGATTCCGCTCTTTTCTCGAAAGGAATCGAAGGCGCCACGTCCCCAACCGAAAAACCGAACGCTGCTCCATGGATTGGACTGGATATCGGAGGAGCGAACCTAAAGGCGGCACACTCCTCGGGCTGGTCGAACAGTATGCCGTTTCCCATGTGGAAACAACCAGAAACATTGGCGGCAGGCATCGCTCAACTACTCGAAGAAGCTCCAGCGTTTATTGGCGTGGGTGTCACCATGACGGGTGAACTTGCAGACTGCTTCACCACTCGCTCGGAAGGCGTTCTCCGCATATTAGAGCAAACGACGCTCATCCTGCCTGCATCCATGGTTCGTATTTACGGTGTGGATGGACAATGGCGGACTCCATCGGCTGCAGCGCGAGTCCCTTGGACCGTCGCCGCATCGAATTGGCATGCCTTAGCGAGGGTCGTTGGGGCGACCTATCCCACGGGAATGTCGTTACTGGTGGACATCGGCTCAACGACGACCGATCTGATCCCGATTGTCGACGGCAATATTGCGATCGACGCAGCCACCGATTCACAACGACTGCAATGCGGAGCGTTGGTCTACACAGGCATCGAACGGTCCAATGTCGCTGCCATCGTACAGCGTGTCCCTTTGTACGGAAGTCTATGCCCCGTGATGAACGAATATTTTGCCGCGTCGAGAGATGTGCATATTTGGTTAGGGGACATGCCAGAGGACGATTCGGATTGCGACACGTCTGACGGGCAACCCGCGAATCGCTTAGGTGCCAGGCACCGCCTAGCACGTATTGTCGGAGAAGATGGATCCACGCTTGCAGACGAAGACATCGATGCGATAGCAAGCTGCGTTCGCAGGGAGCAGGCTAGTCTGATTGCAAGAGCTATGCAACAGGTATGTGCAATGTCCCGTTCCGCGATGGGAAAATCCAAGTCCTCAAAACTCGCGAGCAAACGGCCAGGCTCCATCCCTGGCGAAAGCTTGACACCGGATCGGATCATCGTTTGCGGCCACGGTGGTTTTTTGCTGGAAGATGCATTACAAATCGCTACCTGGAACATCCCCAAACTGGAGTGGTCTAAAATGCTCGGCGAAGGGCTTTCCCGTTGTGCGCCCGCGTATGCGATCGCAGTGTTAGCCCAGGAGCAACTAGACTATCTCGCGTGAGTAATTTTATTTTAGCAAAACCACAATCGAGGCTTTGTCACTGGGAACGAGCAATCCGATGACTTCATTGGATTCGGCCCGAATCACCGGTATGCCTAGCAAATCGTTCGACAGCACGACGGACGAATCGATACTCCAAATAACGCCATCCGCTACGAATCTTCCAGCATCGAGTGAGACGGAAGAATTCGGATCGTCGCACGCCAAAACGATACTGCACGGTGTCGATGGAGCAGCGGCAACATTCTTTGAGGCCCATAAGGCAACATCGTCTGGAAGTCGATTCGCGGGACGGAAGCGAATGATTCTGGGGTCTTGAGGAGTACTACCCGAATCGGCGAGCCATTGGATCGAACTAGGAGCCCATGATAAACCAGCAACTTCAATCGAAACGGTATCTCCTAACGCCGCCTCCGGAGCAACGAGTTGCTCTTTTAGACAAAGGACGGAGCCATCGTCGAGCGGGAGGCACCAACCTGTCAATTGTCGATTCACCCGAAAACCGTAGGATCGTTCTTGCCAACGCAATGCCATGCGCTGTGGTTGAGGCAATCGATTCTCAAGCCTATTCCAAAGTTCACCATGTCCGATGGAGGGTTGCCATTGAGTCCATTCGGGTTTCGCTTCTTCATGGAGCACGAATCGATGCCCCATGCTGACTGCAGGCTCTGGACTATCGGGAGTCGCCATTTCGATTCCTCCGGAAACAACTTGAGCTATAGAGTCGGCATCCAGCTTGATACCAGTCAATCCAATGTTGAGCCGCCATCCGCTTCTGTTCCAGAATTTGGTATTGGTTCGAACCAAGTCGCGATATTCGGGCTCGATCGCGCAACGCGCGCGCACACTCCGCGCATCGGTCGCTAATCCAACCTGGAGCACGCTCCCAATTTTGTACCCACGGTAAAGAATGGGAGCCCCGTTGGACAGCCCGCCACGCATTCCACTGTCGAGCAGTATTTCTAACGAACCGTCTTTCGCCGATGCGACGGGTGGCGTTTCTAAGCCTATGAATCGACTCGCCTTAGGCCCCTTTGCCGGACCAGGTGCAACCGCTAGATACTTTGCTCCAAGAATGGTCTCCAGTCCGCCAACCGAATCAATGGAGAGCGTCGGCCGCACAATCCAAAATTGCGTCCCTTCGCGTGCAAGTGTCGATGCATTGCGTTGCAAACGCACATGAACCAAAACCTTATCCAATTCTGGGGAAAGTTCGACCTGCTCGACTTGGCCCACGTCGATTCCATGATGTTTGAGTCGATCTTCAGGTTTGATTCCGTAACCGTCTAAAAACTCGATGACAATCGGTTCTCCAATTGTTCGTCGAGAGTAGAAGAATAGCGAAACACTGACTAGAACGCAGACTGCTGTTAACCACCACCATTTTGTTGGGCTATCCGCGTTGATGGGCACTACAATTGCCGATGGAATCTCTGGCGGGGCAAAATGCGGCTGGTCCATTTCCTGGTCCATGTTCATCACGCGGACTCCCAAATGGCATGCGGATCAAAACTCAGGGTTGCGATCAGACTAAAAGCAACGCAGAGAGAGAACGCAAAGACGGCTGGGCCAAAATGAAACTCCACGAGTCCACTTAGTTTGACGAGCATCACCAGAAGTGCCAGAAGCATCACGTCCATCATACTCCATTTTCCGGCGATCTCCATCCATCGATAGGTTCGTGCCCTGTGCTTCTCATTTAAACTACAAAGCCATGTCAGTTCGAGCATGGCGATCAGTTTGGTTAACGGAAGTATGATTGAAAACAAAAGAATGATAGCGCCAACAAAGTAGCTACCGTGAGTAAACAGATCCAAAATCCCTCCGAGAATGCTGCTTCGGTGATGATGCCCCAATCGTTGTACTTCAAGAATGGGCAAGAGCACAGCCGCCGGAAACAAGGCTAAGGCAGCGAGCGTGAAAGCTGCAACTCGGTTGCGCATCTTCGTTTGATTCGCTCGCGATACCATCGAGGTTCCACAGCGACTGCAAACAATTTTGCTCGACGGCTTATGGTCAGGGATAGAATGGACGAGTCCGCAACAATGGCATGCTTTTAGTGTCATAACCCCATTGTAAGGATGTTACGCCTATTCTGGAATCTGCGTCGCAGTAACTAAGCCGGCAATTCTTCAAGGTTGATCCAGTCGGTCAACGTCCGTTCGGGTACGGCAAGTTTCATGAGCGGTGCAAACTCCGCAAACGACTCGTCCACGGATTTCATCATCTCATCGAGATCAATTAAAATTGCCCCAGTGATCTTGTCGAGAGCGTCAATAAACTCATCTCGTTCTTCCCAAGAATCATCTCTGCAGGAAGGCAACAAGGAGGCGATTGCAACACAAGCAGCGTCTATTCTCGCGTTGGAACCGTTCAGCAACTCGTCAACATTCGGGTGGCGTTCTATCAGAATAGCAAACTCTTCCGGGAGTCTCCAGTTTCGGCAGAGTGCTGCTGCCGCCTGTGCGTGATCCCAACCGAAAAGCTCCTTCTCCAAGCTGGAAAGCCTTACTTTTTCCTCGATTCTTCGTTCAATTAATTTTTCATATTGTTGCGGAAGCGCTTTCAACAAAAGTGGAATCGCCATGTCCTGAAGCAAAGCAGCAGCAAACAGGTCTTCCGCGTTCGGTACTTTGATGGCTCGTCCCAGAATACGTGCGAATACAGCCCGTCTTAATGAATCTTGCCATAGATTCTTTAAATCAAAAGAGCCAAACTTGGGATTGGGAACTAAAGAGAAAACCGCACTCCAAAGGGCGAAGTTCTTGATCGTCCGGACTCCCAGAAGTTTTATGGCTTGTTGAATCGACGCGATCTCTCGCGAGAATCCAAAATAGGAAGAATTGACAAATCGCAGGGTCTGGCCCATGAGCCCGACGTCGGCTTCTATAGGCCTGGCATACTCAGTGGGACCATTTCGAGAATCCTGAGACAATTCAAGCAACTTCATCGCGCTGGTCGGTAGTGCTGGCAGTTGAGCATTCGATAGAACCTGTTCAAGATCGCGAATGTTGACTTCGGTGCTCATGCAATTCACTTTTGAAATTAGAGGGGACATCAGTGCTTTAGAAAACTAGGTCGTACAGACATGAATGCAAATCGTGCACACGAAAAAGTGCAAAACAATCATGGATGACTCGGTGAGTTTATGTACTTCTTGTTCCGATTGATTGGAGGATACGGACTGACCATTTTTTTTTGAAGATTTCCGACGGAACGGATTAAGCCTCGACGTGAATGGCGGGGTAAAGATGAAGGATTGTAATAAAGATGTGGTTTAGCCACATTGAACGGTGTCACCAAACCGAATGCGTTCTGATGGAACTCGTACACGTACATCAACTTTCAAAAGTCTATCCTGACGCATTGCTGGGTGAATACTATGCTGTAAACAGAATTTCGTTTTCGGCAAAGGCAGGTGAGGTCTTCGGATTGTTGGGGCCGAATGGCGCCGGAAAAACCACTGCCTTGCGCATTCTAGCAACCATCTTGAAGCCGACGGCTGGGACCGCCCGCGTTTTCAACTTTGACGTCATGGCTCAACCGCACTATGTTCGCCATTCGATCGGATTTGTCTCCAACAACACTGCCATTTATGACCGCATGTCCGCCTGGGAGATGGTCGAATATTTTGGACGACTCTACGATATTCCGTCCGATGAGTTAAACAAACGGATGGATACGTTGTTCGCACAGTTGCAGATGTACGATTTCCGTGACTGTCCAGGCGCCAAGATGTCGACAGGCATGAAGCAGAAGGTCTCCATCGCTAGAGCCTTGATACACGACCCACCAGTATTGATCTTTGACGAAGCGTCGCTCGGACTCGATGTCCTCGTCGCTCGTTCACTCCAAAACATAGTAAAGGGTTTGAGGGATGATGGTAAGTGTATCATCTACTCAACGCACATTATGCGAGAAGTCGAGCGGCTTTGTGACCGAGTTGCCATTATGGCCAAAGGGCATATCGTGGACTCAGGTACACTGCCGGAACTCGCAGAGAGACATCAGCAAAATGATTTTGAGGAGCTTTTCTACCAACTGATCATTCAGAGCGAGACTCCTGCAACGCAACTTGTCGGAGTTTCGCAATGAATTGGACACATGTTAAGCTGATCTTTCAACGCGAAGTAAGAGATCAGCTCCGTGACCGTCGAACAATGTTCACGATCTTTTTTCTCCCTCTATTGCTTTACCCGCTAATGGGGATGGTGATGTTTGAGGTCGCGCAGTTCCATCGCAATGGACGCGTAACAATCGGAATTGCAGGAGTTCCCCATATCCATTCGGATCTCCCGTTATTCCCTGAAGGTTCCAATGCAAAGATCGATTGGAAACCGGTAGCTCTTGAGGAATCGCTAGTCTGTCGTCTCGCGGAGCACGAAGCCAAACTTAGAGCATCCCAGTCCGAAGTCGTAACGAACTCAATGCAACAAGAGGTCGAAACACTTCTCAAGTCCGAAGGTGTTGATGCGATCGCTATCATTCCTCCTCAGTTTGCAGCAGAGCCATGGAACTCATCTATTCAGGTTGTTTGCAATCAACGCTGGGAACGATCCGTACAGGCCGCGACTCTCTTCCATGAACGGGTCTCATCCGCGCATCAAACATGGATACGACGGAAACTGGCATCGACTTCGACCCACGTCGGAACCTTGGACGAACCACAATTGAATATCATTGATGTTGCTTCCCCCGAAACAAAGCGGTCATTGATATGGTCAAAAATACTTCCTTTTGTCATGTTAGTTTGGGCTCTCACCGGTGCTTTTTATCCAGCGATCGATTTGTGTGCAGGAGAAAAAGAGCGAGGAACACTCGAAACACTGCTTTGCAGTCCTGCGAGGAGACGGGAAATTGTTTGGGGGAAACTATTGACCGTCATGTGCTTTAGCCTCGGCACAGCATTGCTCAATTTGTTCAGTATGTATACGACAGCACTCGTCGTCTTGAATCGATTCGCAGGTTCTGGCGTTTCCGAAATGGCTGAAGCTATGCGGCCATTGCCGATTCGATCGATGGGTTGGTTGATTCTTCTTGTAATTCCCATAGCAGCAATGTTCAGTGCCATCGCTTTGGCCGTTGCGAGCTTAGCTAGAAGCACAAAAGAAGGCCAATACTATCTGATGCCACTAATTCTGGTGGGGATGCCATTGGTCATGTTGCCCATGATTCCGGGAGTCACTCTTTCGCCTGGGACCTGCGTCATTCCTGTGACAGGTGCAGTCCTCTTATCGAAGACGTTGATGGATGGTGAGTACGTGAATGCAATCCTCTACTTGCCAACGGTCATCGCGGTAACCGTGTTCTGCATCCTGCTAGCGACTCGCTGGGCAGTACGGCAATTTGAAAGCGAAAGCGTTATGTTTCGCGATAGCGCACGTTCATCACTCAAGCACTGGCTGCGTGATGCATGGCGTCAACGTGAGGACACGCCGACGGCCAATGAATCATTACTCTGCGGCCTTTTGATCCTCGTTTGTCTTTTCTTTGGTCGACTGTCAATGAGTACGTCTGAGCTGACATGGGAAACGATCGTCTCATCGACATTGATTATTCAGATTGGCATGATGCTGGGGCCGGCATTGATCATGGCAACGATGCTGACAAAGTCGGTCATTCGCTCTCTCAGGCTTACGCAACCCTCTCTGATCGATCTGGCGGCCGTGGTGCTTCTCGCCGGAGCATTGCACCCTACCTACACTGTTCTAGCGACGGCGATCAGCAACGAATACCGACTGGGAGAAGAAACCACCAACATGCTTCAGCAGTTCGATGGATTGCTAGCTTCAGCGCCTATAGGTGGAGTAATTCTGATACTGGCGTTGCTTCCTGCTATCAGCGAAGAACTTGTATTCCGTGGATTTCTATTCTCCGGACTGCAACGAAACAACGGTCACCTTAGAGCCATCCTCGCCACTTCCTTGCTGTTCGGTTTGTCTCACGGAGTGCTGCAACAATCGATTACAGCCACGATCATGGGACTGCTACTCGGTTGGCTTGCTTACAAAACGGGTGGAGTCGTTTGTTCTATTGTATTCCACTTTGTGCACAATGCGATCTCGATGCTTCTGGCCACGCATGGCAGCCGAGGAGATGCTGTCCCCTCCTGGATGGAGTGGGCCATTAGCCTTGACCAGGGGCACTGGGCTTACTCGGATCTATGGTGCACACTTAGCGTTGGTGTTTCCATTTGTTTGATCGCCTGGATAGTTACAAAACAGCCCAGGTGTTACGAATCAGGCAACCACGTCGTTATTGCCATCAAATAGCGCATTCCTGTTAAATCACGCACGACCCAATTGCTAGCAAATTCATTGTGGTTGCACTTGGGAACTTCGGGAACGTAGTCAACTTCTTTTTGGCGATAGATTGGGTGTCAGGGACGACATTGAAAAACCACTTAGATGCTGGGAGCATCAACTATGATTCAAAAAAAATGGACAGCCGTTCTAGTCAGCACATTGTGGATCGCTTTCGCCACAGGATCTTCATCTTCGCAGGCAGGGGATTTATCAGGTACCTATCTTGATCCTGCGTTGCAGCGCCCCGACTTTTTTTCGCATCACCTATGGAACAGTTGGCCTGAGTACCGAGCGGTCTACAATCGACCTCGATACATTGGCGGGCACTTCGCGGCTGTCATTGAACCATCGAGCCAAGAGGCGATGTCTTGGAGGGAGAATGTTTGCAACGGCAACTACCAAAAGTGCCGAGGGCCGCATGTTCCACACTATTACTATTTGAAGCCATGGGAAGCTTTGAATACCAAGGCCAGGAATGACAACAAACCACAGATCGATACGATCAATCTTAACAAAAGCGGCGTGATGTCGAGTCAATCTGTCGAATAAACGACGAGTGCGATTCGCCGCCTATCGTTCAAAGTAAGCGGTTCGGATTTCATCGTCATGGCTTGCCGATTCTGCTATGGCAGACTTGAAGCTCGACGCGCTTAGAGAACAAAGCAGTGAATCCTCTGTCGCGTAGACACTCGCGTTCCTCGGTTGCCCGGTAATCAACGCGGCTTCGCCAAAGAAGTCGCCGGTTTGCAGAGTGGCGATTTCTTCTTCGGGAGATCCGCGTCGAACAGAGACAGCCCCTTTTCTTATCAAGAAGAATCGATCACCCGGCTCGTTTTCTTGGATGATGCGCGTGTTGGCAGGCACAAGCTCGATGGTCATTTCATCAGCAATACGCGTAAGCGTCCTAGGTGTGATTTTTTGAAACACTTTGCATTTAGCAATCATCTGCGTCAAGATAGCCGCTTCCTTCATAAGAGCATCACTGCGGATACGTCCATCGACCAAGGTTACGATTCTGTCTGCGACATCTAAGATTCGGTTATCATGGGTCACGATCAAGATAGTAGACTTTTGTTCCGCGGCCATTTTCTGAAGCAATTCCACGACCATTCTTCCGCTGTGTTCATCCAAAGCCGCAGTCGGCTCGTCTGCCAATACGAGTTTGGGCTGATGAACCAGACCGCGCGCGATGGCAACGCGTTGTTTCTGCCCGCCGGATAGTTGTCTCGGTTTATGATGAATCCGATTCCCCAACCCGACGCGATCTAGCATGTCGCGGGCCCTGGAATTGAGTTCTTTGGTATTCATTTTGGGCGTCATCAATTCCAGCGACATACGAACATTCTGCGTTGCCGTAAGCGACTCGAAAAGGTTGTGGGCTTGGAAGATGAAACCGATCTCACGCCGAAATTCCATCAGTTTTGCAGGGGAAGCACCCTTCAACGGTCTCCCCAGAACCTCGAGTTCGCCTTCCTGGACCGTGCGAAGCGCCCCTACCAATGTCAACAGTGTGGTTTTTCCAGAACCACTAGGACCCGTCATGATGATGATTTCACCCGGGAACACTGTCAGGTTGTTGTCAAAGAGGATTTGCTTTCGCAATTCACCCTCGCCAAAAAAATGCTTGAGATCGTTGGCGCGTATCGACGGCATTTCTCCCGCACCGGTTCTAAGCCGAGTCTGCGGATCAAATAGAGTTGCGCGTTGGACGGTGCCGGGTACCATTTTTGTTCTTCATCCTGCAAACAATTTTCGCGACAGTTAAGCCAGAATAGAATTCTGAGTGTAATCTAGAGGACACCTCCATTTCGATTCCAATTGGCTGGATGTCCGTACCCCGTTCGAAATTTCCTAGACGCTACAATTTCTAGCCGCTCCAAAGATACTCGATGCGCTCGATTCCTCGAATACTAACGAGTTTTTGTTTTGCAGCAGCGATTCTATTGATTTTCTTCAACAGTTACCTGGAATCTCCAATTCTCGATTCTGCAGTTGCTCGCGATTCGATTGCAGATGCTTCGAACAAAAGCCACTCTCCCACCTCGGCATCAACCGCTGCTCGCCAGATCAATGCTCAAGGAAAGTTACTTCCTGCACGTGGAATTGCACGGCTCAGCGGCTTACCGGGCGACCGCGTGGAATCTATCCTGGTGAAGCCAGGCGAAACGATAGTCAAGGATCAACCGATCGCCATTTTGAAGAGCGACTCCTTCAAAAAGATAGAACTCGAAGCCGCCGAGTTGAAGCTAGAAGAAGCAAAGACGACTCTTCGCACCATGAAACGAGAGCTTGACCTCGGTGTGTCCCTCGCAAACTCAAGAGTTGTTGCAGCCGAGATGTCGATAGAGCTTGCCAGGAAACAATTGGAAATGGCAAAGCAAGCGGAAAAGCAGCTAACGCTATTGCGTAGGCAAATCGAAAGTCTGCGACAATTGCGAAACGACCCGTTGACAATGGCGGTCGTGGGAAAAATAGAGTTGGAGTCGCGCGAAATGGAATATGAAAAAGCAAGCGCGACCACGGAACAATCTATTCTCGCCGCAGCTTCGAGTCTGCGTCAATCCGAGATGCAGTGGGAGCAGTCAAACCAGTCCCTTCAAGCGGCAGAGCTCTCGCGATCTGCCATCGAAGAAAATTCGCCCGTCGCTCCCCTTGAGAAACAAATCGAGCTTCTGACAATGCAATTGGCAGAATCGACGATACGAGCCCCCTATGACTCGACGGTGGTCAATGTGCTGACCGAAGTAGGCGAAAGAATCACCACTCTCCCTATCGCTGAGATTGCCGATTTGACCAAAATGGTTTGCGTTGCCGAGGTATTCGAGGCCGACGTTGGACGAATTCAAATTGGAGATATCGCCAAGCTGAAATCCTCCGCTTTGAATCGAGACTTGGAAGGAAAGGTCATACGAATCGACAGAGTTGTCGGAGGATCGCAACTACGATCACCGAATCCGATGGCTCGCACCGATTTCCGATCCGTTGGAGTCTGGATTGAGCTCGATTCAACCAACTCAATCGTGGCTGCCGACCGACTACAACTACAAGTCGATGTCATGATAACAGCCACCCCCAAATAGACAACCAGAGGCAATATCTCGTCTCGGGCAAGGCTGAAGTTCTATCGAAATCAGAATGGTGTTAAGATGCTGACTTTCGAGTCAGGAGATTTGCTGTGACATTCTTAGCATATGCGTTGGGGCTTTTTGTTCTAGCGTTGGTGATCTTTGTGATCGACATCATGATACCGAGTGGCGGCGTGTTGATCGGCGTCACCGGGTTGCTCATCTTGGGTTCCGTCTACTGTGCTTTTCTCCACAGTGTTACAACCGGAATCTGGATGGTGATTGCGACATGCCTTTCGATGCCATTGATGTTTTGGCTATTCCTGGAGATATGGCCTCGAACACCTATGGGGAAAAGACTGATTGTCGAACCTACACCTGCTGACGAGTTTGTCTGGTCCGATGCTGGCGAAGCCGGAACAGCGACCAGTCTATTGAATGCGATTGGGGTTACGATGTGCGAAATGTTGCCTAGTGGGTTAGTACAGATCGGCAACAAGACGTACGAAGCGTTCAGTGAAACTGGACCCATTGAAAAAGGGGTGAATGTCAAAGTGCTGCGTTTGGATGTCGGAAGATTGGTCGTGATCCCTTATCGCGAAGCGAACTCCGCAACTCCGAAGTCCGTCGGTTCCGGATTGGATCGCCCAGCGGCAGATCTCAACATCGATTCCTTGGAAGGCTAGCCAAACTATCTGTCGCCGCTCTTTCTAGTCTAGTATAGGGATTGTGGGGGCACAGGTACTTTGTGTCTTTCTACCTTTACTTGCGTGATTGCGTCGCTGGGCGAGCACGGTCGGACATGCGATGGCACTTCGATCCACGCTTGATGGATTACTTTGGGGGGAACACTAATCTACGCTCATCTTCACTAATGAATTCCTTTCCGTAGATTGTGGACTCATTGGATTAGTGGTAATCAGTGTTGATTAGTGTTCCAATAGGGTTGGTTTTTCGCTATCTCGATTCCATTGGCTCGTGGATAGCAAGCCGAAGTGACGCTCCAAGCCTCGTCTCAGTCCTTCGAAGCGCTTTGATGTTAGAAGGGTTCCTTTCGCCCCTTCAGGGCTTGGCGAGTTCTTTGCTAGCTTACCCGGGGTTGGCACCCCCCCAGGAGTGCTAGCAATGCGGGACGTTGAGCCCTGGAGGTGCGACAGGAACTGATCCGGGGTTTCGAAGATTACGGGACACAGCCGACAAAAGTCAAAGTAGGCTGGGACCATTGGCCCGGCCGTCAATAACTCCTTGAAAATCCATCCGCTCGAGACAATGGTCCCAAGCTACAGTCAGAACGTGTCTTTTGTCGCGGTCACACACTCTCTAACGGGCGCCGCTGTGTAATGGCCCCCACTTGTGTTTAATGGCCGCCGCTCTTTGGCTCACTCGATTCTTGGGCTTTCTGTTTCGCCTCGATTTCGGCAGCTTCTGCATCGAGAGATTTGTTGGAGATAAGCCGCTCCGATATGGAGGACGGATCTTCAAAGATCTCTGACAGGACGAAAACTTCTACGCGCGAATCCAGATTGGGGTCAACACGATCTTCTTTGAAGCGAGGCTCTGAGTTGCCTGCCGCGCTTGTTCGAATTCGTCTGGGGTCGACACCGTTATCGATCAAGAATTGCGAGACAGACAAGGCTCGACGAAAAGCAATGGACCACGCATCAACAGCAGCTTGATTCCCGTTTCCGCCGTTGTTCGCCGCATGTCCGCGTACTTCGATTCGATGCTGTTTTCCCTCCAGCTCTGGGATGAGTGCAAGCAGTATTTCTCGGCCATCTTGATTCACCTCAAATGAATTCAAAGCGAAGGGGACGATCGAACCGACATTGGAACGCTCTCCTTCATCGGTCATTTCTCGATGCTTTGCTTCGCCATCAGATTTTTTGGATCCTTTGGCTTTCACGGGACGCCGATTGCCATTGCCATTGTTTGCCGACGGTACAAGCGATCTAGCATCCATACCCGACAGTCGTTTACCCCCCGGGTTTTTAAAATGCTCTGCAACAGCGCTCTTTACCTCTTGGCTTTGGGACGTGAGCCACATCACCATAAAGAACGCCATCATCGCAGTCACGAAGTCCGCATAAGCAACTTTCCAAGCACCTCCACCACCACCCATGATGACTAACCCCCTGAATCCACGGCTTTGAAGAGAGCTTCCATCTCTTCGTTGGTTGGTCGCAAATCATGGCTCAGGCCGCGCCGTCCTGTTTCGATTGCCATCTTCGGCTGCATGCCGTTAAAGAAACCTTGCAGCACACAAGCGATGGTTTTGAAGTAAGAGCTTTCGGAGTGTCCGATCAGATTCATTTTCCCAGCGAGCGGAGCAAAGAAACCGTACGACGCGAGAATTCCCAAGAACGTTCCCACCAGTGCAGCACCCACGTGGTGCCCGATTTCCGCAGGGGGACCATCGATGTGCCCCATCGTGACCACGATCCCAAGAACCGCCGCCACGATTCCAAATCCTGGGAGTCCGTCTGAGGTTGTTTGTAATGCGTGAATGGGCAAATGATGCTCTTCTTCCATGGCATGGATTTCAATGTCCATCAGGGCGCCCACATCTTCAGGACGCACAGAACCGTCTATCACTGGACCGAATGCGCCCTTGATAAACTCAGTAGCGTGATGATCCGCCGCTAACTTTGGATATTTGGCAAAGACAGCGCTTTTGTGTGGGTCCGCAATGTGCCCTTCGAGTGCAAGCAATCCGTCGCGACGTGCAATCCGAAACAACTCGTATAGCGCAGAGAACGTTTCTTCATACGATTTTTTACTATATGGGTCCCCCTTGAGCGCTTGGATAATCCCTTTGACGAGGCCTTTGAGAACCGCAGGTGAAGACATGATGACCAACGCGCCGCCGGACGCACCGCCAATGACAAGCACTTCTGATGGCTGAATCAATGCACCCACATGTCCACCGGCCCAAATGAACCCGCCGATAACACTCGCACAAACAATTATGCATCCGACAATTACAACCATGATCGCTCCGATAGCTTTGACTGCAACGAATGAAGAACTATCTCCAGAAGTGAGCCTTCGTGATATAGCTCCGAAAAGTCCTAGAAGCAAACGATCAGGTTAGTAAAGACTTGAGGAGTGCGATAAAATTATGTTCTGTAACGATTCTGCGGATCGATTCACCGGAAAAACAGATCCGCGAGCGAGTTCACCTAGAAGCCTCAAGCCATGCATCCCGTTTTTCTTCCCCACGAGCAGCTCGAGAAACAATGTCGCGTCAGTTTCAAGCGAGCCTCGGGACCTGGTGGGCAGAACAGAAACAAAGTGGAAACGGCCGTCGACGTCACCCATGTTTCGACGGGCATTAGCGGATCAGCCTCGGAGCGACGAACACAACAGGACAACCGTCGTGTTGCGATGGACCGATTGCGAGTTAATTTGGCCGTCGAAATGCGAACTGTCCCCTCCATCGATGGGGAACTGCTGTTCGCAAAGTATACTCGGCAAGGCCGCATCGCCGTATCTGTAACGAATTGGGATTGGCCTGCTATTCTGGCTGAATTGCTGAATCGCTTGGAAACCAACCAATGGGAGCTGTCACCAATTGCAGAGGAATTCGACGTCTCTTCAAGTCAATTGATCAAGCTTTTGAAACAATCGCCGCTCGCTTGGATTGCAGTGAATCGCAAACGTACGGCATTAGGAAAGCATGCGTTGAAGTAGCGAGCCAACTTAGGCTGCGACGGTGGAGCGATAGTACTCGATGGTTCGGCTGATTCCCTCTTCCAATCGAATTTGAGGTTCGTACCCCAACAGCTTGCGAGCCAGCGTGATGTCAGCCAAGCTTTCACGGACATCACCAACGCGCGGAGCGTGAAATTCGATTTTTGGCGTAAACCCAAGCTGTTTGGCGAGCATCTTCAATAATTGCAGAAGTGTCGTCTGCTGCCCATCCGCCACATTGATGATTCGGCCCCCGATGTTCGGACGCTCGGCTGCCAATAAATTCCCATGCACGACATTGGCCACATAACAAAAATCGCGAGACTGCAAACCATCGCCATAGACGATCGCAGGCTGGCCTGTGAGTATTCGGCTAACAAACAATGGTATCACGGCTGAGTAGGCACTGTTGGGATCCTGGCGAGGCCCAAACACATTGAAGTAACGAATTCCAACGGTTTCTAGTCCGAAGCTATGAAAAAAAGCTTGGCAGTAATACTCCCCTGCCAATTTGGCGACAGCGTAGGGGGACAATGGCATGGGTAAGTCCGTTTCTCGCTTCGACGATGTAGGTTGATCACCGTAGGCGCTACTACTGGCGGCGTAGACAAATCGCTTCACCTTCGCTTGAACACTGCATTGCAACATGTTCAGCGTCCCAGTAGCGCAGGCTGCGTGTGAATCCAGTGGACGCTCGAGTGAGAGAGGAACGGATGCCAATGCCGCATGATGGAAAACTCTCTCGATGCCGGAGACTGCTTCGCGAACGGCAATTGGGTCGAGAACATCACCCTCAATAAACTCGATTCGATCGGAAACCTCTTCGAGATTCTCACGAGTACTCGTACATAGATTGTCCAAGACTCGTACGGAATGTCCTGCATCCAAAAGTCCACGCACAATATGAGAACCGATGAAGCCGGAACCACCTGTTACCAAACATCGAACCATGATTCTACTAACCGACTTTCTGAAGTTGCGGAAGCGATTGTACTTCCATGTCCCAGTAACCCAGCCAAGGGATGTTGTGTATCCGCAGTTGATCTAGCCACTTTATACCCACAGATCTGCTTGCGGCAAGGACTAGTATCACCCCATCACAGTGTCGGCCAAATTGGGAAACGACATCTTGTCCATGGAAACCTAAGTCTACCAAACTTAGACGATTCTGCTTCCAATGACCGACCATTCGCATTTGATCATAACGATTATTGCGAGAATGCTTCGGGGTCTCTGACACTATCTGGGTCGCGTCAAATCGCGTTGGTATGATCTGCCACTCCTGTTCGACCGAGCGCGTCAATTGCAACTGAAACGCTTCCCATATCTCAGAAATGGTTGTTTCTCGGCCTTTCTCTGGAACGGAATCGAACAATCCATGCAATCCTAATACGAACTGAGGTTGTTTTCGCACGTATCCCCGAATCGATGAAAGCATATCTAGCTGTTCCGGAGATTGCTAAAGAGTTTTGCGTACGGATGAAGGACAGGACGATGCGGTGCTTTAGGGACTCCGTCCACCGTATTGCGAATCGTTTCTAAGTCCTCTTCCACGACAAGCATGTCGCGGTCATCACCTGCATTGGTCACGGGACGAGAACGACGCTCGATTCTTTCGTTCGGTTCCCATTGATCGTTCATTTCCGCAAAAGAAAGAACATCTCGTTCGACAAAGCGGTCCAATAGTACAGGCGATGGTTGGTCAGATGTTTCCACGATCGACTGCATTGGATCAAAAGTCATAGCATTCATGTTGAGATCGGAGACCAGTTCACGCATCTCTTGTTCGACTTGACGCTCTAAATTCGCAGCTTGCGACGGAGTGATATTCGATATTGGCTCGAAAGAAACCTTGCGGATATCCGAGAAAGATGAGTCTCGATCTACAGTACTCGTATCGCCAGAAACCCTTGCCGATGGTACCAAAAAGTCTTGTGCTTCCTCGAGTTCAAATTGGTTAACTTGTTCATTCTCCATGGAATGCAAGTCGTAGTTTAGATTGCCAAACGCGACTCCTGAGTATGATTTGTACCCGTTGGAAGATTGGACGGGGAGATTGAACTCTTCGTCAAAATCACTGCCGAACACATTCGAGGAATCGATCTTTGTCGACTGGATCTCCTGGGAAGCGTCCATGTGTGCCACGGAGTCAGTTCGACCGATTGGAGCCAATTGATATTCGTCTAGCTCTCGTTCCCACGCGCACGGTTCACAAGATAAGGAATAGGGCTGGAGTTCAGTGTTCACTGGTACTTGAGCTGTAGGGCGATCGGCGTTGAACATCGAGTAAGCAGCGGCCCCAGGTGCGGATGTCGATGTTTTAGATGGACCGGGATCATTCGCTTCGTCGAGAGTACCAAATTCTACAATACTTTCCTTTTTGACGGCTGGAGCCGAGGTCGCTTGAAACCAAGCGGCAATGTTGGAAGTCGGTTCAGTTTGGGATAATGAGTCGGAATCCGATATCGTCGAATACTGCGAAACCTCGGACATTTGCGCCACGAAGGATGGCGACTTCGCAGTCGTCTTGATGGACTCGGGTTCACTCCATGGGTTTGGCAATTGCTGAAGCATTCCCCATGCTTTTCCGACCAAAGCGGCGGAGACGGGGCGTTGCCTTTCCTGGGTAGCTAGCAGAAGCGACTGATCCGCCAACCGGTCGATCAAGCGAGGGATCCCATCCGATCCGCGATAGATCGCCTCCAAGGCGTCACGGGTAATAACGCTGGAGTGAGAAACGCCTGATAGCTCGACCTTATGTGCTACGTATTGTGCTGTCTCCTCCATGGATAAAGGAGTGAGGAAGCAACGCGTCGCTATGCGTTGATTGAGCGACTCCATCTGTGGGTGGCACAGATTATCTTCTAGTTTGAGACTACCGCAAAGGACCAATCGGACACGCGGCAAACCGTTGCGCATGACATTGGTCAGAAGGCGAATTTCCTCCAATAGCTTGATGGAGAGCGTTTGCGCCTCGTCAATAATCAACAAAAGCCCTTCGCTTTGCGAATCCGGAGAGGGTTGCAGACGATTCATCAGTGTGAGTCGCAATTCACCCTCGTTCAAATCTCGAAATGGCATTCGCAATTCGAACAATAAACTCTGAAGTAGAGCGCGTCGTGTCACCAAATGCGAACTTGCAAGCATTACAACTTCGAAATTGCGCCGAAAATGCTCCGCAATTCTTAAACAGCAGACCGTCTTCCCCAGTCCTGTACCACCAAAAATGGCTACCGGACCTTCGGCTCTCGCAATGGCACGATTGGCAGTTTGTATCGTCTGTTCCATGGCTGGAACAGGGTAATATCGGTCAAGAGTGGGGGCCGGTAGAAAAGGGCGATTGACAAACCCGAAAAATGACTCGTACATCCGTGTGCTTCCCTAATAGGAACCAATACCAATAAACCTTTTCTGTGGGATCGGAACGTGGCCCAGCGCGGCATGAGTACGATCGTTAAAATCGCTACACTTTGCCCAAGATTTCTACCGAGCAATCGCCCGTGACGCTAGCATTAACCGCCGGGCATCCATGCTGATATTGCTATCAAGGCATGGTTTTGCTAGACACCGATGGGAGTTAGGCTGCCCTCGTTTATCGACTGTTGTGCATGTTCGCTTTTTGATCAACTCCCATGAAACTCCCATTCGCTCCATTGAGACTCCGACCGCCACGTTTGCATTTTGCGTCGACGCCAAGATTCAGAGTGAAGTTGGCACGCGATCAAGACCTGTATGTTCATCACCACCTCGGCTTGGGAGATATGATCCACTGCAACGGATTAGTTCGGAGTTTGCTGGAGGAGCTACACGATAGGAATAGTCTATTCGTATTCTGCAAGGAGCGTAATGCCACGATGGTCGAATGGATGTATCGCGACGAATCGAGGATAAAGGTTTTGCCCATCGACGATCAGAAAAAAGAGCATTCGGAAGTTTGGCGAATCCTGCAAAAGTATAACAGCACAAATTTCTTGAGCGTTGGTCATCGATCGCTCAAGCGACTTGCGGCAAAGCATCCTCACTTGTTCTTTGATCAGTTGTTCTATCTCCAGTTGGATTTGCCGTACGAGTACCGATATACAAAATGCTATTGGCAACGAGACCTGGATGAGGAAGAACGGGTCTATCGAAAACTGGCTCCGCAAGCTCCGTTTGCTTTTGTGCATGACGACGTATCAAGAGGGTTCGTCATCAATACCGAGTCTATCCATCTGCCAATTGTGCGAAATGACATTAGCGAGAGCATTTTTCATTTGGGAAGCTTGTTGGAAAGAGCCACGGAGATCCACTGCATGGAGAGCTCTATCCGATGCATGATGGAGTCGTTAGAACTGAGTCGAAGCAAACTTTATTACCATAACTTTCGCTGTACACGCCCACTTGGAACGGCGACACGTCGAAGGTGGATGGAGGTCGGCTACGAGTTGGCTCAACCTGCAGGAATGCCAGAATGAGCCGCGTAATCCCTGACTTTGCTAAGAAAAGACGTATTGTCTCGTTCTCTCTGTACGGAACAAATCCGCTTTATCTTGAAGGCGCGATGCGGAACGTGCAGTTATTGCCAAATGTGTATCCGAATTGGGTCGCCAGAATTTATGTGTCTCAAGAAGTTTCGCCCGAGTTTTGCCATCGCCTTACTGATGCCGGTGCAGAAGTGGTTCAGAAACGTCGCATCGGTCTCGTTGACGGAATGTTCTGGAGGTTTTTGCCAGCGAGCGAATCGGATGTGGAATTCGTTGTTGTCAGAGATGTCGATTCGAGAGTCACCGACAGAGAATTTGCGGCAGTGACCGAATGGATGGAAAGCGGCAAAACCATACACATCATGCGAGATCACCCGTCGCACCATACGGCAATATTGGCTGGTATGTGGGGATGTCAAGGTGGCTGCATTCCTGATATGCAGATGCTAATTGACAAATGGGGGCTTTGGTCCAAAAAGGGCTTGGACCAAGCGTTCCTAAGAGATGTCATCTATCCAAGATTTCTTCAAGATTGCATGGTGCACAGCGATTTTTGTGAATACGCTGGTGAGTCGGCTCGCCCCTTTCCTATCAAACGGTGCGGAGGTGAGTTTGTTGGCTGTGTCTATGATTCGGATCGAAACACGCTAACAGCGGAACAGCATACCGAGAATCTATCCCATTTCGCAGCTGCTACTCTCCGCAAGTTTCCACGTGCCAGAACAAAGCACAAACTACCAATGTTGCTCAAGCACTGGTTTCGTCGAATGCGACGTGTTGCATAATTCAACTCGCGATTAGCTCCGTTTTGTGGCGGCCTATTGTGCGTAAGCCATGTGGAAGAAGACGTTCGGGCTTTGAATCTTGGTACATTGAAAATTAGGGCGATAAGTCAGCCTTCACTCTTGGAAGCTTCATCTTCGCTTAAGGTTCTTTCTGCATAATGACTAGGGGATGGACCGAGTCGTTTCTTTGCATCCTAATGAAACGTTGGATGGGTGGCCCGTTTTTGGACACCGCGTCTAGAGTAGCACTCAAGAGAGATACAGAGATGAGCATCGTACGGCGATGGAAGATTGGTTTTGTGGGGTTGCTTGCTTTGGGAGTTGGCGCGATCGCTCTCACTTTGTTTCGGGCTGGCAGACCTGGTGTTGGACGCATGCGCGGTGGAGTTTCTGTTCAACGCCCGGAGCCAGAGTTGCCCCAGAGTGTTCGAGAATTGCCGGTTCTCTTCGAACAAGGGATCCAGGTTGTGTCGAGTAATGAAGCGATCCCCAACGCGAATGCGAACAGCCAGGAACACGTATGGAATCGGTTTCGAGGGGGCGATGGCCGTGGGATTAGCGAAGAACGTACGATCCCGGTTTCGTGGAGCGACTCAGAAAATCTAAGTTGGAAACTGGATCTGCCTGGCCCTGGCTCATCCAGCCCAATACTCACCGAAAAGTACGTGTTTCTGACGAGCTACACTGGCTACGGTGATGAAAAGCAAACCGGCGGCAAGATGGATTTGTTGAAACGACATTTGCATTGTGTAGATCGGACTGATGGTAAATTGCGTTGGACGAAAAGTGTCGATGCTGTACTGCCAGAGGATCCTTATCAAGGGATGGGGATTCCAGAACACGGCTACGCCACGAATACGCCCACGACCGATGGAGAGTACGTTTATGCGTTCTTTGGTAAATCGGGGCTGTATGCTTATGACCTGGATGGAAATGAACAATGGCATGCTTCTGTTGGCACCGAGTCGGGTAATCGTGGATGGGGGACTGCTTCGAGTCTGTTGCTCTACAAGGATATGGTGATCGTGAATGCATCCGAGGAGAGCCAATCGTTGATGGCGCTCGATCGAAAGACCGGCAAGACGGTTTGGTCTGCACCTGCCTCGACATTGGAACTGGCCTATGGAACTCCAATTATTGTGCGGGTGAATGAAACTCGCGATGACGTGGTCATCGCCGTGCCCGGCGAAGTCTGGGGACTGAATCCTCTCACGGGGAAACTCGTGTGGTATGCAGAGACAACCTTGACTGGAAACTTATCTCCGAGTGTGATCCAAGATGGTGAAATGCTCTACGTATTCGGAGGCTATCGTTCGTCTGGAAGTCTTGCTCTACGCACTGGTGGCGTTGGAGACGTTACCAAATCGCATATTGCATGGACGAGTCGGAACTCATCCTATGTAGTAACCCCTGTTCTTCACGACGGGCATTTGTATTGGATCGACGACCAAGGAATGTACTTTTGTGCGAAGGCGAGTACTGGTGCACTGGTTCAGAAAAAGCGCGTACCCGGAATCGAATCGAAGGGCCGTCCCGTCTATGCTTCGCCAATTTTGGTGGATGGGAAAATTTATGCGCAGACGCGAGGAAGTGGGCTCTTTGTCATTGCGGGTGAGCCTGAACTGAAGATCCTACATCAGAACAAATTCGAATCAGATCATAGCATCTTCAACGGGACACCGGCCGTCGCAAACGGACAGTTGTTTTTGCGATCTTACGCGAGTCTTTATTGCGTGGAATCGAAAGCAAGCCGCTAACCGCCATCTTCGCTAGCATCGAGTTTTTGTCCATTTTTTCGAACTTTGTCTAAAGATTGACCTGGAGACATTCTTCGGATGTCTCCTAGACTCCATGGCGAGTTCCCGATTCGCGTCTATCGAGCAAAGGGTCGGGAGCGAAACACGAAAACGTGCGATTTTGCTGCAAGGAAGCAGTTGAAAGCATAACACTCCAAGGAGAAAACGCATGGATGCGGTCCTATCCAAGTCTCGTCAATACATTGCTTTCTTTGCTTGTTTATGGCTCGTCGGAGGTGCGATTCCAACCGCTGGTGGACAGATTCAGAACCAGCCTTTATTCACCGTTGCCACGCCCAATTTCAAGGTCATGGCGAGGGATCCGGAGTGGGCAAAACAAGTAGCCGAGGCAGCCGAGAAAACTCGAAAAGAACTAGCGATCCATTGGTTGGGGCAAGAACTCCCACGATGGTCCAATCCTTGTCCTGTCGTCGTCCAGGATGGCCCGACGCGTCTCGCAAGTGGTGAGACCAATTACACGTTGATCAACGGTCAGGTCGTTAATTTCAAGATGACTGTTATTGGGACTCGCGAGCGAATCATCGACAGTGTTTTGCCACACGAAGTGACGCATACTGTCATCGCAAGCCACTTTGCACCACTGGGAAAACCAGTGCCACGATGGGCTGACGAAGGCATGTGCACGACGGTAGAACATGACGCCGAGCGCAGCAAGCATGACAGCATGCTGGTACGATTCCTCTCGGAAGGGAAGGGAATTCCATTCGCGACGTTGTTTTTGTTGACCGACTACCCCGCCGATATGCTTCCGCTTTACGCCCAAGGATACAGTCTAACCAGTTTCTTGATCCATCAGGGGGGCCCGCGAAACTTCATTCGCTTTTTAGAACTTGGTATGCGTAGTGGTGATTGGGTCGCTGCAACGAATCAGGCATACGAGTATCCCACAGTGGGAGCGTTGCAAACCGCATGGAACTTGTGGGTTGCAGATGGTGGCGGAGATGTGATCGCTTATACGGCTCAATCACGCGGACTGTCTGGAAAAACACTGCTCGCGTCCGCATCGATTCCTGTTGGGAATGCTTTACAAAATCAAGCGCAGAATCCTGTGCAAACCGCAGTCGCTTGGGTTCCTGCTCGCGGTGTTGATAGTGCAGTTCAGCTGGCTTCGAACTCTCTGCTCGCAGCAAACACAACAGCCTCGGTTGCGAATAACAACGCGATGCACCCAAGTCCGAGTAGCTACTATTTAGAGAAGCTACGACTGGAACAGCAAAAATCTAATGCCCAAAACCTCGATCAAGTAGCCGTCCCTCATACGGTTGGGCATCCCCGACCGATGCAGACCATTGGCGGCGGAACCATCTTCCGTTAATCCGCGAAGACTAAGAGAGATGCGTAAAGCCTTGGATATTGCCCATTTTACTTTTCGAAAAAATCTTTCGCCAAACCAGAATCTGGTATTGACCGAGCTTTCGGTTGACGCCTATTTCATTGCCTGTAGCAAAAGTTGCGTTCAACGTTGCGCGAGATAACCACATGCCATGGATGGCTGTCGGTTGCATCGTGCAGTGGTGAAATGTCGATTCGAGACGAGCGTTTATTGGAAATCAGAAGCGATAAGGAGTGTCGCGTTGAAACACCTCAATCCATTACGGACATTACGGCTATTGACCGCGTTGTCGGCGGCATCCTCGCCCGTCTATGTTCCATTGTTTGTGGGTATAGCCACACCGATGGTCTCGACATCGACGGTCGTCGCACAGAGCCCACCCGGCGGTTCCCTGCCACCTATTCCACCTGCGGCGCAAGCGTTCGCATCTTTGCCAAGTGCAGCCCCCGCTGTACCTGGTGTAGAGGTGCTCGCGAAAGAGTTGCTCGGCAAAGCCCAGGCGGCTTTAAAGGAAGGAAGGAAAGAGGTTGCGCTTCAAACGCTGGCACAAGCCCAGTTGGTTGGACCTGCAACCGCAGAGTGGAATGCCGAAGTACAGAAAACACGAAAGCAATTCGAAGCCATGGGCGTAACGCCTGCGGTGATGGACAATGCATTCAAAATGGCACAGCAAGCCATGCCGAATCAGTTGCGTTCCAATGGAACGATGCTACCACCATTAGGTTTGCCGGTTGCTGCAAATAACACGACTGCTCCGAACAACGCTCTACCAACGTTGCCACCGTTGCCCGGGACTGCTCCAAGTTTGCAAACATTGACTCCTAATCCGCTTCGCGACCAAGCGGTGAGCCTTACCGCTCAAGCAAAGTTCGCGATGGATCGTGGTGATGTTGCAGGCGCACGGCGCATGATCGATCAAGCGATCGCGTTGAAGGTACCTGATAAGGACTTTGGTTCTTCGCAAACGCGGCCATGGGAAGTCGAACTTGCGATTTCCAGTAAAGAAAAATTGACTGGCAACATTATGCAGGCATCTGCAAACATGCCGTCCATGCAAACGGGAGTCCAAAATGCTGGCGGGGCTTCTCCAGCACAAACGAATTCTGTTCAGAATAGCCTGTTTCAACCCAAGAGCGACTCCACTAAAGTCGCACCTGCGAGCGGAGTACTTTCGTCGTTTGACGCCGAAGTTTCAGGACAAGACCTTTATCAACAAGGTGTCTCGGAGTTAACGGCAGGCAACAAGAAGGAGGCGATGGAGAAGTTTCGAGCTGCGTATGCCAAGCGGTCCGATCTGGATCAAGCGACCGTGAGTCAGCTCAAAGATAAATTGACTCAATTGGAGCCTCGAAGCTCTGGGGAGCCAGAAAGCATTTCTGCGTTAAGTGCTGAAGGACGAGAATCGCAGATCAAACGTCAAAGGCTCTTCTCCGAAGTGTCCGGTGAAATTGCAGATGCAGAGAGAATGGCCATGGCGAATAAGCCATTGGAAGCTCTCGACAAACTTCGAACGCTCCGCAATCGAATCACACAATCCGATGTCGACAGCAACTATCGTAAGAGTATGTTTACGATGGTCGACAAAGTAAGCGGCAATATCGAAGCTTGGGTAGAACAGAATAAAGTTGCCATTCAGCTTGATCAGCGAAACAAGCAGATCGAAGATCGAATGGATATAGAGGCTCAAAGCAGAGCAAAGTCCGATCTGCAAGTTCAGACGTTAGTCGATCAGTACAATGATCTCATCGATCAGCGTCGATTCGAAGAAGCGATTGAGGTTGCCAAGAGAGTATCAGAACTTAAACCTGGCTCTGAAATCGCAGCGGTCATGATGACCAAAGCGCGGGCTCAAGCACGTATCGAAGAATACGAATTGATACGCGGCTTGAAGGAAGAGAACTTCATGCGAATCATGTTGAATACAGAAATGTCTTCGACCCCATTTGACGACAATCGACCGTTCGCCTTCCCCTCGGTGAAGGATTGGACGGATCTCTCGGAGCGAAGACTAAAAGACAAGACAGATTCCAAGATTCTTCCGTCGGAAAAAAAGATACGTGAGGCGCTCGACGAGCCTTTCTCGGCATCATTCGACAAACGACCGCTTTCGGAAGCAATGCGTACCATCGGCGAAATGTTCGGCGTCCCTGTCGACATCGACCAACGATCGATTGAAGAGGAAGGTGTGACGGTCGATACGCCAGTCACGCTCGACCTACAAGGGAATTCGATTCGCCTGAAGAGCGCGTTGAATCAGATTCTTGAGAAGTTGAATCTAACATACGCTGTGAAGAACGAAACGTTGACGATTCAAAGCCGACGATTCACTCAGCGTGAGTTGCAGACGAAAACGTACAACGTAAAGGATCTGGTTATCCCGATTCCCAACTTTGTTAGTGATAACAATACCGGTATGGCTGGTGCGTTGCAGGCTGCATTCCAAGCTCAAACAAGCTTCGCGTCCGCAACTGTTCGTCCGCAAGAGTCTGCATTGACTGCGAGTAGAATGGCCAGCATCGATCCAAAGTCGTCTGTCATGGCCCAGATCGCTGCAATGCCGAATTTGACAGGCGTTTCGCCGAGCTTGGCAGCCGCGATGCCCGGTGCTGGATTGTCCGCATATGCGAACGCCAGCGAAGGACTCGGCGGTGGTGGCGCCATGGCCAACTATGGAGAGTTGATCAACTTGATCCAACAGACGATTACTCCAGACGCTTGGGATATCGGAGGTGGAACGTCCACGATGCTTGAGTTCCGACAAAACTTGAGCTTGGTTGTTTCCGCTCCCCAAGAAACTCACGAAGCGATTGCCGACCTTTTGAAGAGCCTTCGTTCGCTCGGTGATCTTCAAGTAACGATTGAAGTCAAGTTCATCCAGTTGCAAGATACGTTCTTTGAACAGATCGGTGTGGACTTTGATGTAAAATTTGATGACAACGTTCGTCAGCTTCCTCGTGACGATCAAGGCCCGAGTGTTGCAGTCGGTTTGAGCTCAGGACTCGGTTCTGGGGCTCCAACCTTTACAAGCGATCTCGATTTGACACTTTCCAACAACTTCACGGTCACACCACCGTTCGGAGCTCCTGACATTGGTCAGGCGACAACGTTCGGTATGGCGATCTTGAGCGACATGGAACTGTTCTTCTTCTTGCAGGCCTCGCAGGGGAACAGCCGTCAGAACGTGTTGAATGCCCCGAAGGTAACGATGTACGACGGGCAAACTGCTAGTATCAACGATACTGCACAACGACCGTTCGTGACTTCGTTCCAACCAGTTGTCGGTGACTTTGCCGTTGCACAACAACCGATCATCGTTGTTCTCAACGAAGGAACCATGTTGAACGTTCAATCGGTAGTCTCCCAAGACAAACGATTCGTTCGAATGACATTAAATCCTCAGTTCACTCGAATCGAGTCCGCTGATCGACAGTTTACCTTCCAAGGAAGACGGTCGACACGAACTGGTACCGTGACCAGTATTTTGAATCCGAACGGTTCAAGGAATCGCGACGATGAAGAAGAAGTAACGGAAGGTACGACTGTACAGCAGCCAACCTTTGGAACGACGAACATCTCGACAACGGTCAACGTTCCAGACGGTGGTACGATCCTCCTGGGTGGTATCAAACGGCTTCAAGAAGGTCGAACCGAGCGAGGTACTCCGATCTTGAGCAAGATTCCTTACCTGAGCCGGCTCTTCAAGAACAATGCGATTGGCCGAACGACCAACACGCTGATGATGACGGTAACACCGAGAATCATCATTCCTGAAGAAGAAGAAGAGCTCTTGGGCGTAAGTGCAGCTCGACCTTAAGTCGAAACGTAGCAGTCAACCAACAAAACCTCAGGTCTATCACCTGAGGTTTTTTTATGGACCTGAAGAATTGCAAACTAAATGAGCCGAAACGCGATAGCGTCGGTTCTCTCGACCTCCATCAAAATCCATGGGTCACCAGGATAGGCAATTGCGTAGAAGACTGTAACCTCTACCTGCTCTCAAGATTACTTACTCTTCAGGTCCCAGTTGTTTTCGTTCTTGCCCTTTTTCGCCGTATATCGAAGTTCGGTCTCCTCGTTAAACTTTGGAGGCAGCAACTCAATCATCACGTCTTGCTCGGGACTATCCGGAGTGTCGTAGAGTTTCTTTTTTCCCACGACTTTAGGGACTCGAATTTCCACTTTCGATTCGCCAATCGGAACCTCAGACGTAAATTTTCCATCCTTGATCTCCGTCCCGGTGTTCGGTGTTAAGCCATCGATGGCTACAAACGAGATCGATCCAGTTGCTGGTGGCTTTCCGTCGACAGAGACCGTACCAGTGATAGTGGCCATCTTGGATTCTGGCCCACAACCGATAAGCAACAGGGGTATCAAACTTACAAGAAGAAAGCGACGTAACATAGAACTTTACTTTGGTGTTTAGTCTGGACAAACGGGTTTAACTCGATTGAATTCGTTGCATCGAAGCCGCGAATGAATCAGGGACTCTAGGTCCCTGATTGTTTTTCAAGCACTCATCATCGATAGCTTCGTGGTTATTCTGGGTTCTCGAAAACTTCGCCACCGTTCATGCTACCCATCGCTTGCCATACGCTGGTTGCCACGTTTTGACTAACGAAGCTGATTGACCCGTCGCAACGACCAGCATTGACACCTCCTGTATGGCGACTTCTGGCGGCATTCCGTTGCTGAGCTCCCGCAGTTGCAGGCATCGCAGGATCGTTGGTTGCCTGAAACCATCCGTTTGCGATGATGTCCGGTGACCGTGTATTGGGCGTTAACAACGTATGGAAGCGAAAGACTCCATCATCATTATGGATATCTCCTCGCCAATCGTTGTCACGATCACTCTTGGCAATCAAGTACTCCGAGACCAAAAGTGTATTGGAAGTGCCGTCTGAAATCGAGCCAAACGTCACCTTTCCTGGTCGTGTACGATTTCCGTCTATGTTGAAGAAAGGTGCTTGTCCTGCAGGCTGTGGATTTTGTCCGTAAAAGGAGTTCCCCCAATTGACGACATAGTTGCCGCGCGTGCGTTGATGTTGGCTGGAACTGTGGTTCTGATCGATCGTGCCGTTATCACTCGGGCAAAGGTAGGCCGGTACTCGCCGTCCTGTGGATCCGTTCAACGTGAAGTAAATCGTATTGGGCGGAACATGGAATCTTTCCTGGTAGTTACTGGCGTTCGCCAAATTGGTTTGCTCCATATAGGGCCAAAGATACATCACCCACGTTTGCCGCCAAGTACGCGGAACAGCGGTCGCGGCTGAATTTCCAGTTCCCCCGATAGGAAACTGCTTGTTCGCACTCTCGAAATTGTGGAAGGAGAGCGACCACTGCTTGATGTTGTTGGAACACTGCATGCGTCTCGCCGCCTCACGTGCAGCTTGTACCGCCGGAAGCAACAATCCAACTAGTATTCCAATAATTGCAATCACCACCAAAAGCTCCACCAACGTGAAGCCCAAAGATCTTCCAAATCGGGTAAATCGTTTCGACATGTCAAAACCCTCTAAAGAAACAACAATAATCGGACAAAAACACTTCACGCAACTTAATGGATCCTTAAAGCGTAATTAATTACCCTTAACGGAAAAAAGCGGCTTTAGTTAGCAGAAAATCAATTAATGGCGATTGCTTTTCTTAAATTGTTACTTTTGGGGTATTTACGACCACTGGTAGGGTCGGTAAAGGTGCTTTTCGAAACATCCTCAAAAAGCCTTAGATGCGAGAGATTCGCCACCCGCAAAAGCGTAGCCAAATCGCCAGAAATACCATATGAAGAAGCCAGAAACCCCCTGCCCCCGCAGAGCAAAACGTGAGCAACAACATCTGCGAGAGTGGTTCAAGTCCATTGATGTAATAATTGTTTTGTTGGAAATAGTTCTCGGAAAGAATGACAATCAACGACAACAGCGAAAGCAAAAGGAAGGCGACAAACAGGATCGTCCAGAACCTAAGGCCTTTCGAATCGAATTGGCACAAGATCCAAATGGACAGTGCTGCTGTCGCTAAACCAAGCCCGAAGTGAATCAAACCATCAGCGGCGATCCGTTCGAAATTGTGATCAGTGAAGATCATTCCCGCGACGATCGCGATGGCCGAAACAATCATGAGCTCCATCAACGTTCGACTTGAAGTTTTTTCGACTGCCCCTGCCGACGCTCCACGTTCGAGCGCTGCTATGTTTCCCCAGTTGCGTCGAAAAAGTGCCCATGAAAAGCCTGCCAAATACAACGCTTGCCAGGAAATCAATCGAGAGGCCTGGGGTGCGTCGATGAGCACCAAAATGCTTATGCAAACTGCAATGGTGAGCACCATGGAGCTCACTATCAACCGAAGCTTCTTCGTTCGAATCGGGCTATAGGAGAACAGCAACGGCAACGAAATCCAGCAGGCGACAATCTGCATGACACGAATCGATTCAGAAACTCGCATTTTGAAAATGTTATGATAGGAATCCGCGATAGCAATATTCATCACACAAACGGCTATCGCAAGCGAAATACCAAAGCGTTGCAGCAATCCGCCTCGCCAATAGAGAATTGGGACGACCGATGCAATTACCGCCGATGGCACAAAAACGCTCTCAAAGGTAATGACAACTGCTCGCGAAATACCCCAGAAGTGCGAGGCGGAAATGGAAGAGTTCCCCTGCGATACCCAGCCGTAGATCCACTTTTGAAACGTGCGAAGGCAAAGCTCAAGCGTAGCCCCTACTCCTACACTGCTCAACAACGCTAGAACAGCCAATCCACAACAGCCCCACCAAAGACTCGCGACTTGCGTTGGAGTGAGTTCCTGTTTGAATGGAGCAGGAGTTGCGGATTCCGAATCGATATTGTCCCAATCAACTGAAGCCATCGTTGTGAACCACTTTCTCGGATTGGATCTTACTCGCGTCGGTCATTGGCCCAACGAGTGAGCTGCTCGCGAAATATCTTCGAGTTGTGACGAATGTCGGTCGGAAGTTTCTTAGGATAGACGACCGTGTTGGCGATGTTTTTCGTCAACGCGTAGTTTTTCAGCTTATCAGCAATCTCTTTCTCAAGTTGCTTTGGCGTCGCGCTTTTCTGCCACGGCTCCAGAATGACCAGCGGTTTCTGATTCGGTGCTTGCCCTGTCCCCACCAATGCGGAACGATAGATGGCGGGATGCGAGTTGACTATCGCCTCGACTTGTTCCGTGTGGAGTGTGCCGTGGGCTGTCGTCACGCGATGCGACTTGCGACCGCAAAACCAGAATCGATCTTGCGAATCGAGATACCCCACATCTCCCATCCGATGCCATACGCGGTCGCCATCCGAGAGCTTGTGAATCGCGTTCTGGTCCACACGAGTGACATATCTGGTCGAGACCACAGGTCCTGAGACGACGAGTTCGCCAATTTCACCTTTGGGCAACGACTCTGTTTCTCCTATCTGTTGCATCGGCGAGTCCGTGATGCGAATAACTCGCCATTCCATACTTGGGAACCGCGAGCCAACGCACGTACCAGCTCCATCGGCCGTTTTGGCTGCTGTTTCACCCAAAACATCGCGTGATTCGATGGATGCGATCGGCAAAGCCTCGGTGGCACCATACGGCGTGTACATCTTTCCGTCCGGATGCATGACAGACCTTATACTCTGAAGAACTCTGGGTGGCACTGGAGCACCCGCGGAGAGAACGCGCTTTAGGGTGGGCATGGAACGGCCCGTTTGCTGGCAGTAGTTTCCCATGCGAGTCCACAACGCAGGTGAACCAAAGGATTGGCCAATTTGCCATTGTTCGATCGCATCTAGAAGACGCGGGGGATCCACATCCGCGGGTCGAGTCGGATCCATGTCCGGCAGAATAGTCGTTGTTCCCATAACCGCATTGAATAACCCGAATAGCGGGAAGCAACTCAAGTCGACTCCGCCAGACTCAATCTCGTATCGGGAAGCGATCAAATCGATTTGCGAATGAAACGTTTTGTGCGTGTAGAGAACTCCCTTGGGAGGTCCCGTGCTACCGGTGGTGAAGATGATCGCGGACTCCGCTTCCCAATCATGTATCGGATCACGGTAATCCTGCGGAGAAGATTTCTCCAATTGGCTCAGTGTGACGCTCGGCAACCCTGGTAACCAACGCCCCGAGAGTACATTCAATTTTGCACTGGGGAATCGAGACGACAGCATTCGCACAATCGCATGCGCCATGGGAATCGCGATGAACCCGTCGGGATTCGTTGCCGCAAGACATTGGATGATATTCTTTCGCCCCATGCCGGGATCGATCAAGATCATCGTCGCACCCGTCTTGAGCATCGCAAAGACTAGGGTAATAAAGTCTTCACCAAACCGAACAAGAAGCCCAATGCGTTTGCCTGGACCGATCCCCATCGACTGCAATCCAACGGCGATCGACGAAGAGCGTCGGTCGAGGTCCGCCATCGAGATGGAAACGTAGGAACGATTTGTCTTTTGTCGATGAGAACCCGCTGGCGATACAATCGCTAACTGATCTGGGTTCTTGAGCGATTGTTCGCTCAAACGCTTGGCAACATTCATGATTTGGAATGGAGTTGATCGCGGATGAACTCGATCAGCTCCTCTTGGAATACATCGCCGCGATTGAGAAAATCCCAATCTTTGTTAAAGCACTCCGCCAGCGCTTTCGCTTCGGTGCAGATCCGATTCGGAAGGTCGGTATAATTCGGGGGCATCCACTTGTTCTGAATTCCATCGATCATCGCCATCACGGTTGCAGCATGTGCCAAGTAATGATTCGACTCTACTGGAACGCCGCGTAACTCGACGGTCAGCGTACGAGGTGATGAGGCGTCGTTGATTGCCCGTGTTATCGAGGCAGAATTCTCTGAATTGTTATCAGCCGTGTACGGATACTCGAAGACATTGGTTGCAAGTTTTGGCAAGAGAAATATTGCCGCTAGAACCGGCGCATGTCGAACAATTCCCGCTTGAGCATGGATCCCCGTGTCGCTGAGTCCACGATGGGCGGTACCAGGAAACAATGGTTCCTCATTTCGCATCATGTTCCATTGGCTAGTGGCCCAATAACCGTTTGTCGTCAATTGGCTTGATGTCATCTGTTGAATTGATGTCATCTGTTGAATGAGGTATCGCATCATCATCACGTCGTCGCCCGATTCAATCAGACTTGTCGATCGCAAAACGATATCTGAAACGCCGCGATCCGTGCTGTAGTGTCGATCCACGTTAACGCCAGCGTCAATCGCTTTATCCATTAAGTCGCAGCGCAAAACGAATTGATCGTCGGATAAATTAGAATGAGCAACCGTTGGATCTTCGTGGTTCATCCTTCCAAATCGGAGCGTGTTCCGAACTTGAACATCGTCTGCAATGCCTGTCGCCTGCAGATAACGCAGTGACTGTTGTGCGACAAATCGGGAATCGAACGGACTTTCCTGAAGTTGATAATTGTCCTGAATCGTCGAAACGAGGACGAGCGTCGGGTGCTGCGTGAGTGGATCCAAATAGTTTGCGTGACTATTTGGCATCAATATGGAAAAAGAACTGGTCGATGACTTCGGATGAAGAACGATCTCTTGTCCAAAGCCTTCTTCAAACGAACTATCGTTCAGGCCCGTGACCGGCAAAGTGACTTGCCGCCAGTTTCCATCCAGGTCGCAATACCGCAGGTCGAACGCGCGAATCCCTTTCTCGCGACAATACGCTAGCACTGCCTTTGGTTTCACGGAATTCCTCAGCTTCTAGTTTTGTGAAAGGCCAGTCGATGCTTACACGAGCAGTCAACGTTCGCGGCTGTTGTTCAAAACCGCAAGATATCGAAGTTTCCGGCCCGACAGCAATTCCTGCAAGCGTAAACGATTCAAAATGCATGCGAACCTTACTCCTTTTGAAAATGAGGTACCGATCTTCATTAATCCCTACAGTCGTGCCGATGGAGAAAGCTGGGTTGCAAGGGCAATGCTGGCTGTTGAGGCAAGTAAAATCCAACGGCATCCAACGGCAGGACGGTTCTCCAGGCCCATCGCAACAGGACAGAGTCGGGACTGGAGTCCCAACCTACAGTGATTCTTCAACAACCGTTCCCCTACTACCTGAAAACTCAGATTGAAAAAGTCCAACGTTTGAGAAAACGCTTTCGATCGATTGATTTATCGCAACAAGTAGTGTGAAAAATGCACTTTGCGAGATACATGATTGGCGAATAATGTGCAGATCCGTAAGCTTTGGCACCGTTGAGTAAAGTAGAGTTATTAGGAGGTTTTATGCAAAAGCCAGCTATTGATGGCAGGTCGAACGTCCAATTGCTTGAGTTGCTTCGATCTACGTTGAGCGAGCTAGCGGTCCGCCTGGATATTTCCGTCGAGGCTGGGCGATTGCAACAATCTCTGTCGGATTCTCTGAGCGACCTTCAAGAACAGACAGAGGATTCCATCACGCTGGTGATGATGCGCGCGGCGCGAGGGATTGGGATCCGATTGGCTCCGATCGAGCTCGGGGGCACTGACGCTTGGGAACTCGTGTTGGAGGGGTTTGTTGTCGTTGCGATACGGTCCCGAGTGGATGGTGCTCGAGCGATCCTCTACTCCGACATTTCTTTTGGCAGATTAGATGCGACAACCATCCAGGCGAGCGGAAATGTTTCCGAATCCTTAACGCGGCGGGAACTCATTCGGCAGATGAAGCGAGAAAATGCATTCTGCTTTGTCGCAGAACCCTCGTTGACGTGTGCGACCGCTGCTTCATCGCATCAACAGCATGTTTCACATTCTGCCTCGAACCGCGTCGCTGGCAGTCACGATCACGACCACGATCACGACGACCATGCGCATGAGCATTTATCTCCTCTTCGGCGGATGATAGAGTTTCTAAAGGCAGATACACGAGATATTTGGTCCCTGGTGATTTTTGGATTCGTAGTCGCAGTTCTCGAGTTATCGACACCGCTGGCGATCGAACAGATGGTGACGACCATCGGATTCACCAGCTTGACTCAACCGCTGATTTGGCTGGCCATCTTGCTCTTTGGTCTACTTTCTCTTTCGGCTGTGATCAAAGGGTTGCAGTTCTTCATCGTTGAAATTTTGCAAAGGCGCATGTTTGTTCGAATCGTCGGGGACCTATCGGAGCGGTTGCCTCGCTTGGAGCGATCGTCGATGCGAGGCATCTATGGTCCAGAGATGGCCAATCGATTCTTCGATGTGATGACCATGCAGAAAGCGACAGCCACCCTTCTTGTCGAAGGTTTGTCGTTGATCATTCAAACGTTGACAGGTCTTTTGCTGCTCGCCATCTATAGTCCGTTCCTATTGGCGTTCGACATCGTCTTGATTATGTGCATGACCTTGTTCCTATTGATTCTAGGAAGGAATGCGGTTCGAACTGCGATTGAGGAATCCTTGGTCAAGTATCGAATTGCCCATTGGCTTCAAGATGTGATCGGTAGTCCTTTGGCGTTCCAAGTCCACGGCGGCAGAGAACTGGTAGTCGACCGAGCGAATCGATTAACGGTCGAGTATTTGGCAGCGAGGCGTAAACACTTTATCGTGCTGATGCGGCAAACTCTGTTTTCGTTACTTCTTTATTCTATCTCTATCACCGCGATTCTAGCACTAGGGCTGTGGCTGGTGCTATCAAACACTTTGACCATCGGCCAATTGGTTGCGAGTGTTTCGGTTATCGCCATTGTGGTGGGCGCCTTTGCAAAAATAGGTAAATCGTTGGAGTCTTTCTATGACCTGATGGCATCCACCGACAAAGTGGGGCACTTAATCGATTTACCCACGCTCCCACCCTCGCGAACACTCGATGCTGGCACCGGGCCGGTAGAGGTTCGAATGGAGGATTTAGGAGTTCAATCGAGCGGTCATAAATTGATGAAGTTTGGGAATATAAAGATTGCAAGCGGATCGAGATTTGCAATTTATGGCGATGGCGATTGCGGACGCCCACAGTTGATGGAATGCTTGTGCGGATTGGATACACCCGCGCATGGTCTCATTGAAATCGGAGGTATTGATTCACGCGAGGTCAATCGATTTTCCGAAGGCTCGATGGTTGCCATTGCATCGAGGACTGAGATTTTCCACGGAACACTGCAGGAAAACATTTCATTGAATCGTTTGACGGTCTCGACTGCTGATGTTCGCGATGCCCTAATCACGGCAGGCCTTTGGGACGAAGCTCTGACGCTACCGAATGGTCTAGAAACAGCACTTCAGAGCGATGGCTATCCTTTAGAACCTTCGCAAATGGCTCGATTGATGATTGCTCGGGCGATCGTGTCGGTTCCTCGATTGCTTCTCATCGATGGAGTTCTCGACGCTTTACCCGGTCGGATGCGAAACGAGATTTGGGATCGATTAAGAGACAAGAAACAACCCTGGACGCTGATCGTGGCAACACACGATCCAACCATTATTGAACAGTGCGACGAAAATAAGGATTTGAGCTCATGCGAACACGGGTAGTCGAAGAACCGAACCAACCTGAGAATCATAACCTCCGCTCGAAAAAGCGAATGATCCGCTATCGCCCTTCGGAGATGCTCGCGGAAAACTTTCCAGCCATGCATTTGGTCCGTTCGAGTTGGTTCGCGCGCTCACTCGCGAACATCACGTTCTATTTGTTGCTGATGTTTATCATCGCCGGGATCTTTGTCCCGTGGCAGCAAACATCGCGTTGCGAGGGAATGGTGACGGCACGAAATCCCAATGAACGAAGACAGATATTCTTGAGTACTGCGAAGGGGGTCATCAAATGGCAAAAAGAAGATCTGCAAGAAGGCTCTCTCGTCGAGCAAGGCGAGTTGTTGATGGTTCTCGATACGCTCGCCAAAGACGAATTGGAATTGACGAGATTTCAAGAAAAGCAGGTAAACGACAAGCTCTCAACCTTGAAATCCCAGTTGACGAGCGTTGAACAACAAGTCAAGGATACCAAAGAGAGCGGGCAAAAGCAGATTACGTCTGCGGAAGCTGAGATTAAAGGAGCCCAAGCAAATTGGAGGAAAGCTCAAGCGAATTCGGAAGCGCAATCCAGAAAAGCGAAACAAGCTCGAGTCAACGTGCTAACCATCGCAAATTTGAGAGGGATCACCGTTTCAGAACTTGAATATCAGCAAGCCGAAACGGAAGAGGAAATTGAAGAAAAGAACCTTCTTAAAGCGCACGAAGAAGAAGAAGAAGCATTCCAAGAAAAGGTCGCTAAAGAACAATTGCTCGATAGCAAGCGACGTGAAATTGATATCAAAATTAACCAGAGCGAACAAAAGGTTCAGGAGTTTATGGGCAAGATTGCAGAAGAATCCAAGCTCCTGCAAGATGTTCTATTAAAAATCGGAGAGCTTGAACGAACGCAAGTCATTAGCCCTAATAAAGGAAGCGTCCAGTCTATCCTCGGCCAAGTTGGCAAGAATGTGGATATCGGCGATCCATTGTTTGAGATCATTCCCGACACGGATTTTCTATGGGTCGAATTGAGCGTCCGCGGGATGGATCAACCTCTGATCCATATCGGCGATAAAGTTCGTTTGCAGTTCGACGGTTGGCCAGCCATCCAATTCGTGGGTTGGCCGAGTGCGGCCCGCGGTACTTTTGGAGGCATCGTGTTTGCTATCAATCCGGCAGACGATGGAAAGGGCAATTTCAAGGTGTTTGTCGTTCCAGATCCTACAGATCCCATCGAAGAAAGATGGCCAGATAGACGATACTTAAAGCAAGGGGTTCGGGCCAATGCCTGGATCATTATGGAAAGCGTCCCACTTGGTTTCGAAATATGGCGTCAACTCAACGGGTTTCCTCCAACGCGCGAAAACGCCGGCGAAGAGAAGTCCAAAGAGAAAGAGATCAAAAAACCCAAAGTTGGCAAGTAGTCTGCAAAACGCTTGCGATCCTGATGGGTGCATGCCTGTCAGGGGATGGGAACGCACAAGATCCGACGTTGCCAAGAGATCTACCGAGAGATAGCCAGTTGCAAATGCAGCGAGATTCCGTTCGCGATCAGCTGAATCGGGATTTGCGACGCGTCGACCAGGAAAAAGGGGAGGCTACGAGAGGACAGATCCGCAGAGAGTCACAGCGTGCAGAGAACGAACGCAGAGATTCAGAGGCCAACGCGCTGCCGCCACCAGCCACCACCAATGGTTCTGTATCGCCGCCCGTTCAAGAGCCGAAGTTGGAAACAATCAATCCCGATGCGCTGCAGCTAAACGACGTCATCGCATCGACCTTTCGAGCCTTTCCTTTGATCGAGATCGCTCGATTGCAAGCTGGAATCGCGCGCGGGGAAATCCAATCTGCCTGGGGTGCCTATGATACCAAAATCGAGTACTACTCGCTAAACCAACCGGTAGGATTCTACGAAACCTATCGGAATGGAATTGGGGTCGCTCGACAAACATGGTTTGGCGGGTATGTGGGAACTGGATATCGGAACGGCAGAGGGAATTTCGAATCCTGGTTCAAAGAACGCGAAACCAGTGAAGGTGGCGAGTTCAAGGTCAACTATATCCAACCTCTACTGCAAGGACGCGCAATCGATCCACAACGGGTGGAGTTGTTTCAAGCGAATCTTCGACAACAGGCCGTTGGCCCCGAGGTGCAATTCCAACTTCTCGTCGCCACGAGGGATGCCGCGCTAGCCTATTGGTTATGGGTGGAGCAAGGAAAAGTTCTTGTCGCGCAGGAGCGATTGCTTCAAATCGCCGTGGAACGAGGCGAGCAGTTTGAACTCGAGTTGCGCAACAACACGGGAACTAGGCTCAAGGTATCTCTCAATAAACAAGAAATCTACTCTCGTCAAATGAAGGTGAATGATACTCGCATGAAGTTCCTGGATGCGGCGATCAAACTCTCGCTGTTCCTGAGAGATGAAGCAGGTAAGCCGATGCTCGCGTCGCCCGATTGGCTACCCTCGGATTTTCCGGATGCAGTGGAGATAGCTTTTCAAAGTCTAGAGCAAGATCTCTCGAACGCTTTGACCGCGAGACCGGAAATACAACTCATCGATTTATTGTCTCGAGAGGTCCGTTGGGACCTTCAATTGGCGCGAAACCAAACGTTGGCGAACGTGGACTTTACAATCCAGGCGGCTCAGGACGTTGGTAAGGCCGGATCTCCGAGAAAAGATAAGAGCGAGCTCGAATTGGAAGCCGGTATTGTCGGTGATGTTCCCGTACAACGCAATAAAGCGTTCGGTAAGATTCAAAGTACAACAGCCAAGCTAACCCAGTTAGAACAAAAGCTCGAGTTTCAGCGGAACAAAATTGCCAACGAAATCCAGACATCCAGAAACCATGTTGGATATTCCTATCAAAATGTGGTAGCTGCTAGAGGATTACTGGAGGAAGCGACCAAAGTCCAAGGCTATTTCCAACTAGCACTTACTGCTGGGGACTTTGACTTGGTGTTATTGCTACAGCAAGAGGTCAAAGTTACCGAGGCTGAAGCAAAACTCTACGAGGCTGAGCGTGAGTACTTTGCAGCAATTGCTGCACTGCAAGCCAGTTTAGGGCTGGATCCATTGGATCAATCGGTCTTGCTATCTGTGCCTTAGGTGCAAGGTTACTGTTTCAAGATTTGCCAATGGACGCAAATACTCTGCCGCTTTATTCTCATGCCAACGCGTGGAGGGTTGTTGCTCTTAGAAACTGCCACGAGGCAAAGGACTTATCGCCTCCCAAAGCGACAATCCCTTGGGTGAGGAATTCAGTGCCTCGGTTGCATGTGCACAATCCGCCGCTTTGGCCGGCCAGTACACGAAAAATTCTTGATTGCTTTGTACAATAGGTGTTGCTCCGCACGCACGCGGGTAGACATATCCTTTCTCCAAAGTTTTAACTACTATGAAATCCCATGTTCGACGAAGGAACCCCCCTTTTTGCCTGGCAATCCTATTGGCTTGCTGCTTGATGTCAACATTGACAGCTACGCAGAACTACACGGCTGACATTGTTATCTATGGCGGTACTTCGGGCGCAATTACTGCAGCGATCCAAGCGAAAAAGATGGGGCGGACAGTCATCGTCGTTTCGCCCGACAAACATCTTGGTGGGTTGTCGAGTAGTGGACTTGGTTGGACTGACACCGGCAACAAAGCTGTGATTGGTGGACTTTCGCGAGAATTTTATCATCGTGTTTGGAAACACTACGACCAACCGACTGCTTGGAACCATCAACCCAAAGAATCCTACGGAAACCAAGGGCAAGGAAACGCTGCCATAGATGGCAATCAACGAACGATGTGGATCTTTGAGCCGCATGTCGCTGAATCGATTTTCGACGCATGGGTGAAAGAAGAAAAGATCGACATCATTCGGAATGCTTACCTCGATCGATCGGGGGCTGGGATCAAAAAGACGGGAACGCGGATCGAGTCGATTCGGACTCTTGATGGCTCAGTTTATTCTGGAAAGATGTTCATCGACGCCACCTACGAGGGGGATTTGATGGATGCTGCGGGAGTTTCATTTCATGTAGGACGCGAAGCCAATGCTCAGTACGGCGAGAAGTGGAATGGAGTCCAGGTGGGCGTGCTTCATCATCGTCATCACTTCGGTGTATTCAACACCGGGATGAGCCCTTACTGGATTCCTGGAGACCCATCGAGCGGCGTTCTGCCACGCATCAGCAAGGAACCGCCAGGCGAGTACGGAAGCGCTGATCATCGCGTCCAAGCGTACTGCTATCGAATGTGCTTGACCAATCATCCGGCGAATCGAGTCCCATTTCCAAAGCCCGCGGGATACGATCCGAAAGAGTACGAATTGCTGGGGCGCGTGCTTCACGCTGGATGGCGCGAAGGCTTTCGCAAATTCGACCCCATTCCCAACTTCAAAACAGACACCAACAACCACGGTCCCTTTAGTACAGACAATATCGGTCGCAACTATGATTACCCGAACGCATCGTACGAACGAAGACGCGAGATACTGGACGAGCATCGTCAATATCAGCAAGGATTGATGTACTATTTGGCGAATGATCCCAACATTCCTGCCGATGTCCGAGACGTCTTTGCGACCTGGGGATTGGCAAAGGATGAGTTTGCTGACAACGGAAATTGGCCACATCAAATCTATGTTCGCGAAGCACGTCGCATGGTCGGATCCTTCGTGATGACCGAGAAGGAAATCTTGAAAACCAATCCAGTGGTCGATTCTATCGGGATGGGCTCTTACACGATCGATTCGCATAACGTTCAACGCTATATCACACCCGAAGGCTTTGTGCAGAATGAAGGAGACATTGGAGTTTCCACGCGCGGTCCTTACCCGATCTCGATGGGTTCCGTTTTACCAAAGGCTTCAGAGGCCACGAACTTGCTCGTTCCTGTTTGCTTGTCGAGCACGCATATTGCATTCGGTTCCATACGGATGGAACCGGTTTTCATGGTCTTGGGAGAATCCGCTTCCACAATCGCTTCCCTAGCGATTGCCAATCAATCCGATGTTCAGAAGGTTTCCTATGCAGATGTTCGACCTATCTTGATCAAGAATGGACAGGTGTTGGAGTACGAAGAGGTACTCGAAGAGGACATTTCGTTGAAGAGCCTTCCAGGGGTAGTCGTTGATAACTCCCAGGCAACTCTGATCGGACATTGGGCAACAAGCCGAAGCACAAAACCATGGATAGGAACCGGTTATCTTCATGACAACGACGCGAAATTCCCAAGCAGCTCCGCGATCTTCGAAACGAATGTTATGCTCAAGGGCAAGTATCGTGTTTTGATGGCTTACAGTGCCGGATCGAACCGAACCAAATCCGTCAAGGTGAACATCGAACACGCGGATGGTACCGTCGTTGTCGATGTCGACCAAACCAAGCAACCAAGCCAGAAGCCATGGAAGGATTTAGGTTCGTTTCGATGGGACGGAACCAAACCCGGTCGAGTTACGGTGAGCAACGAGGGTACCAAAGGTCATGTTGTACTCGATGCATTTCAATGGCTACCGGCAGAATGAATCGATCAGGGGCAATTCGCAAATCCAATCCTAAGCACTCCAATCCGACTTTTGACAGGGCTAGTACGATCACTCTCTCTTGCTGCGGTTCAGATGATGAAAACGATTGACCTACAGGATAGCGGCACCCTGCTCTACGATGATGCTTTTCTAGACGCGGAGCTGGCGGATCGTTTCTTTGTCGCTTTGCGCGATCAAAGTGCTTGGGAGCAAAAGCCAGGTATCTTCGGCTATATGCAACCAAGATTGATTGCATCCTATGGAGATCCTGGTATTTCGTACCGTTACTCAGGCGTCGACAATGTAGCGATACCCTGGACTCCGGTTTTGCTGGAGATTAAGGAACGCATTGAGGCTGTCTATGGTGAATACAACTACTGCCTACTCAATCGCTATCGCTCTGGATCGGATAGTATGGGTTGGCATGCCGATGACGAACCTGAAATGGGAAATGTGATAGGTTCGCTGTCGTTAGGGGCCACTCGCAAGTTTCGTATTCGGCACAATAGGACAAGAGAGACCCAGACATTCTTAGCTGGAAATGGAACTCTAATCATCATGGCAGGCACCATGCAGCAATATTGGCAACACGAGGTTCCCAAAACAAAATTAAAAGTCGGTGAGCGTATCAACTTGACTTATCGGCAGATCTCGAAGGGAGCTACGAAATGAGGAAGCTGACCATCGCATTTTTGCTAGGCCTCATGGCAATTGGAGTTACCGCTGGCGAAGATACGCAAGCCTTCAGAATCACGACTAGGCGGTCCAGCGATCGAGTTGAAGTGAAGTACACCGACGAAAAGGCCGTGTTCGTCGTTCATAGTCCTATTGGGATCAGTGGTGCTACCATTGAGCGAGTGACAGAACGATGGCCTGACACGATCGTAATCCAATTGAGATTGAAAGGGCTGGAGAGTTTCAAATTGTCTGCTGAGAAACTAAAGCTCGAAGCTTCCGTATCGAGTCACAACGGAGATCAAAGGCTCTGGAAAGATGGGAACGAAGACGCTCTTCTCGATTCGAAAAATCCATCCTGGATGGAAATTCTTATCAAGAGCGCTGATGGCAAAGCCACGAAAACGATTCCATTGAATGAAGGCTGCTTTGAGATGCAACTACCCAAGTCTTTTTCTGAGGGCAATCCAAAAACCCTAACTCTAACTTGGATCGACTTCTACCGGAATTGATCCGAAACAGCCAGATTCGAACTCTCAGCTAGTTAGTAAATCCGTGCGAACTGTTCCTTGGCTCAACACGAGCGGACGGCCAATAGGTGTTTGTAACTCTCTTGAGATCTCAACGCCAAAGGTCGACAAAAGCGTTGCATGGAGATCCTCAATCGGCACGGGGTTCTTTACTCTCAAGAAAGGATCCTCATCCTGTTTGACTGCTTCGCTGGATGTCTCACCATAAACGAATCCTCGACGAAATGGCCCTCCAAAGACAACGGTACTAAAGCCTGTAGTCCAATGGTCTCTGCCATCTGCGATATTGATTTGCGGAGTCCGTCCAAACTCACCTCCACAAACAAGAATTGTCGAGTCCAGCAATCCACGGTTCTGAAGCTCCGTTACTAACCCATGCAGCGCAGCATCCAATATTTCACAACGACCGCTATGAAGAAGATGGTTTTTTGCATGCGTGTCCCAGCCAGACAATTCTACTTCCACGCAGCGAACACCTTGCTCCACTAACCGTACCGCCGCTAAGCATCCGCGTCCAAAAGGTGTGTCCCCGAATTTATCCTGCGTCTGTTGCGTTTCCTCCTTGATCTGGAACGCTTTGATCTGAGAGCTAGCCATCATCTTTGTCGCCCTATTGGTCGACGATTGCTGCATCGTTCGCGTCTCGTCCAAATCTCTTAACCGCCCACGTCGAAACTCTCTTTCAACAATCTGTTCCAAATCGGTCAGGCGCTTGGCGACTCGCTCACTGTCAATGGGACTTTGAAGATTGGCGATGGGGTCACGTGGATCACCGACAAGAAACGCATCGTGCACCGCCCCCATATACCCGCCACGGGCTGGCCATTGGCTGCTAAGTATGGAAACATGTCGAGGTATCTCGATATTGCCCTTGCTTTGATGGCAAAGTAACGCACCGATCGACGGGTGAATTAACGTTGGATCCGGTCTCCAGCCATTCTTCATCGTGTAAGAAGCTCGTTCATGGTCCCCCTCTTTGGAGACCATAGACCGCACTAGCGTTCCTAAGTGCATGACTTCTGCGGTTCGCGGTAGTAAATTGGAAATTTGTAGTCCCGGTAGACTTGTTTCAATGGCTTTCGTCTCGCCACCGATCTTTGTGTTTGGATGCGGATCAAACGTTTCAAGCTGGCTTGGGCCTCCCTGCATCCAGAGGAAGATAAGACTCTTGGCATCGCCTTTCAACGAATGGCTCTCTTCCGCACGCGCGATCGCTTCCGCAACGTCAGTCCAGCCACTGAACAAACCAATCCCAGTTGCCGCGGAAGCAGAGCGGATCAGCGTTCGACGGTACATCGATTGAAATGAACTGCACTCCACTTCGCTATGATCGGCATCTAGTGGTTCCATAAAAACTCCGTACTGTTAAGTAGAGTCCAAAATATATCTTCGACAACATTCGCTCGTCCGGTTGTCCCTGATGCATTTAGCTTTTCGCAAAACGCATTGAGTTCACTACCCGAGGGTTCTCGATTGAGAACGGAAAGATAGATTGCTTTCACAGCGATCAGATCGTCTTTTGTCTGCTCCGCAATCCGTGTGGATGCGTTCATGATAGGGTTATTCTTGATGCGTTCTTGCGTATATGTGCCGTTCATCACGAGCAAACGTTGAGGAATCGTGATCGCGCTTTCCTGAAACTCATCATCCCCCTGATCTCCGTAGGCTTTTGTAAAATCGTTGACGCCGCCAAACAATTCGAGCTTCGAAATGATCGAGCTATCTTCGTCAATTGTCTTTAGCCTTGCCGCTTGATGTATGGACGCAGCCACTTGTTCTGGGCGCAGTTGGGTTAAGGGGAAGACTGCCCATAGTGCCTCATGTTCTTCCGTGGGCTCCGAGGCACTCAATCTGGAGTCACGCTGAAAGGCTTTTAACTGCGATAGAACTCGAATCAGTCTCTTCCAGTCATACCCATGCTCGATAAAGTCGTTGGCCACCGCTTCGAAGCCAGGCGGAAATGGACCCGCTAACGGTACATTATCGATCTCAGCAAACCATGGTCTTCCGAACAGAATCGCCCAAGTTCTGTTAACTGCCGCCCGAGCGAAGGCCTTGTTCTTTGGATGTGTTACCCAAATCGCTAATTTTTCTCTTGGGCTTCCGTGCTCGGGGAGCAATTGTTCATCGTACGGAACCTCGGGTGATACACTTTGTTCTTCTGACTCATCTAAGTAGCGAACGCGATAATCACGGTCCGTATTGCGTAACCCTACGAATGGGTTCTCCATACGTGTCCCCGAAAAAAATGATGCCAGTTGATGAAAGTCTTTCTGTTGGCCAGTCCGCATCGCAGCAACGGTTTGGCCATCGACAAAATCTTCCGCCTTGCCAGACTCCGTGAACTGCACGTTTCCCAAGTAGTCTTGATGGCATTGCAGGCAATCGATTCTCTGTGCGAGGAACGCTCTTGAGGTACGCCCAGCTAATCGGATGACATCCGGTTGTTTCTGGTCGTTCTCGTCCATGGTTGCCGTTAAGAAGTTCACTTGCGGCGAATCCGTCCAGGAACCAGTGGCGGTAATCAATTGTCGAACGATTCGATCATAGGGCACGTTCTCGGCAATTTGATCCGCTATCCAGTCCACATACATGCGGCGACGAAACAACAAAAACGGACCATTGTTCGTACCAACCGTTGCACGCGTAAATCGTTCTGCGAGATAATCTGCACTGCGTCGGTCGGAAAGCAAATAGTCAGCCCACCAGCCGACGCGATCTTCTTCGGGCACTTTTTCCAAAACACGAATGTCTTCTAGCGACAATCCATTGCCGATCAATGCCAAGCTTAGTCGCCGACAGATTGTCTTCCAGTCTGCTGCATCCGATGATGATAAAGTAGCCAGTTCGATAGCTTGGTCCATTTCGCGGTCGACATCACGAACGATTTCATGAAAGGATTGCTCCCGAGGGAAAGTAGCTCGCTCGGATCGAGCGCTGAGTCGTGGCCGAGGCGAAGTAGCCCAAACCACAGATCCGATTAGCGTCAAACCGCAAACCAAGAATAACACTCGTTTTCGCCATCTGTGCCGCGTTGCACCCGAAGTCGAGGTTGTGAGAAGCGATCTCTGCGGGGGAGCCATTAAGATTGGCGGCGGTTCCACGCTCGAAGGAAGAATCGGCGGAATAGAATTCATTTTCTTGCCATCCACTCGAGGGTCAAACGAATCTGAACTATTCGTAGGTGTCTGTCAAAGCTTGGGGAAGATCTGATCGAATATCTCCCTTTCCGAGCGATTTGCTAAATAACTCTTCAATCTTTTTGCCATGCAGATCGGTCTTCGCGGTGGAAAAAGACAGATACACAGCACGAGCCGCCAAGTCGGTTGGTTCTGTGGTACTTAGAGTGAGGTCTAGCAATCCAAACGCGATTCCCATTGGAACTTCCGACCACAGATAGGTTTTGTTTTCGCCTGAAAATCGCACAACGACTGACTCTGACTTTACTTCTACAATGCTAACTCGGCTTTTGCCAACAGTAATGACATCAGCCCCACGGGTTTTCGTGCGAGCTTCCTTCATTGCATCGATTGCAATTCGGTAGAGTTGGCCGAGTTGATCGAGACGCTTTTGCTTTGCAGTTTGAGAGTCTCCCATGGAAAGCGCTAGTGCAGATTCCATCGATTTCTCAAATGTATCGAAATCCAGCTTTTGTAAGGCCGCTTTGCCTTCCGTCATCGCTTTCGCCCATTGAGCCACATTCTTTGGATCAGGCATAGTCTCAGGCATTGCTGGGGTGGTTGACATGCTCTGCGGACTCGATGGAGCATCAACGGAAGGCTTCATCGTCTCGGTTGACATTGGATCGACCGGTGGAACTGCGTTCGGCGTCGTTGCTTTGATGCTCATGGCAGCGCCATCGCTCATGGATAACGGTGTTCCATCAAAGCCATCAAGGCCGTTTGACTCAGTCTCTTTGTTCACCCTAGGAAGATTGGAACGCATTGGAGCTTTTGACTCTGCAATAGCTTCAATCGATTCCTCGTTTTTCTCCTCTCGAGGACGGATGTCCGACGGTTTCGTTTTGTTACTATCTATTTCTTTGTTATCTGCAACGTTTTGCTGATTAATAAAAAATCGTATGGAAGCGAAGCCTAGGAATGCAACCGCTGCCAACAGGATTCCGCCAAGCACGAGAGACTGATGGCGTTGACGTTTTCTACGCAACTGTTTGATGATCGCCGATGCGTTCTGTTGGTTGTCTCTGTTCGTTACAACGTTGGATTGTGTCGATACTTTCGAAAAAGGCGATTGGGTTGATGTATCGTTTGCCACATCCATCATCGCTTGGGAGTCCATCGATGGAAAAGCGTTGGGATCTTCTCCTGCGAATACCGTCGCTTCTAACTCTTTCCATCGAGAAGCTGGGTCACCGAATCTCGAGGGTGATCTCATGGGTCGGAACGCAACTGGATCGAACGGGGATAACGGGTCTCCCACGGGAAACTCTAGTGCTCTCATGTTTATCCCTAGATCCGAATCGATGTTTTTGCTTGCAATGGCAAATATCGATTTGTCATACAAAGTTCTTTTGTTGGCATCGAGCAATGTGGCCTGGGCTTGCTTCAAGAGTTGCGCAACTTGTTGCGCATCCTGCGGGTTTGATCGAGTGTCAGCGGAGTTCCAGGCGGCAGCCGCAGCCCGAAGGGCCGACTTGATCTGATCCGTGCTAGCGTCGCATTCGATTCCGAGCAGTGTGTAATGGTTCAGCGAATCATTTGATACTGAACGCCCTAGATATCGTTGAATCGACCGGATTAAATTGTCCATGCCATCACTATCCTCTGGCTTTCAAGGGCCTCTGGCTTTCAAGAGAATGGGGAGTCAGCTTCCATCTTTTCTTGCTTGTGTGACGTTCCAATCCAAGCGGTCATCGCATGCCAAACGAGAGACACACCCGCCGTAAAGAAAAGTGGTGCTGAATAGCAAACAATTAAAAAGGCAAGAGACACCTTCTTGTTAATCTTGCCCGCACCTGAACTGCCTGTGGTTTGCCATGCGAGCAGAATCATGCAGCAAAGGATAGCGGTTACGGCAAACAGTAGAAGCATCATCGAGATGCTTATCCGAGGTCGGTACAGTTGCTCCTGCCCAAAAGGACTGCTGGTTGTCTCTGTCACAGGGCTATCTCGTTCGAGGGGGTGTCACACGGACAACATGCAAAAGGATTACGATTGATCGTGCTTGGCTTCACAGACTTTCCACTACTATGGTACCATGCCGCGAGCCATTCTACAAAACGCATCTCTCCCAGAAATCGCTACTCTCCCAGCCTGTCTTCCCAGCTCTTCGTCAGTTCTTCGATAGCTTTTCGAAGCTGGTACCAATGCAAAAACGCTTCGTGCAAGTCGATTGTAATGCTGTCGTTTCGATCAAAGCCTTGCTCATTCAATCGGATGGAGTCGTCGAGCGCAAACATCGCTTCACCCATGCTCTCGTCGCACCACTGTCCGCCTGACACTCCATTTCCCAAGCTGGGCGTTCGTTCCATCACGCGTTGAATGGCCCAGACCGCAGCACACTCCTGGTCGTAGCAATCGACAATTCCTTGAAAGGATCCACTTTGAACGTAATACTTTGCCATCGTCGTTTTCCAATTGGGAGCCCAAGTTGCAAATTACTCAAGTTGCTCGGATGGCTCATCGTGTCCTGAATCGTACTTCGCGATCGTCATGGATGACCGCGATGCACACTCAGATATCGATCGAACTCACCGTGCGTTTGAGACAATATGCATATCGCTGCCTTGGATGACACGAACGGTCACATGGAAACAGAATTGTTCTTTTCTCCGAATAAATTTCGAAAATCTCCCAAGCGAGCAAGCATCACTTTTTCCAACTCTTGTCAGAAAAATCCATGAATCGTTGCCAATCATAAGAAAGAATGTCATGCGGACCGGTTCTGACATGATAGCCAATTCTTCCACCGACACTCACCTCAGGTTCCGGAGGATTCGATGACACGAGTCCGTCGTATCCGAGTAGCTGATAAACTGGAGTAGCGTAGTGTCCGCTTAGATACTCGCCTTTGGGGTCGGCCCATGTGTCTTCGGTTGCGCTCGCAATGTAGACCGGCCGAGGAGCGATAACTGAGATGAGTGTATGGGCATCGTGCGGCAGTTCTTTCTCGTTCTTGTTATATTTTTTGAAGTTGCCACAAAACCAATGGGGGAACGAAGTATTGATAATCGCAACGGTTTCGCCAAAGTTTCTTCGCTCCAACGCAGCCCCGCCACAGCCAGAGTTATTAGAAATCACAACGGAGAATCTGGGATCAGTTGCTCCAGCCCACAACGAGGCCTTGCCGAGGCGTGAATGTCCCACCACTGCAACCTTGGTTGGATCGACGCTAGGTTGTTGAATCAATACATCCAGCAATCTCGACAATCCCCAGCTCCAACCGGCAATCGATCCCCATCGATCGGGATGATCGATATCAGGTTTGTGTGACGGGAAGAGTGAATGGACTCCATTCTTGAATCCGTCATCGAAGTCCGGATCGATATCGCCATAGTAAGCAGTCGCGACGACGAAGCCACGTTCGTTGATCTCACGGATCGGCCATCGTCGACTCTGTTGTCCCCGTCCCGTTTCCGTTGCGCGATTTTCCGAAACGCCTGATTCTGCATTGTTTCGCATCCATGTGGATGGGATCCGAATCGCCTTATCACTGTCGATAGAGTGATTGCCTTGAAAATTCAATCCAAGAAACGCGCCACACTTTGTTTTGTTCGCCGGCGAAAAAACAATCAAGTCGATATCCATCGATCCAGCCACCGTCTGCAAATGGACAACGATCTGCTGTCTCTTTGTTAAACCTTCGTTCATTATCCCTTCTTCGACGACTTTCCACGAAAGATCCGCCACCTCCGTAGGAGCAAAACCGAACTGATGCTCTGACAAAGTACGTAATAGCTCTAGACGATGCGAATCCCATTCCTTTGCCGTGATACGTTTTCCCACCTTGGAAACTAGCGGGTCGGGCAAGACTCCGATGTCAATCTTTCCTTCGTCATAGTTCACATCTTTGCGCTGCGCTATCAATGGATCACTCATCAAAACTCCAAAGGTCAACGTGGCGATATAGGTCAGAAAGTGGGGCTGATTCATGCAGTGGTTCAAGAGAGGCTCCAATTCAGGTCGAGTTGTTGGTGGGGGGGCGTTGTCGTCGATGGTGAACGTGATTCGCGCGGACGCGACCGACGGACACGCCCAAGATTGTAACGACTTGCCGCAATTCCATTGATGGCCATAGACTGAATGGCGGTTTCTAACAGATTTTCCACGCTCCGAACGGTTCGTTGCATCGATTTGTTGTCGGAAAAGTTTTCCTAAGTGTCACCGTGTGAGTGGTTTGCAAGGAATCCAGCAAGAGATGCCTTGGAATTGTTGCAGACGCTGCCGTATCCGATACCCTCTGCGTTTGTATCCAGTCTCGACCTAGGCATCGCGTTGTACCGAGTCGATTGGACACCGCGGAAGAATCTGCGAACCCCAGACTCTGCGAAACCGATACTTACTCTAATTGAATAGTCTGCATGATTACGTCGCCAATTCACGATGAAAACGAGCCGCAAATTGTTGACAGCTCTTCAGAATCTCGTTCCACCGCAGTGGAGTTTGCAAAGCAGGAAACCGATTTAGAACTGGATCCTCAGACGCAACAGGTCACGGCTCCTTTCGTGGGACAATGGAACACGCTTATCAGCCAAACCAACTGGGAAAAAGGAAAAATTATTTCCGCTTGGAGATCTGCATTGATAGAATCTGGAGCGCATACCTCCGCGTTCAGCGACGAAACATGGAGTCGGCAAGTCGGTGCGGTAACAAGCCAACACGTCGGAAGACTGCGTCGAGTTTACGATCGATTTTCATCGACCCAATCCAGCTACACGGGATTGTACTGGAGCCATTTTCTAGCCGCCGTTGATTGGGATGATGCTGAACTGTGGCTTGAAGGAGCGGCACGAAGCGATTGGAGTGTTTCGGCGATGAGGAAGACTCGATGGGAATCGAGCGGCTCCGATCCGAAGCATGCTCCTCGCGATGAAGAATTGATCACGTCCGAAGTCGACGATGACTTTGATTCACTTACCGCCGAAGCGGAAATGGAATCCGATCGGTCGAATGATGACCGAATTACAGCCAGCGGTCCACTTGCCGAGGGGCCGGACTTTGGGGACGAAGACTCTTTGGATTCAAACTCGGGCTCTGCCACTGGCATGCAGACTGAAGATGCGCCGTGGGATGAAGCAGGTGGAAGCGACGTTTCCAATCCGTTTGCATCCTTGCCGGATCTGCCACCGGATATCGCAGATGCACTAGAGCAATTCAAACTTTGTATCGTTCGCAACCGATCGAATCACTGGGCCGATGTATCGCAAAAATCGGTGTTGGATGTTCTGGACGCCCTTCGCCAATTCACGATGCGATAGGCAATTCAACGCGTTTTAAGCATGACGTTTTCATTTTGAATCATCGCAGTGGAAATCGATTCCACTGCGAACCAAGGTGAATGATCCGTATATTGCTGCTATTGCGACAGATCCGGTGTACCGTCTTTGTTTGCATCGACCTGCTTTAAATCAACAAATGCATACGAACGCTGATACGCTTCTTTCTCGCCTTTTGCATATGAAACCCACATTCGAAGTGCGGTCGCGTCGTAGACAACATTCTCGACATTGCCACCCTTGATCGGAATCTGATTGGCCAACGCCACTAGCTTCTCGCCATTGAGCTTACCAAACTGTTGCTTCAACGTGGGGAATGCTCCTCGGCCTTCATCGTTGTATACAACACATGACAAAACATTCGGTGCAAACTCGTCGCGTGGATCATTGTCCTTCCAAACGATCACTCGTTTCCCTTCAGGCTCTGGGGAATGCGCCAAAACCTTGACTGCCCCAAGTTCGTTTTGACCATCGCCGAAGACGTAATGATACCGCTTGGTTTGCGGATGCGATTGAAAGATCGATATCGCTTTGCTCAAGCTGTCGCTGTCATACATCATGGTCCGAAACAATACTGTGAAGTGTGGTGCGTGCACTTGATAGGGAGCCTCTTTTTGCGAAGCATCCCCCATCTCCGAAAGGGCGATTCCCTTCATATTCATCCCCGTATGAGCACCAATCATTCCTGCAAACGTTGGGACCACATGCGGGATTCCTTGTGTGGGAATGTAAAGCACGATCATCGGGAACTCGTGTGCACCGACTTCCATACTCCAATCGAGATTACGCGTTTGATACAAGTGTCCATCTTCGGTTGCATTGCCCCACGCGGCGATGCTACTGCAGGAATAAGGCATCAACAAAGGGACCGCGTGCATGGACTGGAGCAAACCAAGCGGGAGGCCCGAACCGTCCGACAAACCTGCCAATTCTTGTTCGATCCGATCATCCGCATAAGCGGCTGATCTGGCCCACGTTTCTTGCAAAGCAGCCCGATCGACCCCCAACTCCTTCTGGATCCCGGCAAGAGCCGCAGGCACGAAGGTCCGCATCTCGGATTGGAAGGCACGCCCCAGATGGAATCCCATTTCATACGGCGTACCACGAACGACCACGAGTGGAAACTGATGATCTGCAGATCCAATCATTGTGCGATGAGCGTTGCCGCCCATCGATTGGGGCAATGCAAAGGGCTTGGCTGTATCGCTCTTGTTGATGGAGCTTTCGACGATGGCACTTGCTTTCTCTTGTTGTGCTGAACCTAGAGAAGAAAAGCATGTCGCGATGAGGATAGAGGTGATGAGGATAGATGGACAGCTTGCCAATTGGCATAGTGGAAGGAGCGCTCTTGGGTGGAAGCGATCAGGATAAAAAATGTCTAGAGGCATCGTGAGACCTGGAGAGGAAAAGTGGCGGAGGAGGTGGATTATCAAACAGGGTTAGTATAGCAATATCCTCCCCTCGCTGCGCTCGACCGCTCGACCCTCCGAGGGGGAGGGTTACTAGACCGGACGATCTCCAGGGGGAGGGTGGCGATAGGCTATAACACGGCAAGAAGGTTAAAGCCTGCAAAGTCATCACCCGACGGTTTGTTGGTCGGGGTACTTGATTCGTCCGTGATAGATGGCCGTTAAGCTCTTCACCAAGGAATTCTTGATGAGGTCCAATTCCTTCAAGGTCAATGCGCAATCTTCAAATTGGCCGTCCAATAACTTCTTCATGGCGATTTGATCGACCAAGTTTTGCAATCTGGATGGTGTAGGCTCGACCAATGCTCGCGAAGCGCTCTCGACGGCATCTGCGATCATCAAAACGGCCGCTTCTCGAGTTTGTGGTTTCGGACCTGGATAGCGAAACGCGTTCTCGGGGACTTCGTCTGCGTTGGGATCTCGCTCGCTCTTTCTTGTTGCCAACCGGAAGAAATACTCGACCAAGGTCGTGCCGTGATGCTGCTCGATAAAATCGATAATTCGTCGTGGTAGTCGATGCTGGCGTCCCAAGTCGGCGCCATCTTTCACGTGCGCAATAATGATCAACGTACTCATCGCAGGCTGAAGCGTATCATGGCGATTCGTTCCGGGCGACTGATTCTCCACGAAGTAGTTCGGCTTGAACATCTTGCCAATGTCGTGAAAACAAGCTCCAACCCGGACCAATAGTCCGTTCGCTCCAATCGCTTCCGCTGCCGTTTCTGCCAATGCAGCGACCGAAATACTATGGTTGTATGTGCCCGGTGCGCGTTGCGCTAATTGGCGCAACAACGGATGGCTCATATCACTCAGTTCGAGCAACCGAAGATCGGTTTGTACGTCCAATAACTTTTCAAAGACTGGTAACAGTCCTGCCATCAGTGGACCACAAGCGAGTACCAACGTCGCTTGCCAGGTCGCTTCCGAAAGCAATCGCACAGGGAACAACGAAGAGGTCGTCAATTGCAAACTGCTCATCGCGGGGCCGTCTGTCACCACTCCGCCAGTTTGACCCGTCATCACTCCTAACCCGAGTACCGTAAAGAAGACAACCACGGCGACGCCAAGACCTACGTAGATTAAGCGCGTTCTGTTGCGTATCCGACCACACAAAAGCACGGAACCAGCCGATGCACTGGCCAGCATAATGAACTCGGACAAATCCACTCGAGTACTGAAGGAAATCAGCAACGATAGTGCCGCCATCAACATCAACGCCGCTGGACGACCAAACGCAATCGTCGCAATGATCGCAGTGAGGGTGACCGGTGCTACTTCTGCTCGCAATGGATCGCGGGCTGCCAACACGGCAACGATGACACAGACTGAACAAACGCCGAGTACATGAACCAATCGGAGCGTGTCAATAATCAACGACTTGTCGATCGACTGATGGATAAAGAAACCGCAAAGGAGACAAAGCGCGGTGATCAACCCACCAAAGGCTGCGAGTCGCTGGACGCATTGTTGCCATGACAGTTGTTTCGTATATGCGGCATGCTCCGCCCGCAGCAACGATATCTCTTTTTCGCTAAGGACTTTTCCAATTGGAACAATGGCACCAAAGCCAGGGTCAAACGAAATCATGGCAGGCTTCACAGCATTGACGGCTTCTTGGCGCGCTTTGTTGCTCAAATCGTCTCGCAACGTCAGTGTCGCTGGCAACCGCGGGGCCAGATAGTTGTGAATCATTTGTGCAATGATAAGCGCTTCTTTGCTGCGATCTCGTTCGTACAAGTTCTCGAACTTGCGTTGTAACGAGCCACGCAATGTCACCGTCACTTCCGAGACTCGGACACTTTGCACGTCCGCGTCGAGCATCGGCGTCTCGAGACCAGCGGGAACGACTCGAATGTAGCGTTGATTGCCCATTTCCAAATCGTGAGCAAGCGACTTTAGCATCCCCTTTTCGATGATCGGATCCAACACTTCGCGCATGACCGCATCAAACTTGGTCGTATCCGCATCGGTCGCGAGCGTTTTTCGGATGGCATCAATGGCGACTTCATGGGAGATGGGCGCTTGATCTGGATCGAGTACTGATACTCCCAAAAGATCGAGCGTCGCAATTTGCTGTTTGGTCAATGTTAATGGATCCGTTGCATCGCGAAGCGAAAACAACGAGTCCTTGATCGCACCACGAAGCTGACTAATCGGCTCGCTTCGATTCTCGTAGACACAATAAACTTCGCGGGCCGCTTGCGTTTTGAGGACTTCCGTTTTGACTTCATCGACGACTTGAAAGGGGACGCGCGCTAGAATCGCGCGTTGAGGCACGAAGCCTTGTCGATAGGCGAACGGAGGTTCCCAGGCTCGAACGAACAGCATGATGAGAATGGCCACAAAGACGGCGATTCCTAATCGTCCTGCGGATTCCCAAGTTGAGATTTTCGAGACCCAGGATTTCCATGGATAGCGGTCAATTCCAAGATTGGCCGCTCGTTCGCTTCGCGTTTTCGCGTTGGTTGATGAAGACACGATAGATTCGTTTTACGCTATCGATCTTCGGTGGGACGGGGGCGGTTGTTGTTTCGAGCACCTATTGACGCAGGTGTCGTATCGTAAGCAGTCACAATCTTTCGTACCAATGGATGTCGCACGATATCTCCTTCACTTAACCGAACGAAACTGATACCTGATATTCCACTCAGGCGCTGGACTGCATCTCTCAAGCCGCTCGTTGTCCCTGGGGGCAAGTCAACTTGAGTGATGTCTCCCGAGATTACCATCTTCGAACCTTCGCCCATTCGCGTCAAAAACATCTTCATTTGAGCGACGGTAGCATTTTGAGCTTCATCCAATATAACAAAAGCTTGGTTCAGCGTTCTACCTCGCATGTACGCTAACGGAATAACCTCGATGGTATTTTGCTCCATCAGAAATTTTACTTGATCGAAATCAATCATTTCGTTGATCGCATCAAGTAGCGGTCGAAGGTACGGGTTTAATTTTTCGTGAAGATCGCCAGGTAGATAGCCCAAGCTCTCGCCTGCTTCGACGGCCGGTCGCACCAAAATGATCTTGCGAATCGTCCGCATCTTTAACGCTTCGACCGCCGTCGCGACTGCTAAGTACGTTTTGCCGCAACCTGCAGGTCCGATACAAAAGGTCATATCATGCTGACGGATTGCTTCCAAGTAGGTCGCTTGACCCTCGGTTCGGGGTTTGATGCGACGACTGGTGTTGCCGATAGCGACTTCGGATTTTTCGAATTGAGCGGTTGCTCGTTTGTCGATTGCGACCCCCATCGCATCGGAGACATCTTCGGGGCCTAAGGATCCGACTCGGTAGACGCGATCTTTGAGACGTTCGAGCACTTCTGTAGCAACGCGTACCGAGTCGCTCGGACCGGCGATCCTAATTTGACCGTTGCGGTGCGTGATCGCCACTCCCAACTGATTGCGAACGAGTCGCAGATTACTATCGTTCGGACCGAAAAGCTGTAACGCCAGGTGTGGGTCAGCAAGTGTGATTGATGATTCGGACATAGATTGTGGGTGAGATACCCTCGTGAGTGGCCTCGGTACGTTCGTGTTGTATTGTGACCGACATCTATCATCTACTATAGACGTGCGATGAGTCCGAGATAACCAACAATCGATGCAGGAATCAGAGAATCGGTGACGTCCCAAACGCCTCCAAGGCCTGGAAGGGAATTACCGCTATCCTTGGCTCCTACACTCCGCTTCACCATCGACTCCAGTAAATCCCCGACAAGCCCTATCACTGTTAACATCGTACCCAACAATGCGGGCCCCCAGACATACGGACCGGCTGCAACTCCGAGACGTGGCAGCACCACACGGAATGCTACGTAAGCCACAACAATCGAAAACACCAATCCTCCGATGAGCCCTTCGACTGTCTTCCCTGGGGAAATGGCAGGTGCGAGTTTGGTTCGACCGAAGAGCTTTCCAGAAAAGTAAGCTCCAGTATCTGCAAATTTGGTAACAGCAACTAACGCAATCAGCTCATACAAGCCGCTTTCTTGTCCACGCATTCGAATGACATGCCACAATGATAATCCGCCTACGACATAGCAGATCACCACAGAGGACAGAAGCCAGCCCAAAGTAGTTCGCTCATGATCCCGTTTTTTCTCTTCCTCGGATGCATCTACCGAAGAGGAAACGCTGCATCGTCCAAAAACAGAAAGCGCATGAGCGCCGCCGAGTCCCACTCCGGCCATCACTCCGATCCAAATCCAACCCAAACGACCGACAGCGCAATCCGCTGGATAGTCTTCGTGAGTCATGAGGCTATACCACAACGGGAACAACGCAACAGCCACGGAGATCAGGGCATGCCATGTAACCATGCCCGGCTGGATCGGCCACTTCAACTTGAGAAGAGTGGAGAACTCCCAGACTGTACCGAGCGAAAAGAAAATGAGCAACGGAACCGTCCACAACCCCGCTTGGCCGCGAACATCATCCTTCAAATCCAAATAGATGAGTCCGAGCGAAAGGGCAATCAGTATGGCTGCGGATAGTAATCGACGTGAAAGCACGTGTCAGAGTCCTGTCTAGACGTGAAAATGCTCAACTAGACGTTAAATAGGAAGTGGCAAATGTCACCATCTTGCATAACATACGTCTTCCCCTCGGTGCGGAGTTTACCCGCGGAGCGAATTTCCTTTTCCGTTTTATACTGCTCCAAATCGGCAAGCTGATACACTTCGGCGCGAATAAATCCACGTTCAAAATCGGTGTGAATGACGCCAGCAGCTTGCGGTGCCGTCGCACCGACAGGAATGGTCCAAGCGCGCACTTCCTTCTCGCCTGCCGTGAAGTAGCTTTGCAGCCCCAGCGTCTGATACGCTTTCTGTGCAACAATTTGTAATGCAGGTTGCGCCAATCCTACAGCTGCCAGCATCTCGCTGCGATCGGGTTCGTCGAGTTCGGCGATTTCTGCTTCGAGTTTTGCACAAACAGGTACAACTTGTGCCCCGACTTTCTCTGCAAACTCACGTATCTTGGCTACGGATTCACTTTTTCCTTCCAAGTCATTCTCGTCCACGTTGGCGATGTACAAAATCGGCTTGGCGGTCATGAGCCCGTAGCTGGAGATCGATTTCGCTTCGACTTCATCGAGCTTGAGTTTGCGAAGTGGTTGTTCACTTTTGATAAGATGGTCCAAGCAATGTTGGATGGCGGTGACACGCAACTTTGCTTCTTTATCGCCGGTTCTGGAAGCTCGCTCCGCTTTCGGCAACGCGCCTTCGAGCGTCTCGATATCCGCGAACATCAACTCCATCTCAATGGTTTCAATGTCAGCCAGCGGGTCCACTTTGCCACCGACATGGATCACGTCTGGGTCGGTAAAGCAGCGGACGACTTGCAAAATGGCATCCACCTCGCGAATGTGGCTAAGGAATTTGTTACCAAGTCCCTGACCTTCGCTGGCCCCTTTCACGATCCCCGCAATGTCCACCAGTTTTAAGATCGCAGGGATCACTTTCTGTGGAACGATGAACTTGGTAATGCGGGTCAATCGATCGTCAGGAACGCTGATGATTCCCTCGTTCGGTTCGATCGTGCAAAACGGATAGTTCGCCGCTTGTGCGTTGCCGGCACCTGTCAATGCATTGAAAAGCGTGCTCTTGCCGACGTTTGGTAATCCTACAATTCCTGCTTCCATCGTGACTTTGATTCTTAAAGGTTGGCGTTCGGTGAGGGTGGGTAATAAGTCATAGTATCGATTAAGTCACTTCGTGTCTCAACAGTGGGAAAAGAATCACGTCGCGAATGCTCTTGGCGTTGGTGATCAGCATGATGAGTCGATCGATTCCGATCCCGAGTCCGCCGGCTGGAGGCATACCGTATCGTAGCGCGCGGACGAAGTCATGGTCCATTTTCGCCATCGAATCTTCTTCCGCCATTCCATCGAGTTGCGTCTTGAACAATTGTTCTTGCAAGATTGGATCATTGAGTTCGGTATAAGCGTTGGCCAGTTCCATACCATGGATGAAGAGTTCAAAGCGTTCCGCGATTTCCGGATTGCCCGTCTTTCGCTTGGTCAACGGACAGATACTGGCTGGATAATCGATCACAAAGATCGGACCGATGAGTGAGTCTTCCACCTTCTCTTCGAAGACCTCGCTCTTGACTACGTCTGGATGTTTTCCGTCCGGATTCAAACCAAGTTTGCGAGCTAGTTTTGCAATCCCCTCGATATCGGTTGCCTTGAGGCCCGTGTGCTCTTCGAAGAGGTCGCTATACGTTCGTCTTTGGAATGGAGGAGTGAAGTCGATCGCAAGATCGCCCCATTGTAGTTTGTACCCTTGGCCAGTCGCTTCGATGGCTTCGACAATGATCTGTTGAGTCAAGTCCATCATTGTTTCGTAGTTTGCATACGCCCAGTAGAGTTCGATCATCGTGAACTCGGGGTTGTGCTTTGGGCTAATACCTTCGTTGCGATAGACGCGACCCATTTCGTAAACACGTTCAATGCCACCCACCATCAATCGCTTGAGGTGAAGCTCCAAAGCGATCCGTAGATAGAGTTGCATATCCAACGCGTTGTGGTGTGTGACGAACGGCCGAGCGGCGGCTCCACCGGCGATGGTATGCAATGTGGGTCCTTCGACTTCGACAAAGCTATGCTTGGCCAACGTCGCGCGGATCGAATGAATGATCTTGGTCCGCTTTAGGAATCGGTCCAACGACTCAGGGTTGTACGTCAAATCGACATATCGCATGCGTTGCCGCAATTCTGGGTCTTGAAGACCTGCATGCTTTTCCGGTGGTGGCTCCAGTGTCTTGGTCATAAAGTGGAGCTTGGTCGCAAACACCGTGAGTTCGCCGGTGTTCGTCCTGCCGAGCCGACCATCGATGCCTACCAAATCGCCAAAATCGAGCAGTTTGACTAGCTCCATGTCTTCGTCGCTAACTTGGCCCTTGGCAATCAACACTTGAACATCACCCGTCCAGTCGCGGATGTTTAAAAAATAGAGTTTGCCAGCGGAGCGCAGTAGCATGATCCGGCCGGCAACACGGACGGCTGGACCGATTTCTTCGCCTGCCCCTTGGGTGGCTTTCCAAGCTTTGTAGTCAACGGGTTGGCCGCTCGAGGTGGCTGCCTCGAAATCTGGAAGCGCAACGAGTGTCCCGTCTTCCTTCTTGAATTGAACGCTGTCAGCGAGCGAACGTACATCGCGAATGAAATGCCGGTTATCGAAACGTTGCCCCCACGGATCAAGCCCGCGGCCTTCGATTTTATGGAGTTTTTCCAGACGAGCCGCCTGATGAACTCCTAAACCGGTGTTGTCTTGATCGCGAGAATCAGCCATGTTGTAAACTTGGGTTAGTGCTGTTTTGGAACCAAACCGCATTTTAGGGATTCGGCCCTGTGGGGACTCGGCTCAACGTCCCTGAGCCGCGATGCGGTTCAGGGTGAGCTGGAAAAGGTGCAAATTGTAGGGAAACGCCATGGAAAACCAAGCTGTGAAACCGCCGATGATACTTATTCTCGAAAGCGACCCACTTTTGCTGACCGGAATGGCAGCAATTCTAGATAAGCAGGGATATCGATGCTTCTTGGCTCGAAATCTCGACGTCGCCAAGCAAGCGACGGCGACCATCGCATTCGATTTAATCCTCTATTCCTTCGCCGAAGATGTGCTCGCTGCCGCCAGCGGAGCCTCGGAACTTCGAAATACGACCAAATCCAAGGAGACGCCGGTCCTCTTTTTGGCCGACCGGTTGGAGGCGAATTGGATCGAGCCGTTGAACTTGGCAGGCGGTGTTTATTGTTTGCCGAAACCGTTTGAGCCCGAAGTCCTTCTCGATCTCGTCGAAAAAGCGTTCTGCTTGCCTCATTTGGCCGTTGCTAAAGTCGCACCGCCCAAGCCACACTATTCCAACGAATGGGTTCGATTGACCTGAGCAAGCGCTTAAACATGGGCTGGTACGACAAGATGGAATTGCAACGAAGTCTTTCGCTCGAACTGATGCACAACTATGTCACATCCGATTCGCTTCGAAAACACATGCTCGCAGTCGAAGCGGCGATGCGTTGGTACGCCAAGAAATTCAACGAGGACGAAGAAAAATGGGGAATCGTCGGTCTGTTGCATGACTTCGATTATGAACGATGGCCCAACCCGCCCGACCATCCGCTCCAAGGTTCGAAGATTCTCCACGAACAAGGTTATCCGGAAGATGTCATCTATGCCATCTTATCTCATGCGGACTACTTGTCCGAAGACTATCCTCGCATTTATTTGATGGACAAAGCACTTTATGCGTGCGATGAGTTGTGTGGGTTCCTCGTCGCATGCGCCTTGGTTCGCCCCAATCGACTAGAAGGGTTGGAGGCGAAGAGCGTTCGCAAGAAGCTGAAAAACTTGAGCTTCGCAGCCGCTATCCACCGGGAAGACATCGATCGTGGGGCGCAAGAACTTGGATTGGACTTGGACGAGCATATCACAAACTGCATCGCGGCTCTTCAAGTGATTCAAGAGTCGCTGTTCCATGTGGGATAAGCTTCCAGCTTGTCAAATCCCCTTAGCTTTCCAAGGCTGGAACCGGCGGTTCGGCAATGGCGGCTTCTTGGCTCTTTTGATGCTCCTTCAAAATACGATCCATAATGCCGTTCACGAACTGACCAGAGTTTCGGGATCCATACCGCTTGGCAAGTTCGATCGCTTCGTTGATCGAGACTCGGCCTGGAACGTCTCCAAACACAATTTCGTACGTTGCAATTCTAAGGATGTTGCGATCGATCGTGGTCATGCGTTTGATCGACCAATTAACGGTATGTTTCGACAACAGTTGATCGATTTCCGCTCGATGTTCACGAACGCCATACAAAATGTCTTTGGCGAAAGCGACCAGCGGTTTGTTGTTCAACATTCGCTTCGCCACAAAAGAATCGGCGACACTGTATTCACGAAGCGGATTGATATCCTCTTCGTAGAGGACTTGGAGGGAGACTTCTCTAGCACGTCGACGTGTCGTCATATTTTAGATTGGAAAAGATCGAAATTGAAAAACTACAGAGTTACATCATTCACGAAGGCATGTCGTTCGTCAAGGGAAATGGCTCTTTCGCAGCACGCTACGAAGCAATCGTTGGAGCCGTTGGGGAAAGCATTTGGTCCACTTCGTTGGACACGATGACACCGTAATTGATCGCCCCCAACCATCCTGACATGATGATTCCCACGCTTCCCGCGTGATAAAGCCCCTTGATTTGTTGAGGAAGACCGCGTGAAACGGAGAGCCCTTCGAATTTGGTTCCAAAGCTCGCGCCCAACTGATGTTTCGTATAATGATGAAATGTTCGAGGTGTTGCGGCTTCGGCGTGTTCGATCATGTCGCGGCAATTCGGCACATATTTCTCAAGCGCATCGAGCGTTGTTTCTACCAAGTCCTTCTTGCTAGCTTCGTACTCTTGTTCATTCAAATTCGCCCAATCACTCCAATTGGCATTGGTGCTGCTGACGATGGCGAATCGTTCTTTGCCTGTTGGGCGCGTGCGAGGGTAGTAGAAACTAAATGTCCGCGAGGTAATGTTGCGATCCAACAAAAGATTAGTTCGGAACAAATCCGCCGTAGAACAGAAGAGAAGATCACCTGTCGACTCCTCGACCGTGCAACCTGGCTTCAATGCCATGTAGACTTGGGTGCTACTATTGTTGAGTCGAACAGCGGCAGCGTCTTTGATGAATTGCGGATCAAAGTGCTCTTCGCCTACCATTTGAAAAATGGTGGATCTCAAGTTCGAGTTGCTGACAACGGCTCGGCATTTGATTTGACGATCGTTGACCACGACTCCTTGAACGCCCGATGGACCGACCAAAATCTTAGACACATCGCAGCGGATGCGGTAGTCGACGCCGTTCTTTGTCAGTTCTTTCTGCATCTTCGAAACGAGGTCATCGGTGCCACCTTCGTAGATGTAAACTCCCTTTGCCATGAAGTTCGAAAATACAATGCCGTACGTGATGGCCGGATCCTCAAGTGTCGAGCCGTTGGCGTACGTGATCGGTTCCATCAAGAGCCGTACTACATCTTCGCGGCCGGGAAAGAACTTTTCGAACAGCTCGCGAGTCGTCATCGACTGGTCGTCGTAGAAGTTCATGCCACGAGCGGTGTCGAAGAACCCCGCTACGGATGCCGGATCAAGTTTGAATCGCTCGGTCAACAGTCGCGTGAAGTCTTCGCGATTGAACGTTGTTGTCAACGAAAACATCGGATTGTCGAAGCGTATGTTCTTGAGCTGAACAATGTTGCTCGCAATTTCTTCGCTCCAATAACGTCGACAACTCTTGAGCATTCCGTAGGGGAAGCCATGCAATGAGATATCAAAGGTGTGGCTACCTGGTCGCTTGAACCAAGTCGCTAGTCCGCCAAGTTTGTAGTGCTGTTCTAGCAACAGAACCCTGTGCCCAGCTCGGCCAAGAATGTTGGCGGAGGTCATCCCGGCCAGCCCACTCCCGATCACCACAACATCGTACTCGGGTAGCGTTTCTGCTAAGAAATCTTTTGGCATGCTATGTGGGTCAAGGACCGCAAACGAAATGGAAAGAGCGTACAACCGTTGTTGAAAAACAACTCGAACGCGTTTGCAAGAAACTAATCAGTTTGCAAAAACCAGTGCGGATGAGAGGAATCGAACCTCCACGGCCTTATGTATTTGGCCACTAGATCCTGAGTCTAGCGCGTCTGCCAATTCCGCCACATCCGCATTTTCAATACGATTGGCTGGCAATTCCAATCGAAATCAACCCTCGAAGCGTATCTTCTGTCGCCATTTTGGTCAAGTCGCACTCGTTTTGGTAATGCTTCTAGAAGCAGATCATCCTGCGTATGTTGTACATCCACCTGTAAATTTACCTGTTGTCCCAGCTGTGCTTCTTGATTTAGTCGGATTGGAATGGGGCTGTTCGCATCCTATAATGGAATCACGGCGGAGCAATTCAAAAGTAAAAGCTTTCATCCGTGACAGGTAAGATTTGGCCAGTAAACCACGTCAACGAGCAACGCAGGATTTGTGACGTATCTCAATTTCTTTCTAAACCAAAGGGGCAGAATCCGATGAAAAGACGCAATTGGCTGGTATTGGGATTGATCGCAGCGTGCGGTTCGACTTTTCTATTTGCGGGGCAACCACCGAAAGGCGATGCCGAGGGCAACAAGCCGCGCGCTGGTTCAGGAAGTCAAGAAAAGGACGATAGCGGATCCAAATCAGAAACCGGATCGAAGAAGTCAGCTAAAGGCAAAGGAACGGTAAAAAAAGTGGATATTCCGTCGTACAACAAACTGTCCCGCGAAGAAGAATATGTCCTCTTGAAGAAAGGGACGGAAAGGGCCTTCGTCGGGAAATACACCGACACGAAGGACGAAGGGACCTACATTTGTAAACGTTGCAACTCTGCCCTTTACAACTCCAAGGATAAATTCCACAGTGGATGCGGTTGGCCAAGCTTTGATGATGAGATCAAGGGTGCGGTCAAGCAGCAGTTGGAAACTGATGGAACTGGTCGGATAGAAATCGTCTGCAATAACTGCAAAGGACACCTAGGGCACGTTTTCGAAGGGGAGCGAATGACTTCCAAGAACACACGGCATTGTGTAAACAGTATATCTATGGTGTTTATCCCCAAGGGAAAAGAGATTCCCAAGGTAATTAAGTTGAAAGCCGACGCTGGAGATGATCCGAATTTGCAGGACGAGCAAAGCGGATCAGATAAACAATCAGATACCCCCTCCAAACCAGGCTCGAAAAAGTAAGTACGAATGTCGATCGATAAACTCAAGGCGTTTGAAGCATCAGGACTTGAGTTCGTAGAACAGCGAGGATTGCTGGCCGCAAAAGTAAATACTCCGCACGCCAAAGGGATGGTTTACCTTCACGGTGCCCATGTGACTTCTTGGGCCCCAACCGGTCATCAGGAAGTTCTGTGGATGAGCGAAAACTCATTCTATGAGTTAGGAAAGCCAATCCGCGGTGGCGTTCCGATTTGTTTCCCATGGTTTGGGCCTTATCCATCTAGACCCGATCTACCAGCGCACGGTCTGGCTCGAACCAAGGTTTGGGATGTAGTTCGTGTCATAGGCAATTCTCCTGACGGTATCGAGATTTGTTTGGCCACGACCATCGATCGAATGCGTGTGGAATACTCCATCGGGTTTGGATCATCGCTTCGGCTATCTCTGACGGCCACTCTGGCTCAGGATTGCCCAGAGGCACGATTCTACGAGGATGCGTTGCACACCTATTTCTCGGTAAGCGACATTGAACAAATCTCGATCGAGGGACTAGAGTCTCGCTCCTACATGGACAAAATGCAGAATGGTTCCATGAGGCCGAGAACATCGGAAGCCATTCGATTCAACGCCGAAACGGACCGCGTTTACGTTGATACGAACGACGATTGCTTGCTCGTCGACCCCGACTGGAATCGGAAAATTCGGGTAAGCAAACTTGGTTCTCAATCGACTGTTATCTGGAATCCTTGGATCGAAAAGAGCGCTCGCATGCCCGATTTTGGCGACGACGAATGGAAGGGTATGGTCTGCATCGAAACCGCCAATGTTGGCAATAGTCGCGTACGACTAGTTCCAGGCAGATCACACATCACGACTGCAATCATCTCCGTCGAGTAAGACACGATTGTCGTGGTTCGCTCCGCGAACCATCTATTTGTCTGCAACCACCGGTACCGGCGGTGGGACTTCTGCAATACTCAGCACGTAGTTAACCAAGTGCCAAACATCATCGGGTGTTAGGCCAGGAGCACCTTCGCTCGCGGCCATCGCGGCAGCAGGCATCGTTGCACCTGGAATTCCGTATCGAATACGGCGGTAGATGTCGATCGGGTCTCGACCACCTCTCAGATGGCCAGCGACAATGTTTCGCGGCTTCAATGGTTGCGGCTTCATTCCGCCTCGCGCCATCAATGGAAGCAATTTTTCTACATCCGTGGGTTGAATTCCGATCTTGCTGGTCCAGTCTTTTGTCCAATCATCGTAATCTGCGGCTTGTGGACCATCTCCCTTGCCTGCCTGTCCATGACACTTGGCGCACGCAGCAGTATCGCCAACGAATAGCTTCTGTCCTTTCTCAATCGACTCCGTCAACTGAGATTTGTTCTCATCGGTCTCTTGTCCAAAGATGGGAAAGGAAGGTTTGGCAAACTCTTCGACCCGATCCGGTGCATCTTTCCAAGCGTCAGCGATCTCGGTCAATATCTCCGCTGCCGCATCCACCTGCTCTTGATAAGTCGATTTTTCCTTTTCGTCGGAGCTGGATTTCCAGCTTGCATTGTAGATCCTTGCACTTTCTAGATCCAAGTCATAGGCAGCCAAGTAGAGCAATTTGCGTTCAAGCTCTCCACGGATTGAAAGATAAATAACATAGTCGACCAACGATTCGATCTGCTGCTCACTTAACTTCGTGAATTTCGGCATTTGCGAATCTGCAAGCCCCTGGACCAAAATTCGCTTCAAATCTTCCTTGAGAGGTTTGCTTTGGCGGTTTGGGCTCTTGTATTTGAACCAACCATGCCGAAACTCACGAGGGTATGGATTCTGTGAGGCCGCGACTGGTCCTCGCCCCTGTCCAGATTCCCCATGGCAAGATGCGCATTGCTGACGGTAAAGCCCCGTTGCACCGGGCTCCGCAGAAGTCGGCGGATCTCCCGCTGCCATCTTCAACTTCTCAAGCGAAAGAAGATCTGCGTATTCTTCAGTAAACAATGGCGGAATCTTCGGATCGTTGAGGGTTCCGAACCACTCTTCCACCAACTGCGAACTATCCATAAGCGGCTGTGCAAGGTCCACATCCTCCGACGTTTCCAATGCGTGCGCATATAGAAAATTCGGTTCGAATTCGGGAGTGCGATTCGCCCCGTTATCGCACCCCAGAAAAGAAGTGGCTGCAAGCATCACAGCAAACACACATTTTTGTTGTTTCATAGATATCGCGAATGAATTACTACGTGATTATTTCTTCGATAGATCTCGAATCTCTATGGACTTCCAGCGAACATCATACGGCCCTTCTTCTTTGCCGATTCCGTGAACTTGAAGCCCGATGAATCCAGAATCAAACGAGAGCGGATCGGTAATGTCCTCGATCAACGTCCCGTTAATCCATGTTTGAATTCGTTTGCCAACGGCCCGGATGTGGTACTGGTTCCATTCGCCGTTCTTCAAATGACTGTGTTGTGGTTGGGTGGGGGAGATCCAGTTCCGGCCGGTCGCTTCACCATAAACATACCCAGCTTCGCCAGGGCTCGATTCGATTTCTACTTGTGGTCCATGAACACGACCATTGTCTTTGTCTGGAAGGCTCTTGGATCGGATCTGCACTCCAGAATTCAACTTGTCATGCACTTTCACCTGAAAGCGAAGTTCAAAATCAGAATACTCTTCTTTCGAGCATAGAAATGAGTTGGGACTCTGTTTCGATGTCGTTCCTAGGATCGCGTCTCCATCGATACGATAGATTGCCCAGCCATTCTTCGCTGTCCAGCCCGACAGGTCCTTGCCATTGAACATCGAGACCCATCCGTCTCCCGCGGGTGCGGCGGGTGCAGGCGAGTTCTCGTTCCGAACGACTTTCGGTTCGTCCCCTTTTTTCTCTTGTCCAAAAACATAGGACGGAACAACCTGGACGCCTAAAGTCAAACAAAAAGCAGAGCAAGCGACAAAACCGCGGAAGGATCGGAGCATAGAGGACCTCGACGCAATCGATAGAGAGGAATACGATCAGAACTTGCCTTAAAGTGTACATTAGAGAACCGCGTTTTACGAGCGGTCAGAAACTAACCTCAACGAACTGCGACGAAAAGACATGCGCGACTATTTGCACGACTTATCTCGACCTTCATCGCCTGGGCATGCCGCTTTCCCTCGTACGCGTCTACGGCGCAATCGCCGCTGGCCGTGGATTCGCGAAATGGTCCAAGAAACCAGGTTTGTTGCTGCCAATTTGATTTGGCCCATCTTTGTTATCGAGGGTACGAATCGCCGTGAGCCCATCCACTCGATGCCTGGTGTTGAACGGCTAAGCATCGACCTAGCTGCTCAAGCGGCCGAGGAAGCAGCAAACCTGGGAATTGGAGCGATTGCAATTTTTCCCGTGACACCCCAAGAAAAGAAAACGGAAGATGGTCGCCATGCTTGCGATTCGAAGAATCTAATCTGCGAAACAACTCGAGCCATTGCGGCGAAAACAGGCAACAGAATCGGCATCGTTTGCGATGTTGCTCTCGACCCTTACACATCGCATGGGCAAGATGGGTTGCTTCGCGATGGTTATGTTGTCAACGATGAAACGATAGCTGTCCTTTGCGAACAAGCAGTCAATCAAGCGAAGGCGGGGGCAACGCTTATCGCTCCGTCTGACATGATGGATGGTCGCATTGGAGCCATTCGTGATGCGCTCGATGAGTCAGGGTTCCAGCACATCGGCATTATGTCGTATGCTGCCAAATACGCATCTTCGTTCTACGGCCCATTCCGCGATGCCGTCGGTTCGGCAAAGAACTTGGCAAGCGGTGACAAGAAAACCTACCAAATGAACCCAGCCAACGCCGAGGAAGCCATCCGAGAAGTAGAACTGGACATCGCGGAGGGTGCGGATATCGTGATGGTCAAGCCTGGTATGCCTTACTTGGATATCGTCCGAAGATTGCACGATTCCTTCCCGGTTCCGGTGGCTGTCTATCAAGTGTCAGGCGAGTACGCCATGCTGAAGTTTGCTTCTCAAGCAAATGCCTTGAACGAACAATCCGTCGTCATGGAGAGCATGTTGGCGTTTCGACGCGCAGGGGCATCTGCAATCTTGACGTACTATGCAAAACATGTCGGTCAATGGCTGGCCGAGTAGGTCCCATCAAATCCTGCACGCTAGTCGTGTCAACAGCCCCGAGGAGTCGATTGGAGTCAGTCCGAGAAATCAATCGACCTTAAAATCAAAAGAATTTGTACCACTCTTGACCTCAGCGTTGAGCTTGGAAGCGGTTGGATTTGCATATTTCGGCGGAAGCAGATTCTTGGAGAGAGAGGCCGCGATCTCTGAAGCCTGCATTTCGTTGTAACCAGTCGGATATTCGTTGGTAATGTCGTAGGGGTCAGCAAGCTTGTTAGAACCTTCGGACTTTTTGGGTTCGAGCTTCTTGTCGTATTTGGCCACCGTGACGTCATATTTCCCCGCCGCTGCACCATCTCCACTCATACGAGTCGTCAACTTGTAAACGCCAGAAGAATCGGTAACGCCAGATGCGGATATGCCGATACCTGGAGTTGTTGGCGTAAAAGCGACAATGGCACCCTCCACTGGCATGCCTTTTGAAGTTATCGTACCCGATACCGGATAGACAGGCTCCAGATTCTCGCCCGAGCACCCTAAACAAACCAAAAGCAAAAAGGAGCTTAGTTTCCACGGTGACGATTGGCTGATTAGCATTTTCTACTCTACAGATAACTGCCAAGATGGACGAAGAAAAATGGCAGTAGGCACTCAGAGCCAGCTGCCAATAAAGAATTTGATATCGACTCCACTAATCTGGTATCGATTAATCTGGTATCGATGCAACTTCGCCGCCACTCTTCGATCCGAGGGCTCCCCAAGCTCCATACATCGACGGCCCTGCAATTGTTTGTCGTGCATTCAGATTGCCTGTATCCACGCTGTTGCCAATAAAGCGGACGGAACCATCGCAAAGTGCTGCATTAACACCGCCCGTATGTCGACTCGCAGGGGGAATGACTAAGTGGACAGAATCACCATTAATCCCACCATCAGCACAAGAGGCTGCGTTGGGAGGCAAGACTGTGTTAAAACTCACGTACATAGGATTTGCGTCTTGCCAAGCAATTCCAAAGCGAGACTGAATTGCTGAACCTGCCACAAAAAATCTTCCCGCTACCACGGTATTGCATAAGGAAGGAGTGTTGATCAAACCAGTGATTCTCGTATGAGTTCCTAAAACTTTCTCGACTTGATTCGCGGTAACAGTCACAGGGTCCTGTGCACGGACAGGAGTCGACTGTTGGCAAAGTCGCTCACTCAATGCAATCGTGTTACTTGTTCCGTCGGAGATGTCACCAAACTTATAGCCACGAACGCTTCCTCGCGGACTAAAAACACCTCTCGCTTGCCCGGACACTCCCGACATCAACCCCTCAACCATATCGCCTGCACTAAGTGCATAGCTATTGGTGCGAGTATTGTTTGTGTAACCACTGTCGGAGGGGCATCGCATAAATGCAGGGGATGCATTCCAAGGCCCCCAATTAGCCCATGCCTCTGGGCCATGGGGTGGATTGTTTGCGTCCCCAGCGACAATTTGATTGTACTGATTTCCACCTTCAATGAATGCGAGTAATGGAATGAAAGCGCTTAGTCGACCACGATTGGAATTCATCAGGCCAGTACCTGATGTGCTACTTGTTCCTCCGCTTCGCGCTGGCAAAGACTTAAAGGTTGATTCGTAGTTATGCAAAGCCAAACCTAATTGCTTGAGATTGTTGGAGCATTGCATACGACGAGCTGCCTCTCGCGCCGCTTGAACGGCTGGAAGAAGTAGGCCAACCAAAATTCCTATGATGGCAATAACTACCAATAATTCAACAAGTGTGAATCCACGCCGAGTGGAAGCGAAAACAACTTTCTTCATCGCGACGTACTCCCAAAAACGAAAAAAACCAACAAAGCGAACCTATCGTACACTAACAGTCTATTAGAGGGGCCGAAACCTCGCAAGATGGCGTGACAAGCAAAATTATCTACTAAAAATCGGGATCGATTGCCTGCACTCTCTCAACAGGGGCAGCCAAGAAGCGGATCGTCCATGGCTCGCAAATCCGTGGTGGGCAATCCGTCTGGGAATACGGACCGGATGCCGTTGATAGCCTCTTCTGCGATCTCGATGTGCAGCGATTTCGTCGCTTGGTAAAAGTCGTTCGCCGCTCGTGGAAGCTTGGGGCTTCCGTGCAATGGTTTGTCTGAGACGCACAGCAACGATGCGGATGGAATGCGATATCGAAACCCGTTGGCAGCCACGGTTGCTGACTCCATATCAACTCCAATGCTACGACTCGCCTTTAGGTCAGCTAGCTTTCGACTGATTGCCAACTCCCAATTTCGGTCTGCAGTCGTATAAACAACTCCGATACGATAGGGGAGTTTGCGCTCTTCGAGTACGCGTGCCAAGCTTCGGTTGAATAAGAAGCTCGGTGTAACCGGAACGGATCGAGGCAGCGTGTCGTCCAGAACATGATCATCGCGCATATAACTGGTGGCTAAAACGAAGTCTCCAATTTCTTGATGGTTTCGGATGCCTGCGCAGTGACCGATCATCAACATGGCGTCGGGACGCAAGACGGCTAAGTGGTCTGTGAAGTTCTTTGCATTGGATGGCCCTACTCCGATATTCACAATCGTGAGGCCGTTGCTATCGGGGGATACTGAATGCAATGTGGGCATCTGGACATCGGGTCTCGATGATTCAATCGAATTCGGATGCAGTTTGCGAAACGCGTCCATATGCATGTGGTAGTTGGTCAAGAAAACAAACCGTTGGAAATCTTCTGCCCGGGTACCGGTGTAGTGTTCCAACCGTTCGAGAGAGAGTTCCACGCGTTCCGGCCCAAACAAAAACACTTTTTTTCGGGTCTGATCAAATTCCGATTCGTCGATTGCCGTCAGGAGATTGGGCGAGTTCAAATCGATCCGAGGCTGCGACTGCGTGATCTCAATTTCAGCTCCTTTGGCTGCGAGTTTATAAAGCTCGCGGCGCAGATACCAACGATATGCTCCTGGACGAGCTATTTTGCCGGAGATCGTTGGGTTATGTTTTGACCAATGCCGAAGCACGGTCACCTTGGAGTATCTACCATCTTCGTAAAACCGCTCCATAAGCTCGCACGCTTGCTCGATTGCTGCCGCGATATCCTCTGTTTCGGGGGAAATTCGGTAAGTTTCATTCATAGTCGTGAATATTCGAGCCCCTGAACCAATCGAGCGTGCTCGGGTCTTTTTGAGTGTTCAGAATTGGAATTTTTGTTCAAATAGCAGCGATTCACGGGGCAAGTACGAAACTTGCAATCGCGCATTACATTCTAGCAAACGACTTCCATCGCAATCATGACGAACGCTGAAATCCAAGAAATCCCCAATCGCTTTGATTTTTCGACTGCATGCGCAGAAATCTATCAAGCTTGGACAACGAATGGTTGCTTTGATGCCAACGTCGATCCCTCGAAAAAACCCTTCACGATCGTCATTCCTCCACCGAACGTTACCGGAGCATTGCATCTAGGCCATGCGTTAAACAACACGATGCAGGATGTTCAAATCCGAATGCACCGAATGATGGGCTTCGAAGCACTGTGGATACCCGGCACGGATCACGCCGGGATCGCCACGCAAGCGGTCGTGGAGAAACGTTTGAAGGAGATCGAAAACAAAACGCGCCACGATCTCGGACGCGAGAAACTCGTTCAGCGAATTTGGGAATGGAAAGACCAATACGAAGCTCGCATTTTGGGGCAACTCAAGAGCATGGGCTGCTCATGCGATTGGCGGCGAACACGCTTCACATTGGACGAACGATGCGCCAAAGCGGTTCGCTCTACATTCTACGATCTCTTTGCCAAGGGGTTAATTTTCCGAGGCAAGCGGTTGGTGAACTGGGACACTTTCTTGCAAACCGCTGTCAGCGACGACGAAGTTTACGCAGCAACGACCAAGGGGCATTTCTGGCACTTGCAGTACCCGATTCTCGATCCCAAACCAGGTGAACCAACGCATGTCACAATAGCAACGACTCGGCCGGAAACGATGTTGGGCGATACGGCCGTCGCCGTGCATCCTAAGCCGACCGAGGCGTTGGCAAAATACGAGCAGGGACTTCGTGAAAGAATTGCGGATGCGAACGCAAAGGACCTTCCCGCCCTTCACTCCCAACTCGAGGAGCTTGAGTCGCGGCGTCGCGATCACCTACCGATTCTGGAGCTACTAGCAAACATGGCACGGGACGGTCGCAAAATCATGCTACCGATCGTCAATCGAGAGATACCCCTTGTCGCGGATGTTTGGGCCAAACCGGAATTGGGTAGCGGCTGCGTCAAGATCACACCGGCTCACGACCCAAACGATTACGAAGTTGCCAAACGGTGCGATCTTCCGTTGCTGAACATCATGAACTCGGACGGAACGCTAAACGAAAATGGTAGTCCGTTTGCCGGAATGTCCATGTCACGCGCACGCGACAAAGTCGTAGCACGAATGGAAGATCTTGGGCTACTCCTCAAAGTCGAAGACCGCGAGATCGAACTAAAGCATAGCGACAGAAGCAAAACTCCGATCGAACCATATCTCGCAGATCAATGGTTTGTCAAAATGGATCAGCTTGCTCAATCCGCCATGGATGCGGTAACCGATGGTCGTGTCAAAATATATCCACCCCGTTACGCCAACGGGTATCTCGATTGGCTTGGGGAAAAGCGCGATTGGCCGGTTGGTCGACAGCTTTGGTGGGGACATCAAATTCCTATCTGGAGCCGTACCTTTGAGGATGCTGCGAAAGCTCACTCGCTAAAGTTCCAAATCGAATCGATGCCTGAGCGCGCGGCAGGTCTATTGGTTGCCCACATCGAAGAACCTGCTACGGTGCATGTTTGTGTTCAAGAAGAGGACCGTGGACTTGAAGTGAAACTTGAGTCGCTCGGTCTCACTCGGCAAGAAGACGTTTTGGACACTTGGTTCTCGTCGGCGCTCTGGCCGCACTCGACGCTTGGTTGGCCTGATTCGAACGAGGATCTCTCCTACTTCTACCCGACGACGACGTTGATCACGTCACGAGACATCATCACCCTTTGGGTTGCCCGAATGGTGCTCATGGGGCTCAACAATCTGGGCGAAGTACCGTTCCGCGAGGTCTTTATTCACCCCAAGATTCTGGACGGTTACGGCGAAACCATGTCCAAGAGTAAAGGAAACGGTGTCGATCCGATCGATGTCATCGACAAGTTCGGGCCGGACGCATTGCGATTCGGATTGGCATGGCTTTGTACCGAAACGCAAGATGTTCGTATGCCTGTCCAATACGAATGTCCACACTGCGAAGCGAAAGTAAATCAGACCAAAGAGAATCGACAAACACCGACGGTCAAATGTGACAAATGCCATAAACTCTTCTCCACTCAATGGGCTGAGTCTGAACTGGACAAAGCGCATCCGAAAGCACCTGTCGTTAGCGAACGATTCGAACAAGCTCGCAATTTTGTGAACAAACTTTGGAATGCTTCGCGGTTCGTCATGATGAATCTGGAAGACTTTACGTTTGAGAAACTTTCAACCGAGGATTTTCCGTTGGAAGACCAATGGATCCTTTCCCGATTGGCATCCGTTACGGAGCAAATGGAGACAGAACTCAAGCAGTATCACTATGCGGAAGGTGCGCGTGCGATCTATGACTTCGCATGGGATCACTTTTGTTCGCTATACGTCGAGATGGCAAAGCCACGGTTGCAGAATCCTGCAACGAAGCCGCAAGTTCAACGTGTTCTCGCACATGTGCTGGATCGGATGTTGCGATTACTTCACCCGATCATGCCATTCGTCACCGAAGCGATTTGGACTCAGTTGAATAGGATCACTCGACAACGCGATTTCATTACAGGCGAAGTCGCAGGAGATTGGATTGTTCGTGCCCCTTGGCCGGCCGTGGACAAGAAGTTCATCAATCCGGATGTTGCAAAACAGTTCTCGCATTTCGTTGATTTGATTGGCGCCGTTCGTGAAATTCGCTCTCGACAAAACATTGCACCGAAGGACAAAGTTGCTTTTTCCGTTCGTTGCAATGACGAGATGAAGCAGTTGCTTTCACCGATGGCACCGTTCATTGAGTCGATGGCCAATGCCACTGCGACACAGTGGAGCAGCAATCCCACGATGCCGGCCATTCCAGCACAGATCTCTATCCCCGAGATGGATGTGTTTGTGGATTTGACTCAGTTCATCGATGTAGCTGCAGAAATCGCTCGCAACGAAAAGTTGGAAGCCAATTTGGTGAAACAAATCCAAGGCAAAGAGGGGCGATTGGCCAACGAAGCATTCGTCAGCCGAGCGCCTGCCGACATTATTGAAAAAGAGCGGCAAGCGTTAACCGATTTGGCCACACAATTGGCAGAAGTAAAGGAAGCGATCAACAAGCTTCGAGCTCTCTAACCAGAAGCGTCCTAAGGCTTTGTGCGTTCGGGTCGCAGTTGGTCAATTCTTTCCCTGACGTGCACTACAGCCCAAGCCCAAAGCCAACCGAAAAACATCGGGTTCGCGAAGTCCAAGCGCGACCCAGGTGAAGACCCCTATAATGATAGGGAATGGGAACGGGTCGCCAACACGAACGTGGGTTGCAATAGCACCACCTAAGTAAGCAGAAAGCAGGATTGCCGCGATGAATGAAGAGCGCGGAATCAGAAAGAGAATAGCAATGGCCACTTCGACGATCCCAATCTTAACCATCACGTCCTCGGCCCAGCCCATCTTGGCGAACATCTCGGATTTACCTTCCCAGGAAGTAAACTTGCCCATCGCACTTGCTCCGATGAGGAATAATGCAATCAAGACGCTCAGTATCCAACCTGCGACTTTCAATTTTTTTGATCCGTTCATTTTCTTAACTACCTCTCCGCAAAATCTAGCGTAACGTTCCTACTCAACCGCGAATCGCAGCCTCGATAGCTGCGATGTCTATCTTCTTCATCTGCATCATCGCATCGAATGCGCGTTTGGCAACAATTCGGTCGGAGCCAGTGAATGCTTTCGTGAGGACGCTTGGCGTAATCTGCCAATGAACTCCCCAGCGATCCCTGCACCAACCGCAGTTGCTCTCCTGGCCGCCGTTTCCGACGATTGCATTCCAGTAACGGTCTGTTTCAGCTTGGTCTTCTGTTGCAATTTGAAAAGAGAATGCCCAGTTATGCTCGACACCCGGTCCGCCATTGAGCCCGATGCAAGGAACGCCCATCACGGTAAACTCGACAGTCAACACGCTGCCTTCTTTGCTTGATGGGTTGTCGCTCGGAGCTCGATGCACCGCGCCAACAGAGGAATCAGGAAAGGTATTAGCGTAAAACTCGGACGCCGCTTCGGCATCATGATCGTACCAAAGACAGATCGTGTTCTTTGTTGATTTCATCTCTACTTATTTCCTTCGGGCAAAGCTACGGCTTGGGGCACTTTCCGCGCGGCAATCAACTTGTTCGTTTCCTCATCGGCGGGTCGAATCTCGAATGGGCCGACTTTTACGCCAGGATGCTTTGACATCAACTCAATGGCGTGATTTAAATCGCGTGCCTCCAACAGCAAAATCCCTCCTAGCATTTCTTTGGTCTCAGCGTAGGGCCCACCGGTGACGTCGAGCGAGCCATTCTTGAAGCGGAGCGTCACAGCTTTCCTCGCGGATTGCAGAGCTTCACCACCGAGAAAGTGCCCGCCCCTGCGGAGTTCATCGTCATAGGCAAAGCATTCCTCCATCATTCGCTGGCCTTCGGCCTCTGACAACGCCTCGTATTTGGATTCATCCATGAAACCCAAGCAAACAAACTTCATCTCATTTTCCCTTGCTGTGTTCAACTGAATTCGTCGAGTATGGTCGCCAATTTTGTAATAGTCGAGTTGCGAACGCGAGATTCGACATCGAGCGCGAAGAATTTTTGCGAAAATGAGAAACTCGCACCAGTACCTGCCCATGGCTTGGCGTTGGGACAGACCTTTCTGCAAAACACATGGATCTCCCAATCTCGCTTGCGACGGCTACTCTTATCTGTTTTGGTGTAGAATCTTGGCAAACTTCAACTACGCTGCGCTTTGCAGACCAAGTTCCTCTCCAATGGAATCTAACCTTCATGAAAGTCGTATCCAACGGTACCTTGCGTTCAAGTATTCAGAGCATTATTGGTCTTTGTTGTTTTAGCATTGCGATGACGCACACCGTTTTAGGCGAGAGCCTTAATGTTTGGCTTGGAACAGGTCGCAGCCCACAAAGCCGCGGCATCTATCACTGCAAACTTGATACCACCGACGGCAAACTGACAGAACCGAAGCTCGTTGCGGAAATGGAAGGGCCAGGGTTCCTGGCGAAGCATCCGAAACTACCGGTACTGTATGCTGTCGGCGGCATCAAGAATGAACAAGTAGTAGCTGCATTTGCGATTGCTGATGATGGCAAGTCACCCTCGCTTTCTTTCATGAATGCGGTTGCCATCGGCGATGGTGGTGCTGCGCATGTCGCCATTGATGCAACAGGCAAAACCTTGCTGACCGCGCAGTACGGCGGTGGCTCCGTCGCGTCGTTCGCCTTGGGGAGTGACGGATCGATCACGGCTAGAACAAAGCTAATCAAGCATGATGGAGGATCGAGGGTCGTGTCGAATCGTCAAGATGCTTCCCATGCCCACTGGGTAGGGTTCTCCCCGGACAATAGGTTCGCCTTCGTTCCCGATCTTGGTTTGGATCGTGTCCTGATTTACAAACTGGATCCTGAGAACTCAAGTATCGAGCGGCACGGAGAAGGGGTGACGCCTCCAGGGAGTGGTCCTCGGCACATGAAGTTTCATCCGATGGGTCGTTGGATTTACGTGCTGAACGAACTCAGTTTGACGATCACCCAATTTGAGTATGACGCAACGAAAGGGACGATGAATCCGGTTCAGACGCTGGAGACGGTGCCTGCCGTTGAACTTGCACGCGAGAAAGCCAAGAGTGCTTCCGAGATACGAATACATCCGAACGGGAAGTACGTCTACTCAGCCAATCGTGGTCACGATTCGATCTCAGTCTTTGAGATCGAGGCGTTGTCGGGGAACTTGAAGCGAATCCAAATTGAGAATGCAAGAGCCATCACCCCTCGCAATTTCAATGTCTCGCCTTCAGGGGAATGGCTATTGGTCGCGGGGCAGGCTTCTCATACCCTCGCCGCGTTTAGCATTGAAAGCGATTCAGGACGAATTGTCTTCAATCAGAATAGTGTTTACGCGCCGAGTACTATCTGCGTCATGTTCGATGATGGCAAATGAAACACTCCGTCGTGTTACGAGAAATCCCAGTTGCATAACATTGCATGACAAAACGGAATGGAATCCAAGCGGATGACAAGCAAGAAGTACTATGGTAGTCGACCGACACTGGGCGGAATGATATTGCAGCACTTGATCGTATTTCTCATATGCATCGTCTTTCCAGGTTTTGTGACTTGGATGGCGCCGGCGACGTGGTTAACCTACGATCGAAGTGAAGAAGGAGTTCGATGTAAAGCGATGACTTGTATGTACTTCGTCGTTCCTTACAAAGTTCAGCAAGTTGATCAGGTAACGGAAATCGGCAGTCGTGAAATTGCAGGTAGAACGGAGAAACAGCGCAAGTTGGGCCGCACTACCGACAAAAAAATTCAAGTCGACGGGGAAGGATTCCTGATGATTCACGGCAATGCTGATCAGCTAGTCGAAGTGAGTGTTTCACCTGCCAGTCTCAATCGCACAGTAGAAAAGTCAAAGGCCTTCTTGAACTCGGGTACTGAGAAATCCAAAACGATGTTTGTGATGGCCAATTGGAAATTCGGCGGCTTGATGGGTGGCGTTCTCTCGTCTTTTGCGGCGTTATACGTGGTTGGGTACACTCTAGGATTTCTGAAATGGATTCTCGTTAGCATCAAGAGGATCGTTGCACCAAGCCCGGTAGAAGGCCTGTAAGTACTTTGCCGTTATGACGAGTTATCAAGGCCTAGTGACATTCTTCGATCTCGAGAGTGCCTGATTGACGATCGAGGATCTACCCCCTTCGTCATTCGTCGTGCAATTAGGTTCCTTCCGCAATCATCTTCAGGCAGAGTTCTTGAACCTGGCGAGGATCGGCGTTCTTGTTCTTCTTTTTCGCTTGTCCGATAAGCGATGCGATGGCTTTTTCATTGCCACCGCGAACCTTGGCAATGACATCGGGGTTCTCCTGCAACAACACGCGACACAATTCCATGAGTTCGTTCGTGTCGACCGCGACAATTCCCATCGACTCAATCATCTTGACTAGATCCAACGCGGGGTCGGTCAAGAGCTTGGAGTAAATCTCACGTGCACGCGCGGTATCGATCTTGTTCAGGTCAACCGCTTGCAACAACGTCGACAACGCAGTGGAGCCGATCGGAAAGGATTCGATCTCGATTCCGCTGTCGTTTATTGTCCTCAGAACATCCTGCAGCATCCAAGCACTTGCACGCTTTGGAGAGGCACCACCCTCCACTAGTTTCAGGAAATACTCAACAACACCACGCCCTTGTTGTACCAAAATCTCAGCATCGGACGCCCGCAACGCGAGTTCGGTCTCGAGTTTGGAACGGGCGGAGTTAGGCGTAATGGATGCTGAAGCTTGTTGAGCTTCGATGTCACTCTGGCCGATGGTTACAGGAACAAGATCCGGGCAGGGAAAGTAACGATAGTCGGCTGAATCTTCTTTTTCTCGCTGTACCGTTGTTACGCCCAAGTCGTCGTCCCAACCTCGCGTTTGTTTTGGTGCTTCGCCGATCTTCTTTCCGTCGGCCAAGAATAAATCGTATTGTCGCTGGCTCTCGTACTGAATGGCTCGCTCGACGGCCCGGAAGCTGTTGAGGTTCTTGATCTCAACGATAGGCGTTGCCGCAACCTCTCCATCACGATCGAAGTGTAGATTGACGTTCGCGTCCGCTCGCAGAGAACCTTCCTGCATGTTTCCGTCCGTGATACCGAGGTACATCATCAGCAGCCTCATTTCCATGAGGTATGTCTTCGCTTCTTCAGCGCTGGAGAGATCGGGCTCAGAGACAATCTCAAGGAGAGGGGTACCGGCACGGTTCAAATCGATTCGAGTATCCGCCTTGCCGGATACTTCGTCATGAAGACTTTTGCCCGCATCCTCTTCGAGGTGAGCGCGAATGATTCTTATCTTCTTCTTGGCAAGAATCCCGTCCCCATTTTTGGTATCAATTTCGAGGAAACCCGGACCGCAGATAGGCAAGTCGAATTGGCTCGTCTGGTATCCTTTAGGAAGATCGGGGTAGAAGTAGTTCTTTCGATCCCATTTTGTGAAAGAAGCAATCTGAGAATTGAGGCCGATTCCTGCGCGAATCGCATATTGGATCGCAGTTTGATTCAAAACGGGAAGCGCTCCAGGCAAACCTAGGCAAACAGGACAAACTTGCGTATTTGGGGAAGCCCCGAACCGAGCGCTGCATCGACAAAACAACTTCGTGGCTGTCTTTAGTTGGACATGGACTTCAAGCCCAATAACCGTTCGGTAGATAGATGGCATTTTTGCTCTTCGGATCATCCAATTCGTGTTCAAATAGGTAGGCTGGACGATATATCCGATCGCAACTCTATTCAACCCCTAGTTTCCTATGCGAAAGAGATACATTTTCCTTGTCCCTTGGTAACGGATTGTTAGTATTTCCATGCACAAAAGGTCGAGAGATGGCAAGCTTTGCCGATAGGGTGATCTAGTCAAAACCTGAAACACTTTTTCTCGAATAACGGACGCTTACTTCCAGGATGGAACGGCAGTTGCTCTGTGGTTTACTACGTCAAGATTGCGGACTGCCAGACGTGCAGGGATCCTACAAATTGATCCTACACTTTTAGATGCCATGATGATCGCTATCCAACAGCACATTCATCACCAAGGAGGGCTACGTATGAAAAGCTTCATTCGCAATACATTCAACTATTTGGTTTTGCTGGCTGCAATTCTCTTGGTTCCGAAGTTGGGATGGGGGCAAGTTGCCTTTGACGTCAACCCAGTGGTAGCAGCCCGAGATCTCGGACAGACGAGCTTGATGAGCCAACTCCCTCACTCTCGCATGATCGAGGTGCAGCTGGATGTATCTGCATTGTTCACACCTGGCAACGCATCTCAAGTAACGGAATACACCGTTCGCATGGTGAGTCGTCACGATGATGTTCAGGTGGCAGACTTCTCGCCGCGTACCGAGCTTCAAAGCGAGATTCTTGGAGCGATGCAGGTGACTCAAGATGCTGACAAACTGCGAGAAGGGGCTATTCGGGGATTCGGGGGCTATTCCGGCGTGGGGACTGTGCAAGGCTATGCTTATGGGCATGACAACTCGCATGAGACAATCGTCTATGCAAAGAAGCCATCGCTGGAACTTTCAACGGCCTCGGGAACATTGGATCGTCGCCGCGGTGTTTACTTCAAAGTAAAGCAGTCTTCACAGAATACTCTGGAAGGGGCGAGACCGTTTCGAATCGTATTTGAAGTCCCGCAATCATGGCGAGCCGATCTACTGGACGTCTCTATCGAAGCGATCGGACACGAACACTCCAACTCAAAACGACTACGCGTGTTGTCAACTCAGAAATTCGTTGTCGCGATGTACCAAGAGTATGACGAACACGCGGCTGCGGTTGCATCGGATTACATGAGGCATCAAAAGAGGTTGGCTTCTTACGCAAAAGCGTATGCGAATACGATTGAACAACGAAGCTTCCCCACCCCATTTCATAAACTCGGGGCGAAGCTGGATATGTACGAGCCCTCTATCCCGCAGGATTGGTTCGATGGCATTGTTTACACGCCCGGAACAGCGTACCCTCTCATGCGGCTCTCGTATTTGCCGGTCGATCTTCGCGTTGCGATCTTGAATTATCTGGACCAAAAAGGGCTCGTCGAGTCCATGTCTGGGACGAAAGCGTCGCAACGCGTCGCCTATCAAATCCCATCGAGCATTGCGACCCGTTAAGCTAAAGTTCGCAACAACTTTCGAGATTCTGAATCCAATCAGTTGACTCACTCGTATAATGCGGCAATGGCTCGAGACCGTTGAACACAACGCTGCCGATGGCGCAGCGAATCACCCAGAAAATTCTAAGTTATCGGAACGAAAAGAATGAAGAAGAGTATTGTTAGTTTGGCTTTTGCGGTTGTTGCCAGCATGAGCTCCATGGCGTTCGCACAGAAAAATATTGTCGAGACAGCCGTAGAAGCAGGTAGTTTCAAAACGCTTGCAGCCGCCTTGGGAGCAGCAGACCTTGTAGGCGCAGTGTCGGGCCCTGGACCATTCACAGTCTTCGCCCCAACAGACGAAGCTTTCAAGAAGCTTCCTGCAGGAACAGTCGAAACATTGCTCAAGCCTGAGAACAAAGGCAAGCTACAAGCCATTCTGAAGTACCACGTCGTTCCTGGCAAAGTGATGGCAGCAGACGTAGTCAAAGTCAAAGGGGCAGTCTCTTTGAACGGTCAAAGAATCGACGTCAAAGTAGCTGGCGGTAAGGTCAGTGTTGATGCAGCGAACGTTGTGAAGACTGACATCGCTTGCACCAATGGTGTTATCCACGTGATCGATTCGGTAATTCTTCCTGCAACCGATGCAATTCCTGCCGTTGCTGACAAAGCAGGTAGCTTCAAAACATTGCTAGCCGCTGTTAAAGCTGCTGGACTTGTCGAGACATTGAGCGGAGAAGGTCCCTTCACAGTCTTTGCTCCTACCGATGAAGCATTTGCAAAGATTCCAGCAGCGACATTGGCGGATCTTCTCAAGCCTGAGAACAAGGCAAAGCTTGCTTCGATTCTAAAGTACCACGTCGTAGCTGGACGTGTCTACAGCGAAGCAGCCGTTGCAGCAAAGTCTGCTGCTACTGTTCAAGGAGCTTCCGTGAAGATCTCTACAAATGACAAAGGTGCATTTGTAAACGATGCGAAAATCGTAGCGACAGATATCGATGCATCCAACGGAGTGATCCACGTCATCGATGCCGTTATTATGCCGCCAGCAAAGTAGTTGCCTGACGATTCTAAGTAGTAGAGAAGGGTGAGCATTGCTCACCCTTTTTTCGTTGAGTGGCAATGATTATGAATCGACCCAACGCTTGCCTGCAATGGTAATCTCTGAATTCGATTTGCCACCTAATCGCAAACATTCTTCCATGACTTGGCAAATCCAGTCATTCTTTTGCTGTCGATCGGCTCTTAGTATGGAGTCACTCCCTTCACTGTTATTGGTCTCAGCCGCCAGATTGAGTGTGTTTGATTGTTCGTTAGGGAATCCTATGAGGACTCGGACTCGAGCTGGCATGAGGAGAGCACTGTATACTTCGGGACCGACTGGTGCGCCTTCAATCCATATAGGAATGAGGGGAACCTGAGCGCGAGAGGCAACTAGTGCTGCTCCAGGTCGAATACTCAGCAGTGGACAATCCGTGCGATTGATTCGTCCCTCGGGAAACATTCCGACGAAATCGCCTGCTGCAGCCATCTCGATGGCGCGTTTCGTGGCGGCATTGTCCATTCCACCGCGGTTGGTAGGAATCGCTTGATAAGACCGGAGCAATGGGCCGAACAAAAAGTGGCGAAAGTACTCTCCTGCCACCATCCAGTGGACACGACATCCCGCTGCAAGCTGAACGAAAAACGGGTCGACTGACGAACGATGGTTTGCGATTAGAACTCCTCCTGTTCGCAATCGGTCTCGTAACATCTCTTTTTCATGATGGCGTTCTAAAGCACCCTCACCCCAACGAGCATCCCAGTGCACTTCGACTCGCCACAATAAGCGAGCGAGCGTATACACAGGCGCATAGGTGATCCTCTCAATTACCGAATATCGCCCCGGGGACAGCAAGGAATAGGCAATCAAAACGCCGACCGAGATGAAACAAGCAACAAGAAAAAAAACCGACGTAACGTCTTGCCAGCTACCAAGCATTACTGCTCACCATGCCATTTTCTCTAATTGGAACAACCCATTCGACCGTCAAAAAGCCACCAAGCTATCATACAGGATAATGTGCAGACTACGAAAAAATACGCACTTGCGAGAAAATACGACGTACTCTTCGGTTGGTTCTGAATTTAGATCCTATTGGAATAGCAATAGAAGAATGTCCTTAACTCAATCAGATTCATCGTCATTCCCGACAGAAGCTCCTTCTCTGCGGTTCCCTGATCGTCGGCAAAAATCGGAGACTTCGTCTGGGGCAGAAAGAAGACAGTTCGGGAATTCCTACAATCAATTGACACCTGATGGCAAGGAACTGGCCGAGGCGATCGACAGCTACAAACTCCAACACCGTCGACGCTATGTGACAACCGATGAACTGCTTTTGGTGTTACGAGATTTGGGTTACTCGAAGGCTTAGGCCAAATGGATTGAACAAATCAAGGGTTGGGCCATTCAGGAAACCGCTTGCGAAATTCAGCGCAGGTACCCTTCAGAAATACAAAGTCGTTTTCAATTTTATCGAATGTCGGAAGACTCGCCCATTTGTGTTCTCTGCACCTTGGACGATTCGAACATTGCTCGTAACCTCGTATGGATTCATTCGTGGTTAGACTCTTTGTGTGTGGATTAACTGCATACACAACACTTACTTTTTCCGTCCACGTTTTTTTTGCCTGGATCCAACCATTCGATTGGGCTCTTCCTCGTCCTCGATAGGCTCCCCGATACGATCGCGCATTCGCAGGATCTTATCTCGTAAGGCGGCGGCTCTCTCGAACTCTAAGTTCTCGGCTGCCGCGAGCATTTCTTCCTCGAGGGTTTTTAGATAGGCTTCCGTTACTTTCTCGCCTTGCGGATCTTGACGTACGATCGATCTCGCTCGCTTTCGATTCTCTGCGGCCTGCTGAATCGATGCGGTTACCTTCTTCTTCACGGTTTCGGGAGTAATGCCGTGAATCTTGTTGTACGCTTCCTGCTTTTTACGGCGACGTAGTGTTTCGTCGATCGCAGTTTGCATCGCGAGGGTGACTGTATCCGCATAGAGAATCACTTTCGAATTAGCATTTCTAGCAGCTCGGCCAATGGTTTGAATCAAAGAGGTTTCGCTTCTCAAGAAGCCCTCTTTGTCAGCATCGAGGATCGCCACTAAACTCACTTCTGGCAGGTCCAACCCTTCTCGCAACAGATTGACTCCCACCAAAACATCGCAACGGCCCTCCCGAAGTTCGCGTAGCAAATCGACTCGCTCAAAGGCATCGAGTTCGCTATGCAACCAACGACACTTCAAATCGTTCTCGACGAAGAAGTTCGCTAAATCCTCTGCAAGTCTCTTTGTCAACGCGGTAACGAGTGTTCGATCCCCCATGGCAATCCGTTCTTTGATCTGCTGAAGCAGATGCATGACCTGACCTCTCGCCGGTACCACTTCAATGTTTGGGTCCAGAAGTCCTGTGGGACGTATCACCTGCTCGACAACTTCACCGCCTGTTTGACTCATTTCGTAATCGGCGGGTGTGGCGGAAACGTATATCACTTGATTGATCTTCCCTTCCCACTCCTCGAACTTCATCGGACGATTGTCCAAGGCGCATGGGAGCCGGAAGCCGTGATCTACTAAAGTGGTCTTACGACTTCGGTCACCGGCGTACATTGCTCGCACTTGTGGAATCGTAACGTGCGATTCGTCGACCAACAGCAAATAGTCCTTATCGAAGAAGTCATAGAGCGTGTCGGGCGTTGCCCCAGGCGCCTTTCCCGATAGAGGACGTGAATAGTTTTCAATTCCTGGACAATGTCCGACCTGCCCCAACATTTCGATATCGAATCGAGTCCGAGCATTTAGACGCTGTGCCTCCAGGATCTTGCCTTCGCCTTGGAACTTTGCCAACTGTTCTTCGAGCTCCTTTCGAATGACTTTAATCGCACCTTGGATGCGGTCTTCGGAAGTGACAAAGTGCTTTGCAGGATAGATATAGACTTCTTTGAGACGCGAGATGACTTCGCCACTGGTCGGGTTGATGATAGAGATCTGTTCCAGCTCATCTCCCCAAAACTCAAATCGGTACGCAAACTCTTCGTACGAGGGCCAAAGCTCCATCGTATCGCCACGAACGCGAAACTTGGAACGCTCGAAGGCGATATCATTCCGCTCGTATTGGATGTCGATTAGCCGCAACAGCAGTCCTTCGCGTTCGATGGAATCGCCACAGCGCATTGCCACCACCATGCGCCGATAATCTTCGGGCGACCCCAATCCGTAAATACACGATACACTCGAGACGATAATGCAATCACGTCGGCTCACCAGAGCACTCGTTGAAGCTAACCGCAATCGATCGATTTCTTCGTTGATCGAGGCGTCTTTCTCGATGTAGATATCGCGCTGTGGAATGTAGGCTTCGGGTTGGTAATAGTCGTAATAGCTTACAAAATAGTGAACAGCGTTTCGTGGAAAGAACTCCCGAAACTCGGAATAGAGCTGTGCCGCTAAAGTTTTGTTGTGACTCAGTACCAGGGTGGGACGTTGCACGCGTTGGATGACATTCGCCATCGTAAACGTCTTTCCAGATCCCGTCACGCCCATCAAGACTTGAGATTTGCGTCTGCTTTCGAGCCCCTTGACCAGAGCTTCGATAGCTTGTGGCTGGTCGCCAGCAGGTTGAAATTTCGAATCGATCTCGAACGGGATCCGGTTTTCGTAAGTCGACATATAGTTCTAGGCAACGAGACTCTATCGCTTGAAGGAACGTACATCCCTCAAGCTACCATGAGATTCTCTCTTTTGCCATCGACTTGGCGAAACCTATTGTCCGGAACGGTTACGGCAGAACTACTAGGTGCCGAACGGATCATCCGCAGGCTTAGCAGGCTCTGTGGTTGTGCCACCAAAAGGATCGACTTCGGTGGGTGTTACTGGCACTTCTGGCATTACTTCTGCTGGTTTGGCGTCGGCCGATGGCTCAACAACTTTTGGCTGACCTTTGGTCATGCCGGTGTTGAAGGGATCGTTGGGCGCCAATGTTGCTGGAGCGTTCCCGCCAAGTTTGGGTGGAACCACTAATCCTCCCTCAACCGCACCGCCTTGCTGTTGCATACTGTCGTAACGACTGCGCTGCATTTCCAGAACTCTAGCACGAGAGTTTAGGCGAGCATGTGTACGAACCTTCTCGATTGCTACTCGATGGCAACCTTGGATTCGCTCCAAAGACTTGCCTACATTGACAACTTTCTTCCCATCGATTTCCAATTGGGCTCCGGTTTCAAAGTCAGCCATAGCAGCGTCGATTTCGCCATTTCGAGCGCTAGCCAATCCCCGAAAGAAATACACACGTGGATCCTGGCTGCCTGCAGCAATTACCTCGTTCAAAACTTCTTGAGCAGTCAAATGATCGCCGCGGAAGAAGTGATGGACTGCGCGACCGTACATTTCATCCAGTGGATCTTGGGCAGTTGCAACCCCGCCCAGGGAAGCCGATAGGAGAGCAATAAAGGAAAGAGTTCGAATTCGCATAAAATGTTCCGCAATCACAGAAAGAGTCATCCGACAATCACTAACATACTACTTCCGAATTTTTCCGTTGCAAACGCAATGCTATGAAACAACGTTCGGATTCCGTAAATCGTTTCCAGCAAAGGAGATCCGTCGCTCCCTCGCCTCCGCTGGCCGGCAACCCTATCGTGCTGAATTCCCCAACTGAAAGGACAAAAATGAGACAACAAACATCGACCGCTTGGAAAATCTGGTGTGCCTTCGCACTCGTAATGGCGGCCCTCCTGTTGAAAACGCGATCGGTTTACGGAGAAACAGATTTTGAAGACAAAGCGATTCGTTTGGAAATGCTACAAACCGGACATGCAACCCAATGCGAGATATCCTGCAAATCGATGGTCTTCGAACGGTTATGGCCTGAGAATCCAAACCGGTACATTTCTCCGTTTGATTACGGAGATTTCCAGGTCCGCGTTCTCCGCTCTGACGACAAAAAAATGCTCTTCAAAAAGGGCTTTGATACTCTCTTCACCGAATATGCGAGTACGCAACCAGCGTTGGATGGAACATCCGCCGCGTTCGAGATGACCGTTCGAATACCGACCCCCAAATCGCCAGTCATCGTTGTCATCGACAAGCGAGCCAAAGATGGTAGTTGGCGCGAGCATTGGTCCACACCTCTGGATCCCGCCGACCCCAGTATTCAACCAGTGGAAAAGTTGAATTCCAAACTCGAGCTTATACAACTCCAATCGTCCGGCCCTCCTCAGCAATGTGTCGATCTGGTATTCCTCGCAGAAGGATACACAGCGGAAGAGAAGAACAAATTCGTCAACGACGTAACGAAGATGACCAACAAGCTCTTTGAAGCTTCCCCTTACAAGGAGAACAAAGCAAAATTCAACATCGTCGGTGTGTTTGGTGCCAGCAATGAATCGGGAACCGATATCCCTCATCGCAATGTCCAAAGAGACACCTTGTTCAATACTTCATTCAACACGCTGGGAATCCAACGTTATCTATTGCTGGAGTCAAACCATTTGATCCACCGAATTGCCTCTATTGTCCCTTACGATCATATCGTCGTTCTCGTCAACTCCAATCAATATGGTGGCGGAAGTATTCGAATGGACTTTTGCGTGACGACGACTGGTTACTCTACAAGCCCGTTCGTCTTCATCCATGAACTCGGCCATGGACTCGCCTACTTGGCTGACGAATACATTGGCAATGTGACTTACAACGGATTGTATCCAGAAGGTGTGGAGCCACCCGACCCAAATCTTACGCGAGAACTTGACGCTACCAAAATCAAATGGCGAAGGTTTTTGACAAACAATGTAGCCGTCCCGACTCCTAGATCGAGCAATCCAAATCCAAGTAGTAGGATTGTGGGTGCATTCGAAGGTGGGGGTTATTTGTCCAAAGGGATCTATCGATCAGAAGAGAAATGCTGGATGGGGCAAGGTGATTCGCCATTTGGATTTTGCATCGCTTGCGAGCAAGGAATCAGAGATATAATTGAGTACTACACGTTTACACCCGCGACTTCCGAAAACTGAAAAATCTAAGCTTGGTCACCAGATACTTTGACTTTTGTCGGCTGTGTCTATCAGAAAGGCTTGATCTGGGCCAAGAATCGAGTGAGCCAGCCTCGCGAATAGCCATCGCGAACATGTCCATTCTCACGCTTTTTGATATGTTTGTTGACGAGATTCCTGCTTAGTACAGTGTTGTTGGGATCAATATCCTGACTACGGCATGTTCCGATCAAGGATACTTCTAGCCTGTTGTCGTTCAGTTCCACGGTTGTCGTTCCCTCGAGAACGATCAGTCCATTTGGCAAAATATCCACCACCTGCGCGGCGATGTTGAACGTGAGTGATTCACTGGTTCGAATAGTGGAGTCGCCACGGTAAACTTCGTTTTGGTTCACCTGGACACGCGGATCACCGTCTGATTGAGGAGCGGGCTTGATGGTATCTAAACCCACCATGCGAATCCAATCTCTCACCACTGCATCGTAGGAAGTTGTCTTCCGGGAAGTTGCATTCCCCAAAAGAAGCGAAGTTGCCGACTCGTCCACTCGAATGGTCACGATATCATGCATTCGAATCTGCCGAACTTGAGTTGGTGGGATAAAAGTCCAAGCGCCCTGCAAGCCTCCATTCGGCAAAATCTCCTGCGAACCACTCCCCATCGCTCCGTTCGTTATTGGTCCTTCCGCGCTCATCACCGAACCGATTCCACCCTGGTCGCTTGGGTTAAGGGTTTGATAATTGACCATCTTCGCTGCCGTAGTTCGGATCGGCGTATTGAATAGGCTACCGCTCTGACCTAAACACGTGGAAGCGAATAGCATCGCCCAAACTAGACTAACCACCCAATTCCGAAAAACACTGATCATCGTGACACCTTCGAGAACGAACGACTAGCGTTCTTGTTGGAGTTTTTGTTTGGCGTCCCTTGCGAGACAACTTCGACGACTCTCTCGCCGGTAACTCGCGCCAGGAGTCTTTTTCTATTATCAAGAGACTCGACATGAATCAAATCATCGAGCCCACCACTTTCGATTGCCTTACCGTTCGTCTCTACAACGAGCGAGCCCGCAATCACTTCAAGCTTGATGGCATCGCCACTATGGATCAGCGTGGGAGACCCGGCGTCCTGACGAAGCACTACTTGTTGTGTGCTCATCGAGCGTTTCAGTTCCTTGCCAATAAGCTCTTGTACTTCGGTAAAGCACTTGTCTGCAGACTCCCTTGATCCGCGTGGCATCGGAATAAGGATGAGATCTTCTTCTCGAATGACTCGCCCTTTTGCTAATTGTTTACTGGCTGCGACCACAAGATTAGGGAGTTCAATGATTGCTTGGATAGGGAGAACCATCTCCCCTACAGGTCCCTTGATGAGAAATTCGAAATTCTGTTCTCCATCCCACGGTGGTAGGCCACCGTCGACACCGACGATTTGGCGCATCTGAAGTAACATTGGAGCCATTTCAGTAGATATCTCCGGACGAATCGTGTAGTCAATCGTCGAGTTCGTCTTCGTATGCAAGTACTTTTCGATCGCGGTGGAAGCAATTCGCTCAGCTTGAGCGATCATGGCAGGTGTTAAAAAGGCTGATGTGAATCGTTCATGATTCACGGTCTCAGTCGTTTTTGATACCGTCTCTCCCTTCTGTGATGACGAGGACACATTCGTCGTCAACCCATTTACCCATGGTGGAGAATGAGCTGCGGACTGGATGGTAGATACAGGAGCAACCGGTAAACTGGACGTCGACCTACTAACGGCTCGCATAACGCGACATTCTTGACTCCCATGCCATTTCAAACTACTGAGGTTTACCCCCCGCCGTTCTAGCGCAAGCTCAATGTCCTTTCGGGACCATGATGCAGGCTTGCCATATTGCGGCGATGGTGCGATCGTCAATGAGCCCAGGTCTGCGGCCCATTTCGCCGTCCCACGAATCGTCGCAACATCTTTGAGCTGAAGTAAATTAGACGAACACTCCGCAGAAGCGTTCAAGTGAATGACAACGTGCTCCGTCCCAACTTTCGCTGCCGCAGATTGCGTATAAGCGACAGATGAGGTCATCAGGCAAACTACCGCAAATGTGATGTAAGTCCAGTGGGATCGTATCATGTCGATTACCGTCTCAGGTTCGCAATCTGTTGAAGGATTTGGTCGCCCGCTTGAATCGCTTGCGAGTTCAATTCAAAGCCCCGCTGTGTTGTGATCAAGTCGATAAGTTCGCGAACGGGTTCTACGTTAGACTTCTCTAAAGATCCCTGGCGAATGATGCCAAGACCATTGAGTCCTGGGGCTCCGGGCTGAGGTTGGCCGCTCGCGTCTGTAACCTGATAGAGGTTTTCACCCACTTTGAGCAGGCCGTCTGGATTGATGAAAGAACTCATTTGCACGTCCCCAGCTTGCGTCATCTGGGTCTGCCCAACTTGGCGAACCATGACCTGACCATTGGCATTGATCACCACAGCCGTCGCATCTTGCGGAATAGAAACTGGTGGATCAAGCAAGCGACCTGTTTGGGCGGATCCCACAACCAATTGACCATTGGCATTGATATCGAGATTTCCACTTCGGGTGTATTGTTGTGTCTGAGTAACCGGATCGAAAACCTGAAGGAATCCACGACCTTCAATAGCAATATCCAACTCGCGGCCGGTTTGTTCAATAGTTCCTTGGCTAAAGTCTTTTTGCGTGCTTTGCACCCTGGTTCCCAACCCAACTTCAACACCGACAGGCGTTGGGTTTTGCTGCGAGTCTTGGATTCCAGGATACACTTCGGCTCGGTATAGCAAATCCTCGAAGTTTGCACGATCGCGTTTGAACGCAGTGGTGTTCATGTTCGCCAAATTGTTCGCGATCACATCCAGCTTGGTCTGCATCGCTTCCATGCCGGTGGCTGCGGTGTACAGTGTTTGCACGCTCATTTGTTTTCTACCTTAGCTAGTCGAAGTGGATGTTTAGGAACGAAGACATTCGGGAGCATCGATGAACTACTCCTTGAGAAGACGTCCGATTAGGTTTCCGTAAGCTTGATCTTGGTGCTGTATCAGTCGGAGGTTGGATTCATAAGCCCGCGAGGCTTCAATCAATTCCATCATCGCCATGGTGGGATTGACGGCTGACTTCTCGAGGAATCCACTAACCACCGCTCGTTCGTTCCCGGGTACAGGCTGCACCGCAGCCAGTGGCTTGAAGAGATTATCCCCTGCCCGCGATAGGTCACCAAGATTCTCAGGGCGAACCGCCATTAGATTGATCGCCGCTCCATTCTGTCGAATGGTACCGTCGTCATTCACTTCATAACGATTCGTTGGATCGATTTGAATAGGATTTCCGTCGGCGCTGAGAACATAATCGCCATTGGTATTGGTCAATTGGCCCGCAGAGTTGAAGTCGAATCCCCCTGCCCTCGTAAGAAATTGCTCTTCGCCCCGTTGAACCACGAAAAAGCTATTCTTGTCATGCATCGCGAAGTCTGTCTTGCTTCCCGTTCGTTCCATCGGGCCGTGCTCGTAGGAAGTCATGGTCGGTTGAATCTTTACCCCACCACCCATGTCCGCAAGCGTGCCGGAATTGGCGGAGATCTCACCGTCTTCAATGGATTTGTTGTGACGACTTTGCAGAACAGAAAACGTCTGCTTGAACCCGGGCGTGTTGATATTCGCCAGGTTGTTGCTCAAAACCTCCAGACGATGGTTTTGAACGTGAGCTCCTGCGGCAGATAAGTAGATTCCATATGGCATATTCCGTTCCTCGCAGACCGGACTCTAGCGGCTGCGAATCTACAAAGAAACAGCAATGTGGTTCACTTTGCAAAGAATTGTAGAGCTCTGGGTTGACGGGCATTCTCCTATTTCGCCAGTCTTTCCAATCTTACGCATTTAGACCATGCGAATTGACACTTCAGTCCATACTAGGCTCGGACGTCGATGCCGCGTGAAGGCGGCTTTGGAACGGAGTCAAGCAACTGGAGAACGGCGTCTCCCTGTTGCTTCGCAACGCTCTGTTGTTTCGCAAGCACTGCTGTTGCGATTGCTTGGTCTGTTTCGGCGGACTTCTTGACAACGTCTAAAGCTTGCGAAACGGCTGGAGAGATTTTCATTTTATGATTCCTCGTTTGATAAACGGCAATTCTCTAGGGTAGTATGTCGTACTAGTACGCGCGTTGCGCCGAGACTAGCTGTGAAGATCGAGAATTTGGCTCATTTTCGCACGTTACAATGAGATCCATCGATACACTCCAACAACCTTCGGAGTCGCCGACCACCTTCCAATGGGGAATAACACAAACAGATTGATGAACCAATTCGAATCCACTTTCGCTTTGGCTTACGGTGCACACGGGAAAACACCAAATTCCAGAAGGGCGATTAAATGTCAATTGTACATTTGCCCCTAACCATTGATCGATCAACCCAAGATAGTCTGTGGATTCTAGATTCAAGGTCGATCCCAAATGCCCCATCCTTTCGGCTCTCGAATCGTAAAAGAACCGATCGTCTGCGCCGGAGGGCATACCGGCAAAATTCAATTCCACTCCGAGATGGAATGGTTTGCCCGGTGGCAATCCTTCTACCAGATAGGTGACCTCCAATGCGCAGCTACCCGAGAATAGTGTTATCCCCTTGGTGATGGTAAGCGGAATACCCCATGCATTCCCCTCGCGACGCATTTGCACTTGAATCTTACCAGGTGCCCGCCGGAGCTTTGCATCGAATGGCAATTCAGCAAAGTCACCACGCTCCATCGCCAGTCCATCTTGAACCTCGTGGACAGAGACATCTTCGTCAAAGAAGTGATCGATTAGCGACTTGCGACTGTACCGATCGTATTGAAGTTGATTCTCTAGTCCCTGTTGTTTAAACACGACACGATCGTGAATGCTTGCGGCGTTGGATGAGTTCTCGCTAGCTCCTGCGCGTACCTTGCTATGATATGCTTCCGGCCGACGTTGGATTGTCGCTAGCAAATTGTGTTCGATACCACGCACGTCCAACTCATAAAGCATCCCTCCCTTGGAAGGGGCGAAGTAAGAGATGAGCTGATCATTCGCGAGCCGAATCTCAGGGAACAGATCTTTGTTGTAGTCTTCCGTAGTAACGTCGATCCACTCCCCGACCCTGCCTGCCATCTTATCCAGTAAGTTGTCCGCTGCGATCAACTCATGGTAGGTTGCGTTTCTAAGGTGAGGCAAGTAGATTCCACCAAACGCACCGTGCCAATAAGGACAATTGCATTGGGCTCGATAGAGGTGGTCTTCCGCAAGCGGTAATAGCGACTTGTCATGGTTACTTCTCTTGGCAAACTCGAGGCGTCGGCTTACATCAAGCATTCGACAATACATCTCATGAGCTTCACTGTACTTGACTCGAAAGTTCCTCCAGTAGCCTCCACGTACAAAAGGACTAATCTGAGGCCAACGCGAGTCGTTTTGTAACTCGTGCACAATCGAGTCGTACTGCACCTGACGCTCAACCGGTAATGCCCATTCTGTCATTTCCCGATACGAACAATCGGGAAGATAAATCCGTCCTGCTGGAGGTGTTTCTGTAATCACTTCCGCCGGGGTAGCTGTTTTCAGCCAATCGCGGTTGCTCGTTAGTAGATCAAAGAACTGCTTCAACCAACCTCGTTCATAGACGTGTGCTTTTGTGTCCGGCCATGTGCCGAACTTCTCACCATCGTCTCCAAAAACCAAAACTGCTCCAGGAGACCGTTCGGAGATTTCGCGGCAGTATTGAATGGCGTCGATAGCCGGCGCAAACGGCAGCAAGTAACGTAGTCTCTCGCTTCCAGGAAAGACTCGCAACACCTGCCCATCATCTTCTGTAAGGAAATAGTTTGTCAGTTGCTCTTCGGTGCACCCCGCCGCCCGAAAGTGATAATCATCGAGTACTGTGTATTGCATCCCAGCAGGTACTAAATCGCGAACCAATTGAGTTTCCCAAACTCTCTCAGGCATCCACATGCCTGAAACAGCGGTATTGAACCGATTCTGAAGCCATCGTGTGTACTTCGTGATTTGACCGATCCGATCCCGACTAGGAAGCATTGTCAAAATAGGTTCATAAAAGGGGCCACCAACAATCTCAATCCGCCCCGCACCGACAAGCTCTTTTACCCGGTTCAAGTACTCCGGATGGCGCTCGGCTAGCCATAGCATCAATGGTCCCGAGGTATGCAACGCTACTTTCAAATGTTCGTAGGACTCAAAAACATCGAGAAACGGAAGATAACTGTCCTGATAAGCTTGCTCGATGACACCGTCGAAGTTGCCAATCGGCTGGTGGTTGTGGAGCACGATACACAATCGGACTTCGTTCTTCATTTTCAATATCTCAGGACGAATGGATCAGGAGTCGATTTCGGATTTTGCGGGGTATTCCGAATTTGCTAGCCATACGGACAAACGCCGCTGAGGCTGCGTAGTGGTCCGTCACGGAGTATTCGGCAAATCCGTGCGCCTGCATTAAAGAACCTTGGAGAAGCGTTAACGTCCGAACCGTCTCCTACCTTCGAGGATGACCTACAGTTTGGCTGTGCTATCGCTTTACTTTGCGGCCAACAACATGAATCGAATCACCAAAGTTCTCGCACTTTTCCTGTTATTGTTGCCGGTGTTCCTCTATGGCATCGACAAACGTCAATGCCAATTCGCCCAGCGTAGCATCCTTTCGATAGTCGGATTGATTCTGGGCTGGAGTTCGCAACATAGCATCCAAACGGAACAGGCCTTTCCCGATATCGATTCGACAGCAGATTTGCGTGATCCATCGATAGAGAACGAGAATGTAGAAGTATTGATAGCAAAAGTGGACCATCAGTCCGCTCTCGACGCGGGTAGGAAGGAGAAAGCGGGTAAGAAGGAGAATGAGATCTCTTGGCAATCCAAACGTCCCACGTTTTTAAAAATGAATACAAAGAACGGCGCTCTGTTTGGAATCCCGGTCGCTCAATTCTCGAATGAATTGTGGTTGTTGAGAAATGACGGAGCTATCCAGAGAGTATCGAGGGACCATATTCTGAAGGAAACAATCACTTCCATTCCATTTGAGCCAATCTCCCTACAGAGCCTAGTTGTTGAGCTGCGGAAGGAGTTTGGCGCAGGGTTTCAAGTAAGAGCCGAACAACCCTATGTCTTTGTGACGCAATCCAAGAACGCTAGCCAATGGGTCGAGCGTTTCCGAAACCTCAATGCATCGCTCAAACAATATTCTCGAAAGTATGATCTGAACTGTAGCTCTCTCGATTTCCCCTTGATTGCTATCGTCTTGGGAAGCGAGTCTGAGTTTCGACAGTACGCACAAGCGCAACAAGAAAATATCCCACCGAACTGCGCCGGATTTTATTCGCAGCGTGACAATAGAATCGTTCTATTCGAAGATGCAAACAAAGTCAGTCGCCAAGAAGTACTAGATACGATCTGCCACGAAGCTATCCATCAGCTCGCATTCAACATGGGTTTGCACAAACGATGTTCAGGGACTCCAATGTGGCTCGCGGAGGGGTTCGCGACGATCTTCGAAGCTCCAGCTTACTCGGCCCCAAACTCCGATGGTCGATCACGATGGCCAGCATCTAGAAAATCGACATGTCTCGCTCTTCTCGAAAACGATACGCGTCTGTATAGCCTAGTCGACTCGCTTCTGAGAAACGATAATGTTTTCAAAAATGAGCCTGAATTAGCATATGCCGTTTCGTGGGCAATTGCACATCACCTTTCTACATACAGCCCGAGGGAGTTTGCGGACTATCTCCATCAAATTGGACAACTTCCTTCTCTCGTTGATTTCTCCGCAGAGGACCGTTGGGCGCATTTTCGAAGCACCTTCAAAGTGGAAATGCCGCAACTTATTCGACAACTGAAAAACCACCTTCGGTCTCTGTAGAGATCCATGTACAACCAGAGACAGTGGCCTACTAGCATTTGCTGACTTAGAGTCGATAATGCTCTCACGCCAAAAGTCTCTCAAGCATGTCAGGCAATCGAATGGTTCGTGTTTTTTTATCTAGCGTGTGCATCCCTTTGGCATCTACTTTTCTATGTTTTCTTTCTGCTTCGACCGAAGCTCAAGAAACCTATCGAGAGAACCCAGGCAAAGAAGGTAACGGCAAATGGATTATCGGTCCGGAATACAAGATCGACCCGGACTTAACAGATCTTGGCAATCCAAAGGGGAAGCAGTTCGAGTTCTCCCTTCCATTGGCATCAAGCAAGATTTTTCGTGGCGATGACAAGACCTTGGATAGTCGCAAAGAGGTTCGCAAAGAACGTAAAATCACAGTCTACATCCCTGCATCGTACCAGGATGGAACCAAGGCCCCGTTTCTGGTGATGCATGATGGGCCCAGCAATCTCAAGTTGGTTCGCCAAGCTCTGGACAACTTGACCATCTCGAAAAACCCAGCTCGCAAACTACCAGCCTTTATTGCGATTGCCGTAGAGAACGGTGGGAATGATGGAAAAGGTAGTCAACGTGGCCTCGAGTATGACACGATGTCTGACCGTCTCGCTCGCTTTATCAACGATGAGGTGCTGGCAGCCGTCTTGGCCAATACGGAAATCAAAAGTGCCTTCCCAAATCTTCGCTTGACCGACAATCCTTGGGGCCGAGGCGCAATGGGATGTAGCTCAGGTGGAGCCGCAGCCTTGAGTATGGGATGGTTTCGGCCTGACTTGTTCCGTAGATTGATAACCTACTCTGGAACATTCGTTGATCAGCAAGACGACGATGCACCAGAAGAGTCGATCTTTCCACTCGGTGCCTGGGAATACCATTCCAGTATGAAGCTCATCGAGTCGACGGAGAAGAAGCCGCTCCGAATCTTCACCCACGTTTCCGAGAACGACCTGAGAGCCAAAGATCCAGAAGAAACCTATCATAACTGGGTGATGGCAAATGATCGCACGGCGGCAGCCTTAGAAGCCAAAGGGTATGATTATCGTTTTGTCTACTCGCGAGGAACAAAGCACTGCGATAAATTGGTTTTCGAGCATACCCTTGCGGATACGCTCGTTTGGATGTGGAGAGGTTATCAGCCCGAATAGCAACGCGAATACTCCCATCTTTCTTGCCATCTGACGATCTAGCCAACGGTCTGACTATCGTTTCGGTTGACGAATGAAGTGAGGAGTTCGGTCCATCGGAGGTTTCGCAGGAGACGGGGCAATAGGCTCGACAGGGAGTCGATAGCTCCTCTCCGCTTCATTTTCTTGAGTACGAATCTTCGAACTGGCAAAGTGCTGTTGACCAGAATTCAACAGCGACGGAATGACAGATGGCTGCGCGATTTCGCTTTCGGCCGGGCGTTGACGATAAGTGGTATCCGGCCACGGAGCCGCAAAGGACTCAGCTACTTTCGTATTCGAATCCCCAGTCGAAACGCCCAAGGGCACAGATCCTGTAGTCTCCACCCAAGGTCGAGGCATCATTTGCATCGATCGAACCTCTGTCGATAACTCAGGAACAGTTGGCTGTGGTTCTATAGACAGAATTTCGGATAAAGTTGATGTCTGGGTGGGGACGGGTATCAAACCATGCTTTCTGTTCCCCACCCAATTGTCGTTCATTTCGCTAGTAGTGGGAGAAACCGCAACCTCCGTGTCCACAAGTTCATCCAGACTCGGCCGAATCAACGACGTTTCACTCAGTGCAGTTTCGCTCCAAGCATTCCCTCCTGAAGCATTGTGATCCCAGTTCGAGTAGGCCGCGCGACCAGCATCATGCGGGAGAGGCTTGTACCAGTACCAGGCACTGAACCCACCTGCCGCGAGTATCAACCAACCAAGGACTCGGGGTCGTTGGACAGAATCGCCGGAAACTGAATTGGCAGAACTAGAATGCTGAGTTTGCTTCTTATTCATAATGCGATGGATGGCAAAAAAAGGTTACGCTACATCCATGCAGCCAAGACATTATTTCACACGCTCGTCATCGACTTGAGCCCATCGCAACTTAAAAAAAAATGCCGAGGTGCGGTTTTAACGCATGTTTTGAAAAGAACGCTAACTTCGCGGTGGAGCAACCGGCCTGACTGCCGCACCCGGCAATCGACGTCGAACCGAGGCAAAGACATGCTGCGCCGAATACGCAAGCTCGGAGATCAGCTCATCGATCCTATTGCGAAGCACGGCAAAGGCTCCCAACGCAGGGATTGCGATCAACAATCCAGCAACTGTCGTAACCAACGCAGAGTAGATTCCGCCTGCTAGTTGTCCTGCGCCAGCAGACCCAGAAGACACAGCTACCTCTCGGAATGCCAAGATCATGCCACTCACCGTTCCGAGCAATCCGAGCATCGGTGCGAGATTTCCGATCACCGACAGATACTCAAGTTTTCGATACAGTCGAGCAGCCTGTTCGGCCGTGGAGTCTTCCAAAGCCTTCTCCACCGCTGGCCATCCAAACTCAATCTCCGAAATGCCGCTTGCCAACACAAAGGATAATGGGCAGGGTCGATCTCGACACAGTTGGTCCGCTTCCTTCAGTTTTCCCTGCGTCAAAAGTTGCTTCACGCCCTCGATAAGCTCGGATGGAAGCAAATCCTTCTTTCTCAGTCCCATGGCTTGATCAAATATCAGGTAAACAGCAACCACGGACATAGCGATCAGCGAAACCATGATGAGGATTCCCATAATGCCACCGCTGAAGATAATCTCGAAAAGAGAATCATCTGCCGCGGTATTTTTCGTTGTTACTGGTGCAGTTGAGGTAACTGCGGGATTCGCGATTCCTTGCGCTACGCTCATGCGCTTTGATACCAAAAAACATGCTACGAAAACGCACATCATCGCAAGATACGATGCAACGCGAACGCGATTCGTCCACAAATGGATTCGATGATTCTGTCGGTTAGTCGATGAGATCAAGGCTGTAACTTCCTGTAGGGAGTTTCCAAAGCGTCCGCTTCCGCAGACTGCGATCGCTCACGAAGCACAGCGGCTGCTTGTTTCGCCGCATGCGATGCTAATCGATATTGCTCAGAATGCATCATGGCAACACGCATCCATTCGCTCAATGCCAGTTCCTTTTCATTTGCTTTGTTAAAGCGTTCCGCAAGTAGCATCGTTGGCCCTGCTTGGAATGGCAAAAGCAAAGAGTCGCGTACCGAGTAACAACGATTGACTCGTTTCGTCGCCAGTTCCATTGGCGGGGTGGTCCTCCAAAGCTGAGCTTCCGCATAATTCGAAACCAGTACACTTTTGGATTGTCTAGCCAAAACATCCAGCGCTGCGATTGCCTCTTTTTGCCGATCACTATCGAGCATCCACGACGCACCCATCAATTTGACCAGCTCGTTCGAATCTCGTATCCAACCTTCCGAAAGCTCATGAAGCTTTTTCCGGTCACCGATCGCCACTGAGGAATCGGCCCACGGAATAGGAATCACGGTTGCCAAAAGAGGTGGCAATGACTCTTTGGCGATCGCTAGAGAGTGGAATAGGACGGCACCTTTTTCCCAACTCCCCATCGAAGTTCGACATTCAACCAATTCAGCCAGTAACATTTTCTGCTGCCAACGAGGCGTCGACGGATACTCGGACTTTGAACCAAGCACTTTAGGCCCTATCGCAATCGCTTCGCTCCAGCGTTGCTTGGAATAGAGCTCATGTAACTTCGCGGCCAACGGATTCTCCCAAACCGGCTCAATCCTCAATACTCTAGGCGAGGAAATCGATCGCTCCTTCGTATCGCTCGGACGGACGAGGAATAACTTTTCGGCATTCCATTCCAGAACGACGCCGGTCTCCAGCCTCGATCCAGGTGCATCCCATCGATTGAAGGAAGAATCGTCAGCATCCGCGATCGTGACTCGACTGGCCCCGCGAAACTTCTCGACTGCTCGTCGAAAAAGCTCGGTTTCTTCTCCGAAAGCTGCCGGCTGACGCGCGAAGACATGAGGGCATCCCACCGCGACAAGAATCGCCAGTTTCGCAACCGTCATAGAAAAGAATACCAAAACTTGGTGCATCTTCGGTTTACGTTTGAGACAAACTAGAAAACAATCTTAAGCCTACCTCATCCCACTCGAATCCGATACTCCCCCATGTTGAAACTCCAGTTAGTCACCTATCCACACCCGACATTGCGACATCGATCGAAACCCATCCTGCGGGTTGATGCTCAATTGAAGGAAATCGTCGAACAAATGTTTGAGGTCATGTACGAATTTCGCGGAGTTGGACTGGCGGCGAATCAAGTAAACTTGCCTATCAGGCTTTTTGTTGCAAACCCGTCGGGAGACAAGAACGAACGGGACCAAGAGATGGTCTTTATCAACCCCGTCATCAATAAACCGAAAGGTACCGTCGAAGCCGAAGAAGGTTGCTTGTCGCTGCCCGGTATCAACGCTCAAGTGAAACGAAGTCGCTCGCTCCAAATCAATGCGTACGATATTTCGGGGACCGAAATTGCCGGCGAAGTGGATGGATTCCTGGCGAGGATTATCCAACACGAGACAGACCATCTCGACGGCATGCTTTTTATCGATCGACTCAGCGACGAAACGAGAAGACCGATCGATGACGATCTCTACAAACTAGAAAGACGATTCTTGGAAAGCCGCGAACAAGGAACCATTCCACCCGATGGTCAACTCGCAGATGCGACTGCCGCGTGGGAAAAGAAATATTGCTGACCGAAGTTCGTAGGCGGAAGTGACAAAATCTCTAGAACTCATCTGACCTGCTGCATGCGCGAACTGATCGTGGGCTAGCAACTGCACGGTGTCTCCATTTGGATAAACCGGAACTCCCGATCCGCCAATTGCTACAGGTGCTCGCCGTGGCAATGAGTTTCGGTGTCGTCGATTACGGTCATCCTCTCGTTTGGGCTCCGGTTTCTCCGGTCCGTCAACCTTGGGTTTTTTGGATTACAATTTACAGGCTACATTCAAAAGCGGAAGCGATATCTCTCGAGTTCGGCAGCGCCGAAGTCGCATCCTGACAGGGATACGTAGCTAAGACTTTTCCTTTCTGAATCAGAACAGCCCCTCCCAATTGAAAGCCATCTCCTTCCAATTTTCCAAGTCCATGGCGTTGAAAAATGGCAGCTTGCATCCCTTTCCACCAAACCGAAGGTCCGAAGAGCTGGAGAAATGTCCCGCGTTTGAATCCAAATTTTTGGTAAAGCGTGCAATCGGGATCGGAGATGTGAACTACATCGGAGAGCCCCTGACTCTTCATCATTCGATTTCCTGCATCGATCGTATTCATGTGAACTACCACAGGCTCTACACCACTGTCTTGAAATTGGACTCGTTGAGCTTTCATCTTCGCTAATGTTTCTCGACAAAACGTGCAGCCAGCGTGTCGAATGAATATCAACAATCGCTTGCTATCACTGCTCAAGAATTGCTCTAACCCCTCGTCGTTCGACAGTTGAGGAACGGCGAGTTGCGGCTTTATCTCATCGCCACGCGATTTGCGATTCCGAGGATCCGAGTGATGTTTGAATGCGAGAAACAGCATTGCACCGAAGGGCCACCACCAAATCAAGTCATTGAATACAATAGTGATTCCCCAACTCCAAGGTAAAGCACCGGTCAGGGCGCTTTGAACAAATCCGATTGGGCCGAAAATCTTGCCGAGGAACCCCACAAGTACGACCGGCCAATGCACGCGAAAATCGGATGCGGCAAACCAGTAACCGATTCCATAAACTCCCACAATCATGCCAACGCACTGCCAGATACCTGGGTAGTTCGGCGGTTCAATCCCGGTCCACGCGAACAAGTGCCCTGGAAAAAGAATGACCCACGAACCCCACAACAAGTTGTAGATTGCTGCCAATTTAAGAATGACCTTCGGCCACTGCGGTGGTTGTGACATACGCGATAAATCCCTCAATCCGTCTATCGAGACTTCCTACAAACTTAAAATACAGGATCCCCATGAATCCGCATATCGTATCCCAATGGCAACCATCCGCTTCACGGATTCGAGAAAAAGCTGCTCGCTGGTACATTTTCACCATAGCGATAGTATCGATCCTCAGCGTTTCAGTCTGCGCCTTCGGTCAATCCACGGATCGAATAGTATTGGAAAAGGGCTCCATGCGTTTGGAACTCTATCGCCCCGGTTCTTCTGAAAACTACCGTGGAACGCGATTCGATCATTCAGGAATGTTTCATGCGATCTCGTTTCAAGGAAAGTCACTTTGTCAACGATGGCATACCGGCGCTCCCAACCCAGATGCGAACGACGATGTTACCGGACCATGCGAGGAGTTCGGAAACAGCCAACCTCTCGGTTACGAGAAAGGTAAACCCGGTTCCTACTTCGTGAAGATCGGTGTCGGATTGATGATCCAACCCGATGAAAAAGAGTACAAATTTATGACGCCTTACAAGTTCGCCAAACGAGGAACCTGGGACACCACCACGACAATCGGCTCCGTGAGATTCGAACAAACGTTGGTTCATAATGAACGCCCTTCCCCTATCGGATATCGATACTCGAAGACGATCGAAGTTCAGGACGACGGTTTCACGATCCACCATCAGCTTACCAATTTAGGGGCAGAGGAACTCGCCACCGACCACTACAACCATAACTTCTTCTTGCTCGATGGAGAACTGGTCGGATCCGATTATGAAGTGGAGCTGAACTACAAGATCGAACCTCAGCAAATCATGTCTTCCTTTAGCGATCTCGTTACGGTGGACGGGCAAACCCTGAAAATGAAAGACAAGATCCTAAACCAGTCGTATTTTGCGAGACTGGACGGGCATCAAAACAAAGCTGAAGACCATCGATTTGTAATCCGCAATAGAAAGACCGGCCTTCAAATCGAATGCACAGGAGATCGCGCACTGCACAAGTTCAACTTTTGGGGACTCCAGAATACGATCTGCCCAGAGCCTTACGTCTTACTCACAATCGCAAAAAACCAAACGGTAGAGTGGAAACTTTCTTACCGTATAAGCCAAAAATAACCTGCCGACTTCAAGCTGTTTTCTTGGCTTTTGGCCGACTAGCACCGATCGTGTCAATATCGGCTGGTTCCTTCAGGGTCGGCTGGCGAGGTTGTTGCGATGTTAGCAGATTCTTTTCCGCAAGATAGTGCAAGACGGTTCTCTTCAACGATTCACGTATGCGCGTTGCATCTTGGCTCTCTTCTACCCAGGCGCGAAGTTCAATTCTTTGACTTGTTTGGCTAACACAAACCAACGTCGCTTGAGGGGCAGGGCTTAAAAGCAACTCGCGTTGCTCGACGAGCAACTGCTGCAACATACGGCAGATATCAGCTGGTCGCTCGTCGCGTGTTACGGCAACTTCGATCGGTATCACTGAGAGACGACCGGCTCCCATCCAATTGATTACATCTTGGCTTACGAAATTCTTGTTCGGAACGATAACCTCTCGGCCTTCTTCATCGGATAGAACGGTGGTTCGTAGTTTTTGGGCTGACACTCGACCCGTTACATTTCCAACCGTGATCAAGTCACCCAACCTCGCAGGTTTTTCAAAAAGAACGACTAAACCACCAAGTAGATTTCTCATGACATCTTGCAGTGCGAAGCCCAGTCCAATCGCTAAACCGACCGCGGGCCACTGGATCGTTTCCCAACGTAGACCGATCAATCTGCAAGCGAGAAAGCAACCGATACCAAACAAAACAAAACGGCCAACGACTAACGAAAGGTGCTCCATCGCTTCGTCAAAGTTGACTCGTTGGAGCACCAATACATCAAAGATGCCAGGCAGCAGCTTCGCGAGCTGGAATGCGACAAACAAAGCCGCTCCAGCCAGGGCGATATGCAATAACGTAATCGACTTTGTCTCAACGACGGCTCGATTGACTGTTTGGCCATTCCCGTCCAAAACGGTCTGTTGCACTGTCTCCTTCACCGTCCATACTACCGGGTTTCCCATACGAACGTTCGGAAACACATCGATCCAAAGCCAACCGATAGAAGCTATTGCTGCGAGCAATAGTGCGCATTGACCGAGGAACGCAATCTGATGTTTGAGTTCCAATGCATGTTCTGCCAACGCACCTGAGACTCGAGCTGGTTTTCTTTCCACATACTCGTCGTTTTGGCGCTCTTGGTGAGTGCCCGTCAATGCATGCCAAGCCCAAGACGACAATATCTTGACGGCTGACCAAAGTGTTGCACCCAAGGCCGTCGCGACGAACATAAGCCCGGCCCGTTTGATAATCTCCGTCGTCGTAAACTGATACCCCAACGCGCACAAGGCGATCATCGCCAAAGGAAAGCCAACTCCGAAAGCATAAAGAAGATATCGTATCCGAAGTAGAATCTTCCCGCCGAAATGTTCAACCAGCGGCTCGAGGAAGCCTCCATTCGGCTTAAGCGCAAGATGTGCTGTCCAAGCGACAAGCAGCAAGATGGCGAACATCCCCAACCGCGTTACCGATCCACTCCAAATCCCATGATCGATCTGGCCTGAAAGGGTAACGACGTATGCGGCTAAGACGAGGCCCATGCCAATCAATTGCAAATACGCCATGGCACGTTGCCTCCAGGGCAACTCCAGATTGAGGTGTTTCTCCAGGAATCCGTTGGTACGGAGCAATTGACGTGGAGCCTCAATGAGGATGGCTGCAAAGCTCGCTGCATACATGGCAACCGAAGCATGCAAGATTGACTCAGTAACAAACCCAGTGCCAAGCCATCGGGCGACCAAGTACAGAACGCTCGGAATCGAGAGCGCTATTGCAATCGTGAGTAAACTTGCCACACACTTACGAGCATCTGAGGTGGTTTCTCGCATTCGCTTTCGCCGTCCAATCCCGACGAGCCAAATCTTTGCGATAACTCGGAGAACCAAAATGGCGAGAATCGATCCGAGTAACATCAATCCACTACCAGGATTGTTGTTCCACTTCTGCTTGAGCGAGTATTCAAAATCTTCACTACGTCGAGGTTCCAGCAGGGAGCTAACTCCGGCGCGAAACTTTCGAACGTCTGCTATCGCGATCGGATCTGTGCTTCGAATCCAGGTGACATGGCGATCGATGAGTTGACGATAATCGCCAATCAATTTGCCAAACGCAGATGAAATAGAATCGAGTTCCCCCAGCTTCTGTCGATGGTCGTTGTAACCACGCGTGAGCATTTGAAGCCAATCGCTTCGCTCGCGAAGCATCGAGGGAATCAGTACCGTTAGCTGTGCGTGATCGACATGGCTGAAATCGACTCCCGAAGCAACCAGAATTGCATTGGTTTGCCGTGCAATGTCGCTACCATCAAACTTGACCACTTCGTTCTCCAATTGTTTCGAACGAAATCGTTTGATTTCATCGTTCACGCGATGACCCGCTGATCCATCGATTTGCCAATCTTCAAGCTGGCTCTTCTTGTGACTCAAGAGGAGCCCCAATGTTGAAGTGAGCCCATTCTGACGAAGCTTGTAGCTAACATCTTCAAAGTCGTGGGTTGCCGACTGCAGTTTTGCATTGGCATCCACGACCCGGCCTGACAACATATTGCAACTCTCTGCGAGCTCTGTCCATTGTTCGATCAAGCTAGCGTTGGTGAATGCCAGTTCCGACACCAAGGGGTGTGTCGGAAAGGACTTCGTGCGAAGCTGCATCGCTGTATGGCGTGCGGCATCGATCTGCCTAGGATCGTAGCTGGACATGTAGTAGGAGTTTGGACCCGCTACTGGGTTTCGATGATCCACTGCATAGTTTGAATTCGCCGGCAGCCACGGTGTTCCACTGTGTGGTATTCCATTCTGGGCCTGGCACCATGCACCACATGAACAGACACAGCTAGCAATCAAAGTGAGGAGTAGAGTGAGATTGCGAACAGGAGGCATCTGTGGCTACACCTTGGTTGTAAACCATGAAAAAATCGTTGCGAGGCGAGTGATCTTGGGAGTAGGGAATGAACTATCACAATCGCTCACGCAGGAGATACGCAATTTACCAATAGGAATCCAGTCCGATCACGCTCGGTGTCAAAGTAGGCAAGACAGGAAACTCGCCAGCCTTAGCCCCATTAGTTGAGATCGCTCACAGGTTCACCATCCGCGCGATTTCCGAGCAATCGAAAAATTTCAAGATCAATACTTCGACTGATAAAGCGAACTGAACCGTCTACTTTCACGGAATTGATCCCACCCGTGTGATAGCTGCCAAAACCGCCAACGGACAAAGTGCCAATCGGATGGTCGTCGCCGGTGTTGGCTCCACGCACTAGCTTTGGAATTTCCTCGAAGCCGCTCGTGTTGCGCAATGTATCACGTGTACCGGAAGCCCACCCCAACTTCTCAAGGAGACCAAGCTTTTCACTGGCGAGAATCGTCTGCGAAGTTCCATCGGAGATCTCACTCAGTTTGACCTTACTATTCAAATAGAGAACACCAAAATTTCCTTCATCGATCGGACTTTCAATCTCATTGTGACAGCCGGCGTAATGTGTTAATCCAAGCTCTTGTTCATCGAATGTTGCAAATTCATTTGGATTCGATGGGCAGAGAAAACTGCTAATCCGAAGCTTCCTTAGCGAGAGATTCTCCGTAGCATATACACCCGCCTCTTGATCGAATTTGGTGTAAAGGGATTGTTGCTCCATGTAAGGAAGAATCTTGACAGTCCAACTGACATGGTTACCAATCGGTTCGTAACGAATCGGACCTTCCTCGTTCGTCACCCCCGGTGGTAGCACACCTCGATCGAACTCATAATGATGGATGGCTAGTCCGATCTGTGCCATATTGTTCATGCATACCATGCGACGTGCCGCTTCGCGAGCCGCTTGTACGGCTGGCAGTAGCAATCCCACCAGGATCCCGATGATGGCGATGACCACTAAGAGCTCGACCAAGGTAAATGCGTGACGCAGTCGGTAGTTACGTGCAATGAAACGTTTCATGTGTTGTCTCCAGTTAAGTTTCAGAAAAGTAGTTTTTAAAGGCGAGCGGCAGTCGAATAAATCTCTACCGAATGTGTGTTGTTTCCTTCATCCCACCCCGAAGCGTGAGAGCGTGAGCGAGGGAGAATCCCCCAGTATCCCTCGCTCACGCTTCGGGTTTGGATGGATCCTTTGCCTCCGGATAATCCACTAAATCAACAATCTGTCATGTTTCGGGTTGGGAAGGTGAGGTCTCCTTCGTCGGTCGCTTGAAAGGCAATTTAAGTTCGTATTGAACGGCATGCTCAAACGCGTTGGGTGTCTGCTCGGTTCCGCCCGGGAGGACTCTCGCTACGATGTCTATGTCTTGCCCTCCTAGTGGTCCGCTAGATATCTTGATCTGAATCGCCCCCAGGTCGTTCGTTTTGGGGCCGATGGGGACTCGCCATACTTCCCCGAGGTAGTTTGGATCGATACTTAGCTGTTCCCTGGCTCGGAGTACTCCAGCCCTGGCCAACATTTCTGCCTGCAACTTTGTCGTGTCGAATCGCCCCTCGCGACGGACTCTTAACAAATGAGGAAGCATCGAAAGGAGAATGCTGGACACCGTAAACAGTACGGCCAACACCGCAACTGTGAGGTAACCATGTCGAAAGGTGCCGCGACTTCTCATGGCGATTCTCCTTCGATCCCAGTCGAAAACGAAAAGCCGAACGGCGCAACCACGGACCATTGCCCAGTTGGTGATAATGACTTGGCTAAGCTGCTCGAGCTAGAGGGCGTTTCGATGAAATGAATGATTACTGATCGACCTTCCTTCACTTCAAACATCGCGTTGCAATTGGAACCTAGCGAATAAGTCTCACTAGCCAGTATCTTCTCTGCACCCGAGGCAAGACCAATCTTCTCGCGAATCACAACACCTTCAGAATAGCGAAATCGAACGGTCGATGAATCTGCAAGCTGCAACTCCACTTGTTCATTGGAGTTGACTCGCACAGTTAAACACAGCAAGCCATCCGTTCGAATCTGTTGCGCAAGCCGACTGGTCGCGAGAACGGATTCGGTACGTATCTGGGCCGTGCGTTTGTATTTCATTGTTTGATGCAACAATCCCAAAGCTATCAGGAAGATAGTGCTACTAACTCCCATCAATGCCACTTGTTCAATCAACATGCTCCCGCGCCGAGGGTGCTTCATGGTTGTTCTCCGGTTGAAGCAGCTTGTTGTGAAGCATTTGTCTTTGTGCTTCGCCAACCCACAAGCCGAATTGGTAGTAGCTCACGTTTCTCGTCAAAGAAGAGTGTGATTTGTATTTTCTCGCCAGATTCGTCCTGGATCAGTTGGCTCTCCATCTGAGCATCAGGCCAGAAATCGGAAACCAGTTTTGATAGGGGCCAATTCTTGGGTTGGATAGGACTTTCGGATTGATCCGTCGATAAGTTCGAATGCAGTGCATTCGCGACTTCTTGGAGAGCGATCATGCGAAGTCTCGTTTCTTTGGAGATACGAGCACTGCGAAGTATCAATAGAGACGATATTGCGATCAAGCTCATCAGAATGGTCGCAGAGGCAAAAACTTCGAGAGACGTTAGGCCAAATCTTTGCATTCCGAGACGAGGAGGATAAAAAACTGGCTTCATCGATTGCCTCAGACTTTTCTGCATGTAGTTGCGATGGTTCATATTTGCCTCAAGCCAGTGATGAGATCAATCTGGTGATCATGTAAAAGAACGAACCACAAATCCAAAGCACTGGAATTCCGAGCGCGATGATTACGAGAGGCTCAAGCATTAAACCATTGCGATATTCACGACTTTGCAGTCGTTTGCGATCGCGTGTAGCGATAGACCGCAGAACGTACGCTTGCCCAGCTGGCGTTGAAAATTCTCGAAGCGCGGCAGCTTCGTTCGCATCCAGCACTTTGGCTTGCTGCATTCCATCAATATCATTCGCCCCCTGCTCGATTTCATTGCGAGCCACCAGCATGCATTGCCTCGACAAACGGTCGTAGTGGTACTTCCCCATGGTGGACATACCACTCAATAACGGTTTCCCTTCCTCGACTGAAGACGCTAGAAGCTCAAAAGTGATTGGATTCACTCGCTTTGATCGCCTGCGAAGCAGTGGGCATATCTTTGCGGATACAAAACGTTGCAATCTAGTCGAGAAAAGTAGAGCGATACTCGCGGATATCACCAGAAGACATATGGGCCAGAATGAAACACAGACATTCCAGACGTAAGCCATGAGCTTCAATGGTCCTAGTAGCGTCTCGTTCTCGAACTCCTCTCCTATTTTTCTAAACGTTGGCCAGACGAACAACATCATCAAAGACCACAGGGAGACAGTAATGAGCGCAACAGAGAGCCAATAAACCCAGTTCGATTCCGAACTGATTTCTCGTTCGCTCCCGACCGCAGATTCCACGCTGGTGAGTCTCCGCAACGTTGCGGGAAGGTTGCCGGATTGGCTTGCAAACCGAAGGGACAACAACTGTTCATCGTTCAACAAACCAGGTACCTGTTCCAAAGCAGCAATCGTAGGCGTACCCGTTCGGACTAGCTCGGCAACTTTGCAAATCAAACGAGACTGAGCAGCGGACTGCTCCTTTGCATAAGCAAGCAATAATGACTCTATGGGCAAGTTTCCTTCGCTGGCAACTTGCAATACTTTCAGCAATGTGTGATTCTCAACGTGCTCCGAATCTCGGCGCAATGATCTAGAGATCAGCCAGGAGGCGTCACTCGTAGCATTCCATTGAATCATCTTTGAAAAGGAGTTGTTCATGGTGGTTTATGACAAAGAGGTCACGAGGCCAATCAACGGCAGAAAAAGCGTGATGGTAATGAAACCGATCAACGCACCAATCACTACTATCACAAAAGGTTGCGCTGCGGCGAGTGACTTTCGCTTTCGAAGTAATGCCCGATCGCGATAGACTTCGGACAAACAATACAAGGCTTGCACCTTTGCGGCGACACCCACACCTGAATGTAGTACATTCTGTAACATGGCGGGGAAACGGTTCGGGTCCGTCCCTAAAGAAGTCCCACTCAGACTGGGTTCTAAGGATGCTGTCGATTTCTCAAAATACGATCGCTGGCTAGCCGCTCCAGCCAACGATAGTGCAGTTCCTAATGGAATTCCAATTTCAGTCGAGGCAGCCAAGGATGCGGCGAAATGATGCATTGCGATGAGATTCGCGTTGGTACCGTTCGTGAGCCAGCGCACGGTACTCCAATGTTGAAAACGTTCCGCAAACACTCCTAGGAGATTTCTAAAGACCGAAACTGTCGCAATAAGCAACACGATCAGAATGATCGCGAACATTAGGTATTCTCGTATACTACGATTGATCCAAAAGAGGAACTTGGTAGCTGGGGGAAGCTTCAAATCAAAATCCATAAACATGTCCTCGAAAACTGGGGACACAATCCATGCCTGTGCAAACAAAATTGCGAACAGCAAGATTGTTAGAATCAAAGGGTAGGTCCAAAAACGAACCGACCCCATCCGCTTCTTTGTGTTGACAGCAACGTAACTGCTGAGCAAATCGACAAATCGTGTTGGATCCGATTTTCGGAAACTCAACAGAATAGGCAACATCGACGCGAGTTGGCCGGATGACAGAAAGCTTTCCGAAGAGTCACAGGCTTTCAGTTTCGCTATTTGTTTTTTGACGACAACAGGCATTGGCTCCTGAGAAGAACGAAAGGCTGCGACAATAGTTTCCACTAACTCATGTCGGCCAGCCAAGGCATCATCCAAGCTTGCAAGGTAGGATGGACGATCGGATGTCTGAGAGTTCGAATCGACTGGAGTACTCACGTCACGCTCCTCCATGCTGGCAAAGATGCAACAAGAGTTCAATCATTGGCTGAAACAATGCCATTGCGACGCCGAACACAAGCACACCAGCGATCGTTGCAAAAAAACAGTAAGCACTCCATGAGTTTTTCAATTGCACACTCACGTCATTGGTTTGATGGACGGCCCACTTCGAAATGTCCAAGCTTACAGCAGGCTTGGGCAGCGACTCCGAACGCGCTTCCGCGCCGACAGCCTTATGGTAGATGGCCATCGAATCTTCGAGGGTGCAACCACTCGACTTTAGCAACGATACGAAGTCGACCAGCAACGCTTCCCTTTGACTGGGTTGAAGCTTTTCCTCCATTTGCTGAGGTATCTTCGTTGAATCAAGTCTGCGCCACGCAAAGAGGAGTATGGCAACCAAGGGGATCCCGATAGCCCAGACCGCCATCCACTCATGAAGGAACCGCAAGAACTGTGCGCCTATCCCAAGCGGAGCCCGTTCCTCGAGGTACATCCCAACAAGGCTTGGTACCGCATTCCAAACCCAAAGTGCGAGAACACAGAACGCAACCGCGCTAATGATTCCCAACTGGAGTGATACAAACCGACCGAACAGGAAGTCAGCCCTTCGCGGCTGATAACCGTTCAAAAGATCTAAGCTCTGCGGCGAGCGGTTCGTGCAGTACCAAGCGAGAAATGCCAAACGGTACGAAGCGGCGGTATCTGGTGCCGAACAAAATGCGTCAGGAAAGCTGGCCCCTTGCGCCGTCCTCAGGGCGAGCAGGCTGGCAACTCGGTAATTCACCGTTCGGGCAACTTCAGCGTTTGCAAAGCGGTTGGATTGCGGCAACAAACCAGCCTGAGCAAGCGTTTCAACTTGGGCGTGAAACGCAACCAAGTCCCCGAGCGTTGCGTCTGCAATCGAGCTAGTTGTCATGGAAATAGAGCCTGCGGAGGAGCAAAGATTCTCCGTCATGCACCCAAAAGGAAAATGAGGTTTTTCCCACCTTAATGCATCCGGACGAACCGTATAGAAAGCTGATGCAACGGGTCCGAATGTTTATCTATGACAATCGTCGAATTTCTGGAAATACCGCGTCCGTACTAGCACTGCAACCTCCCCCGCCTAAGAGACTGCTGATTTAGTCCCGGCTCGTTGGTTCATGGTGAGCCGTCGGGCGATAGGTTGTCGCCAGTGGCGAAGCCACTAAACCGGGGCTAGCGCCCGCTAGCGCCCAACGGCTCCCTAAATCAGCAGTCTCCCGGGGGAGGGTTACCAGACCGGACGCTCTCTATTTGCAGATCAATTCCGCAAGTTCTTTCTTTCCGCATCGACTACGGCTCGATGCCATCTTCCCGATACTTATCCAATTTGCGGTACAACGTTCTCGCTCCAATGCCTAGCACTTTGGCCGCTTCTTCGCGGTTACCTGCTGTAATCTTGAGAGTTTCTTCGATGGCCCAACGTTCGATATCATCCATTGTTTTACCGATGAGCTCCGATGGGCCATTCAATTGAATCGACGGTGAAGGTAGATCGCCGCCATTTACGGCTCCACCGCTAGAGAACGAATGATCGCTCGAGGAGTCAGAAAGCTCCGGTGGAAGATCATCGATATCGAGTTTGCCATCCACATCCAAGACGACCATCGTTTCGACGAAATTGCGAAGCTGACGAATATTGCCGGGCCAATCATAGGCGTAAAATTTCTTGGTTACCGCCGGGGTGAAATTGCAGGGGGCATGATTATGCCTGCGTACGAAAGTCTTGCGGAAATGATCCATCAACGGAATGATGTCGTCTCGTCGATCCCTCAACGGAGGCAGATGTACCGTTACGACTTTGAGCCGATAAAACAAATCGTTTCGGAATTGTCCATCTTCAATCATCGCCTCCAAAGGACGATTCGTTGCGGAGATCAAGCGAACGTTTACCTTGATCGGCTTGTTGTCGCCGACTCGTGTGATCTGGTGCTCTTCCAATACTCGAAGCAGCTTAATCTGCGTGCTCATCGGCATATCGCCTACTTCATCCAAGAACAGCGTACCGCCATCCGCATATTGAAACGCTCCTTCTCGATCTGTGACGGCATCGGTGAAAGAGCCACGGACGTGACCAAACATCTCGCTCTCCACCAAATTCTCGGATACAGCCCGAACATTGAGGGCCACCATTCTCTTGGCTTTGCGAGGGCTGTTCTGATGGATAGCTCGTGCAATCAACTCTTTTCCGGTTCCGCTCTCACCTGTGATCAAAACGGTAGCATCCGTGGGTGCAATTCGTTTTAGCCGATCGATCAAGTTTTGCATTTGGGGGCCCGCATAAACGATCCCTTCAAATCCGAATCGTTCGTCAAGCCGTCGACGAAGCTCGACATTGGTCTGCTTGAGTTGAACAGCCTCTACCGCTTTGGAAACGATGGCCCGAAGCCGATTGGGGGTAATAGGCTTTTCCAGGAAATTGAATGCTCCCAACTGCATCGCTTCGACAGCTTTGGTGACGGTCGCATGGCCTGTCACCATAACCGTTTGACTTTCAGGCAACAACTGTCGCGACATTTCCAGCAACTGCATGCCATCTACGTCATTCATGACCAAATCTGTAATCACGACATCAAACGTATTCTGTTCCAACTGCTTCTTCCCCTCGGGGCCGCTAGTCGCAACGGTGCACCGATAGCCTGTCTTTTCCAAGCTTTCGGTCATTGCCTGCGCATGCGCCGGATCGTTGTCGACGACAAGGATCGAGAAATGCTTAGGATCAGGCCCTGCAGGGGACGGGGGTGTAGGTGAAGGGATTGAAATGGAATCGTCGGTTTGCATAGCATCGTGACTTTGCAGAAGGTTCTAAAACCAGTACTTTAGGCAGCTACGATTTTCGTCTATTGCTTGGATTTGAAAAGGACAAACGATGACTGGGGAGAAGCTTTGTCGCGGTGTACGTGGCGCAACTACCGTAGAGGCAAACACTCGAGAAGCAATCTTGAAGGGAACTCGACAACTCCTGGCACTCATTATTCGAAGAAATGAAATCGACCCGACAGATGTTGCAAGCGCCGTCTTTACCGTCACGAAAGATTTGAATGCAGAGTTTCCTGCGTTAGCTGCTCGCCAGCTAGGGTGGCTCGATGTTCCACTTCTCTGTGGTTACGAGGTCGAAGTTCCCGGTTCACTGAACCTATGTGTCCGAATCATGCTTCACTGGAATACGACAAAGTCGCAGAAAGAAATACACCATGTCTATATTCATGACGCCGTATCGCTGCGACCAGACTTGAGCAAACTCCCTCCTGTGGATTGGCATGAGCTGGAAGAGTGGATCGCGACGCAAACCGTCGTGAAGCCGAAGTAACCGAACGAGTTGAAGCTGGCACTCAGTTTAAGACTGGAGGAAAGGAGACTTACCTCCACCGGCCAAAATTGTTTCCCAACCCGAAGCGTGAGCTTCTGTGAGATTTTCCATCCCTCGCGCACGCTTCGGGTTGGGATTAAAGATAACGTACAGTGAGCGAGGGATTTTGCATCCCTCGCTGATACTTCTTCTGATTGCGATCACGACGCCCTGCGAGCCAATACATCCAATGCCTGTGGCTTGCGCCACCGGCTGACAATGTGTCGAGCCCCTAGCCCGTACAGAATCGACTACTCTTCTCCGACCGATGCGTCCGAAACAGGTTCGTCGGCGATCGGTGCTGGTGCCGGAGCGGTTGGGGGCGCAAGTGTTGGTTCAACACTTCTCGGAGCTTGGTTGAGAAGTGGGAACGACTCTTCCGCCGCCGCGGTTCCGCGATTCACCAAATCTTCCAATGCTTCCTTGCGGTAGCTGACTTCGGAGTCTTGGAAAACTCGGAATCCAGTACCTGCAGGGATAAGGTGACCGAGAATCACGTTTTCTTTCAAACCAACCAATCGGTCCACCTTGCCTGCGAGTGCAGCTTCGGTCAACACCTTGGTTGTTTCTTGGAAGCTAGCTGCCGAGATAAAGCTATTGCTTTGCACGGCTGCTTTCGTGATACCCAACAACTGTACTTCACCGTGTGAGGGTTTTGGCTTCTTGCCCTTCGCAGGCTTACCACCCAAACCTTCACACTGTGCATTCGAGGCTTCAAACGCATCACGCGGTACGATTGCTCCCAAGGCAAACTCTGTGTCGCCCGGATCGCTGATCTTCACACACTTGGACAAGTGATCATTGACTCGCTTGAACTCGAATCGATCCATTACCAAACCGGCGAGCAAGCTAGTATCACCTGCGTTCGTAATCTTCGTCTTTCGAAGCATGCGAGCGATAATGATTTCGATATGCTTGTCGTTGATGTCCACTCGTTGCAGTCGGTAAACCTGTTGTACTTCGTGTACAAGGTATTGTTGAACGGCTTCTTCACCGCTGACGCGAAGAATGTCGTGTGGAACCATCGGTCCTTCGACGAGTGCTTGTCCAGCCTTGACCGCGTCTCCGGAGTGAACCAAGAACCGCTTGCCCGGTGGTACCAAATGTTCTACTTCTTCTCCGCTCTCGCTTCGAACTAGAATCGATCGCTTACCGCGTTTACGATCCTTCGAAATTTCCACAATACCGTCCAACTCCGCAACAACAGCCGGATCCTTTGGCTTTCTAGCTTCGAAGATTTCGGTGACTCTCGGCAGACCACCCGTGATATCCCGAACACCCGTTGCTTCACGCGGCATTTCGGCGATTTCAGTACCCGGATTGACTCTCTTGCCTTCGGTGCAGTTGATAACTGCTTTTTCCGGCAGGTAGTGAACGTCGACCGCTTTTCCATCTTCGTCTTCAATAACGATCTGAGGATGGAATTTTCCTCGGGAGTCCATAATCTTGCGTTGGAAGTTTCCGGATGGATCTTTCTCCAGCTTGAGCGTCTCTCCTTCCACGATGTCCACGAAGACGACCTTACCACCAGCCGTCGAGAAGATCGAAATCTTGTGCGGGTTCCATTCGCAAACAACCTGGCCCTTGACGATTTCTTGATCTTCCTTGACGAGCAATCGAGCTCCGGAAGGCACATCGTATCGCTCCAGTTCACGCCCCCGTGCATCCACAATGGCGATTTCGCAATTTCGTGTTAGCACCACGTCGTGACCTTCGTCGTTGGTTACCACTCGCATCTTGAGGAACTTCACGATACCAGCCTTCTTTGCCTTGATATCGCTTTCTTCCGTCGATGTATTCACCGTACCACCCTGGTGGAACGTACGCATTGTGAGCTGTGTTCCTGGTTCACCGATACTTTGGGCAGCGATAATTCCAACCGCCATCCCCTCCTCAACCATGGAACCGGTGCTCATGTCCATGCCGTAGCAAAGTCGGCACACCCCGAGTGGAGCATCGCAAGTCATCGGCGAACGAACCTGGATCTTCTCAAGACCCATTTCTTCGATCTTGCGTGCGATCTCTCGAGTGATCATTTGATTCTCTTCGACAATCGTTTCAGCTGTAACCAAGTTCACGATGTTCTGTCGGCTCACGCGTCCTACGATCGAGTCTGCAAGTCGAACTTCGACTTTCTCGCCTCGGTAAATCGTCCCCTTGGTAATGCCCTGCGTTGTCTCGCAATCATGCAATGTGATTACCACGTTCTGCGCAACGTCGGCCAGCTTTCGAGTCAAATAACCCGAGTCCGCCGTCTTCAACGCCGTATCCGCCAGTCCCTTACGTGCACCGTGTGTCGAGCTGAAATACTCTAGAACAGACAGGCCTTCACGGAAGTTCGATTTAATCGGCGCTTCGATGATTTCCCCAGTCGGCTTGGCCATCAGACCTCGCATACCGGCAAGCTGTCGAATCTGTTCGATACCACCGCGTGCACCGGAGGACGCCATCAAGAACACCGGGTTGATGTACCAATTGCCGCGATGATTATCGTTTTCCATCGCGACCAACATGTCCTTGGTGATCAATTCCCGTGTATTCGTCCAAGCGTCCAGCACTTGGTTGTAACGCTCTTGTGCCGTCATCACACCCTTTAGGTAGTTCTTTTGGAACACCATGACTTTTTTGTCAGCATCGGCAATGTGCTTGGTCTTGGATTCTGGTGTGAGCAAATCGTCTGCACCAAAGGAGAGTCCAGATCGCGTCGACTCGCGGAATCCTAGCTGATTCATATCATCGAGCAGTTTAATCGTCGCACGACGTCCCAATCGTTGGTAGCAGTCGCTGATGACCGCTGCCAAATCGCTACCCTTCAATGCGAAGTTGTAGAAATCCATACCATCTGGCAAGATCGAATTGAATTGGATTCTTCCGAAGGTTGTTGCGATGATCGCGCCACCCTTAACACTCGGATCATCGGACTTGAGTCGACGCCAAGCCGGTAGACGAACCTTCACTTTCGCATGTCGAGCGATGGTGCCTTGTTGGAAGGCATACTCCGCTTCGGTCATGCTTGCGAAAATCATCCCCTCGCCCTTTTGATCAGGCAACTGCACGGTTATGTAATTGCAACCCATAACCGTATCCTGCGAAGGCGACATGATCGGCTTGCCGTTGCTAGGTGCGAAAATGTTGTGCGTGCTCATCATCAGTGTATGAGCTTCTACCTGTGCCTCGATCGAGAGTGGCAAGTGCACAGCCATCTGGTCGCCGTCGAAGTCTGCGTTAAAGCCTTTGCAAACGAGCGGGTGCAAATGAATCGCATTTCCTTCTACCAAAATCGGCTCGAACGCTTGAATGCCCATTCGGTGCAACGTTGGAGCACGGTTAAGAAGCACTGGGTGATTCCTAATCGCTTGTTCGAGAATATCCCAAACCTCTTCATCTTTACGCTCAAGCATCTTCTTCGCTGACTTGATGGTGTCAGCGTGTCCGAGTTCTTTAAGCTTGCGAATGATGAATGGCTGGTACAGTTCCAAAGCAATTTTCTTGGGGAGACCGCATTGGTGCAGACGAAGTCGAGGTCCAACCACGATGACCGATCGAGCGGAATAGTCGACGCGTTTTCCAAGAAGGTTCTCGCGGAAACGACCTTGCTTACCCTTGATCATGTCGGTCAAGCTCTTCAGCGGTCGGTTGCTGCTGCCCAACACGGGTCTCTTGCAGCGACCGTTGTCGAACAGCGCGTCAACAGACTGTTGCAACATCCGCTTTTCGTTCCGGATGATGACTTCTGGTGCATTCAGATCGACCAGCTTTCGTAGCCGGTTGTTTCGATTGATAATACGTCGATAAAGATCATTCAAGTCCGATGTTGCAAAGTTGCCACTATCGAGCAGAACGAGCGGTCGCAAGTCCGGTGGAATAACCGGAATAACATCGAGAACCATCCACTCAGGTCGGTTTTCGCTGTCACGAATCGACTCGACAAGTTTCAAGCGGTTGATCAAGTCCTTCTTGCGCTGTTTGCTCGATGTTTCCGAGAGCTCTGTTCGCAATTCTTCGGAAAGCTTTACGAGATCGAGACCTTGCAATAACTTTCGAACCGCCTCGGCTCCCATGTCCGCTTCGAATGCATCACCGTATTGAGCGCGAGCGGCTCGGTAATCTTCTTCGGTGAGCAGTTGCTGTACTTCGAGTTCGGTGGTCCCTGCATTGGTGACTACGTAATCTTGGAAGTAGATGACCTTTTCCAAGCTAGTCGTCTTCATCTCGAGCAGATTGCCCAACCGACTGGGCATCGCTTTGAAGAACCAAATGTGAGCGACGGGTGCTGCCAACTCAATGTGCCCCATCCGCTTTCTTCTTACGCGGGAGTGAGTAACCTTCACCCCGCAGCGATCGCAGATCATCCCCTTGTACTTCATACCACGATATTTACCGCACGCACATTCCCAGTCCTTTTCAGGGCCAAAAATCCTTTCACAGAACAAACCGTCTTTTTCTGGCCGGTAGGTTCGGTAGTTAATCGTTTCTGGCTTCTTCACTTCGCCGAAAGACCAGGAGCGAATGTCCTGAGGGCGAGCCAAAGAAATCTTGACCGATGTGTAGTCGTTTACGCGATCGTAGGTGGCTTCAGCATTTGCCATTACGTAAAACTCCTGAAAGTTTGCTGGGTTGCTCTGGTGTATTGATTTGTTAATTTTTAGGTCGAACTGTCGATTCACTGGGAATAAACAGTTCTATGGATGGACGATCGACGGCTTACAAACGACGCTTCTCTAGTCGCATGTTAAGGGCCAAACCTCGAATCTCGTTGGTCAAAACGTCAAAGCTGGCTGGAGTACCTGCTTCGAGTGTATTTTCGCCCTTGACCATCGATTCATAAATCTTCGTTCTTCCTTCGACGTCATCGCTCTTGACTGTGAGCAACTCTTGAAGGATGTATGCGGCACCATAAGCTTCCAGCGCCCATACTTCCATTTCCCCGAATCGCTGACCACCAAACCGAGCCTTGCCACCGAGTGGCTGCTGGGTGATAAGCGAGTAAGGTCCCGTGCTCCGAGCGTGAACTTTATCATCCACAAGGTGGTGGAGCTTAAGCATGTACAAGTATCCGACCGTCGTCTCTTGTTCCATCTGCTCACCAGTGCGTCCATCATGAAGACGAATCTTGCCGTGACTTGGCAATCCCGCTTCCGACAAGGCCTTGTTGATGTCCGTTTCGCTCGCACCATCAAACACAGGGGTAATGGCTTGGAATCCGAGATTTGCACCGGCCCATCCCAAGTGGGTTTCCAAAATCTGCCCTACGTTCATCCGGCTAGGAACCCCCAGAGGATTCAACATGATCTGTAACGGTGTTCCGTCAGGCAAGAACGGCATGTCTTCCACTGGCAACACTTTGGAGATAACCCCCTTGTTACCGTGACGACCTGCCATCTTATCGCCGACACTAATCACCCGCTTGGTCGCAATGTAAACCTTGACCATTTGAAGAACACCACTTCGAAGCTCATCGCCTCGCTTCATGCTGTTCAATTGGCGATCTCGAATATCGAGCGCCTCTTCAACCGCTGGCCAAAGATTCTTATAAACCTTTTTCACTTCCGCATGCAAACCAGCATCGAGCCGATTCAGCAATCGCGAGAGATTGAAGGTTTGAGCCTTCTCTGCGATAAACTTCGGATCCTGGCCGCCCGTGAGTGGAGTTCCATCTTCATCTGTAAGCTTGCCGCCGATGGACTTCTCAAGCTCTTCTGCAAAGGAAGCAAACGACGTCGCGATTTCCTTGTTTCCTTCGGTCTCGACTCTCTTCAGTTCTTTCTCGAATTCCTTTCGCTCTTCTTCCGAAAGACTCATGCGACGAGAGAACTTTTGTGTATCGATGACGATACCTTCTACCCCGGAGCTAACTTCCAGCGAATCGTTCTTCACGTCTTCGCCTGCTCGACCAAAAATCGCATGAAGCAACTTTTCTTCCGGCGTTAGCTCGGTCTTGCTCTTAGGCGAAACCTTGCCAACCAAAACATCGCCAGGACGAACATACGTACCTATCTGGACGATACCGCTTTCATCGAGCGCCCGAAGGGCCTTTTCGCTAACATTGGGGATATCTCGAGTGAACTCTTCCCGCCCGAGCTTTGTTTCGCGAATTTCAACATCAAACTCTTCGATGTGAATCGAGGTATAAACGTCTTGCTTCACCAACTCTTCACTGATGATGATCGCATCTTCGTAGTTGTATCCATCAAAGGACATGAAGCCGACCAGAACGTTTCGACCGAGAGCCAACTCACCCAAGTGTGTTGCTGCACCGTCGGCGATGATCTGACCTTTCTCGACCTTGTCTCCGATTTGAACAATCGGATGCTGATTCAAGCATGTTCGTTCGTTGAGGCCTTGGTACTTTTTCAGGTGATAAATGTCGTTGCCCACCTCGATCTTGAGCGAGTCGACGTAAGTCACTTTTCCGGCACGACGAGCCTTGACGACCATCGCACTGTTTGCAGCCACTTCTTTCTCGAGACCAGTACCGACGATCGGTGGCTCAGCCACCAACAATGGGACTGCTTGCCGTTGCATGTTGGAACCCATCAATGCACGGTTCGCATCGTCATGCTCCAAGAACGGAATTAGACCAGCCGACACACCGATCATCTGACTCGGAGCAATATCCATGTAATGGACAGCGTCAGGTGTCACGATCTCGAAGTCGCTTCGGTGACGAGCAATCAAACCAGGTCCTGTCACCAACGAACCATCCTTGATCTCCAAGTCAGCGGGACCGATGTATGCGTCAGACTCTTCATCCGCACGCAACCACACCACTTCGTCGGTAACGACCCCATCGCTTACTTTTCGATAAGGAGTCACCAAAAACCCATATTCATCTACGCCGGCGTAGATTGACAATGAACTGATGAGACCGATGTTTGTACCTTCAGGCGTCTCAATCGGGCAAATACGTCCGTAGTGAGAAATGTGAACGTCACGAACCTCGAAGCCAGCGCGTTTTCTGTTCAAACCACCAGGGCCGAGTGCAGAAAGCCGTCGTTCGTGCGTCAATTGCGAAAGCGGGTTGGTCTGGTCAACCACCTGAGACAACTCGCCTCGTCCAAAGAAATATTCGATGGCTGCGCTGATGCTCTTTGGATTCACCAAAGAGCGTGGCGTCATGTCCTCGACTTCTTTCAGACTCATTCTCTCCTGAACCGTACGTCGAAGCTTCAAGAAACCTTTGCGCAGCTCTTCGCAAGCTAACTCATCGATGGTTCTCAAACGTCGATTGCCCAAGTGATCAATGTCGTCGAATCTCGCTGTAGAATCTGGATCGAACAAATCGATCAAGTATCGAATCGAGGCAACCAAGTCCTCGGGACGCAACGCCATTTCGTCCTCAGGAACACTCAGCCCCAGCTTTCGGTTCACTCGAAACCGACCAACGCGACCGAGTCGATAACGATTGATATCGAAGAACTTTTCATGGAACAACAAACGAGCTTTCTCGAGAGCGGGTGGATTTCCAGGTCGAAGCCTCTGATAAATCCGAAGCAACGCTTCTTCATGCGAGTTCGTGTTATCTTCCGCTAAAGAATTCAGTATGAATGGCACCTTAGGGGTGTCCATCACCACAATGCTCTTCACACCAACCGTGCAGATCGTCTCTGCTACCGTCTTCGTAATTTTTGTTCCAGATTCGATAACAATCTCACCAGCACGTTCGTGATCTGACGGGAAAACAACATCGTCAGCCGCGATCTTGTTCTCAATCTTTGAAACGCTACGACCGTCGGTGATTTTTTCAGTCGTCACCTCGTAGAATGCCTGAATCAAGTCCTGGTCGGTACTGAATTTCGGAGACATCGCCCGAAGCAATGTCATGACCGAGAACTTTCCGCTCTGGTCGATTCGAACAGAGAGCGAATCCTTCTTGGTTACGTTGATTTCGATCCAGCTACCTCGCTCCGGAATCACGCGAGCAGAAGGCATCTTTCTCTCGGAAGTTCCCTCAGCTTCCTCCACGAAGTCCACACCCGGAGATCGGTGCAACTGACTCACAACTACACGCTCAGCACCATTGATGATGAACTCACCACCGCCGAGCATTATCGGAATATCCCCGAGATAGACCTCTTCCTCGAGAGGCTGATCTCGCTTGAGCCGGAACCAAGCCTTGAGTGGTTTTCCGTACGTCAGCCGCAACTGTCGGCACTCTTCGGGAGTGTAACGCGGCTTGCCAAGTTCGTAGCGAATATATTCCAGTGCAACGGTTTTGTCGTAGCTGTCGATAGGGAATATCTCCCTAAAGACCGACTCCAAGCCCTGGTTTTTTCTCTTGTCAGAGGGAAGATCCTCTTGCAAGAACGCTTCATAAGAAACAGTCTGAAGCGTAGTCAGGTTCGGAATCGGAAACTGGCTTCGCCCAGAACCGAAAACACGAACCGAGGAAGTTTGCAATCGTCGCTTGGAGGAAGTTGCCATTGGAGATTAATTCTCGAAGTGGGCTGAAGGGAACAAATCAAAAAAAAGACCGCGGGAAGTGTCAGCAATCGTGCTCAACAAACTTCCCTCATCGCTCTATCGCCAGCAACTGGGAGATAGCCAGTAACCAGGAGAAACGGGATCAATCTTAAGAGGACCATGCGGAGCGGCTCTGAATAGATTTTCGAAAAGAATGAGATGGAATGAAGAAACGAAATTGAGTATCCGTACAATTCACTCCCCCCTCTGTGCGCAGAACGACAACCGATGACCCGAAAAAAGCCTGTCTGTTGTCCATTTGTCAACCGAGCCTACATCCACGGCGATAGTGTAGCGAGCCATCTCCGTTAAGATAGTCCATCGTGGACTATTTTTGTGTTTTTTTGAAATATATTGATCCAATGGCACTCGGATAGCTCAGGGAACCACACCGCCACATCGGAAAACAGGATTTCGCCGGAGCGGGTTGGCCTGCTTCCAAGGAATTCATTCATCTAATCGGAATTATTAGACTTGAGAATACTAATTACCGGGGCCACGGGCCTCCTCGGAAACAACGTCGCCCGAATCGCAGCAAACCGAGGGCACGAAATTTGGACTTTGTCTCGATCCTCTGGGGAGCACCCATCCCTCCATGGTTTGAAATGCCGACAGATCTCCTCTGATTTGGCTAGACCTGGCCTTGAACGCTCCCTTGAAAATCTGGAGGTCGACGTTGTCATTCATGCGGCCGCACTTATCCATATCGGATGGCGAAAACTAGAGGAGTCCCTTCGAGTCAACCAAGATGGGACGCAAGCCATCTTGGAATGGGCCGCACACAATTCGATTCGTGCGATTTACGTTTCGACAGTCAATGTGCTTGCTGTCGGAAGCCAGAAATTGCCTGCCGACGAAGAAACGAAAGGGGACGGCCAAATCCCATGCTCCTATGTCCAATCCAAGCGTGCGGCTCAGGCTGTGTGCGACCGATTCATCCGTGACGGAGCAGACTGCTATGCGGTCTACCCTGGTTTCATGATCGGCCCGTACGATTGGCAGCTAAGCAGTGGCCGAATGGTCCAGGCGTTGCAGCGGTTTCAGCCATGGGCACCAGCGGGCGGCTGCTCTGTTTGCGATCCTCGCGACGTCGCTGATGCGATCTTGAAAATCGCCAGCGAGGGTGGCAATCACCGACATTACATCCTCGCAGGAGAAAACCTAAGCTACATTGACCTTTGGACCAGGATCGCCAAAAAGCTCGACACGCGACCTCCCGTCGTCGCAATGCGTCGCCCCGCCCGCGTGATCGGGAAATGGATTGCGAATCTCGTGAATTGCTTCACATCCAACGAGCTGGATTTTAACAGCGCGGCGATCGCGATGTCACAACAATTTCATTACTACAGTTCGTTACGAGCGGAACAAGAGCACGGATACCGACCGCGGTCAGTGCAAGAATCTTTGGATGACTCGATCGCATGGCTTCGAGAGCAGCGACTACTTCGTTCCTAGCAGGCTCCCCAACTGAATCACTGCGATTGGAATGATAATGATGGCAAGCACATTGATCATCGCCCCAGCTTTGATCATGTCCTTTGCAGCAAATCTGCGTTGCGCGTAAACCAGCGTGTTAGGTGGAGTGGCTACGGGAAGCATGAATCCACAACTACTCGCCAGCACCACCGCAGTGAGCAGCGATATTTGATCGATCCCCATCGCAGGCCCAGCTTCGGACAGTATGGGAATAAGGGCAGTCGCTGTCGCAAGATTACTCGCAAGCTCGGAGATGCCTATAACCAGTGCGACGATCAACGTAAGAGCGAGCCAGGTCGAAAGGCCTGAAAAGTTTCCTGCGACACTTGCAATCAGCGTATCAAGTCCGGATGCTTCGATTGCTTTGGCCAAGGACAAACCACCCCCGAGCAACATGAGAACGCCCCACGGGACTTTCTCCATGTCTCGCCAAGCAAGAATGGGCTTATGAAACGGTAAAAGGAGCAACAATACGAGGGCCGTCATGGCGACCCATGGGTCCTCCATTCGCTTGAGACCGCTCTCTACCAACTGCCAATTCATCGACTTTGCAAGATTCTTCAAGGGCTCTCGAAGCATCCAAGTCGCTGCCGCGGTTCCGAAAATCGCCAACGTGATCCACTGGTCTCGGTTCAATCGTGGGTTCTCTTTGAACTCCAATTCCCAAGACTCTGGAATCGCGACTTCTAAATCTTTGACCGGAAACAAAAACCATGTCAACCATACCCACGCTCCTAACAGCAAAACCAGCGACACTGGGCCAGCGACATACATCCAGCTTAGAAAGTCGATCGACTTACCTTGCTTTTCAAGAAAGCTGGTGAAGAAGATATTCGGAGCTGTTCCCACGAGAGTTGCCATTCCCCCGATACTGGAAGAAAAAGCGATTCCTATCAAAAGTGGTGGTGCAAATTTCGGATTGCTCTGAATCGTAATCGCGCTCATCGCGAGCGGTAACATCAACATCGTAGTCGCAGTGTTGTTAACCCACATGCTGATCATCGCAGTGGCGAGCATAAAGGCACCTATCACAAACACTGCATTTCGACCCGCGACTCTCAATAGCAAAAGTGCACCGCGTCGATGTAACTCCGTGCGCTCAATCGCCATTCCAATCCCAAACCCGCCAAGAAAAAAGAAAACATTCTTGTCAGCGTAAGGAGCACACGCTTCTCCCATACCATCTTTTTCAAAGACGCCCGAAAAAGGAATAAGCACCATGGGAAGTAAGGCTGTTAGCTCTAACGGAACCGTCTCTGTCATCCACCAAAATGCCATCCATGCAGCCAAGCCTGCAACATAGGATGGCGAAAAGCCGATCCCATTGTTCCAAAGCAATGTGCCGACGATCACGCCCAACAAAGGACCCGCGAAAATTCTCGGTAGCAGAAACATTGGCATTTCGAAGTTGGTTGAACAGAGAGGAAACCACACACAATTCCATCCGCAATCGTATTCATCCCCCGAAGAGACTGCTCACCATGAACCAACAAGCAGGGCCTAAAGCAGCAGTCTCCTGAAGGACTCAGGGCGGAGTCGAATCGTTCCCAAGATAGTGACACGAATGCCAGGGCAAATCAATCCTAAGCCAAGAAGAGTTCGGAAAAGGTTGTTGCAAAAACCCTTCGGTTCTTTCTCGCTACCTTCGCATCGACAGCCTACCTTCGCATCGACAGCGCACTATGGAGTAGATTCTGGCTGGCGAAGCATCACCCAAATCGTCGACGCAATCACCATCCCCATGCCAATCAAACTGCCGACACTTGGGGACTGCTGCTCCACCGCCCACTTGACGAGGGCAGCCACTGCCACTTGCGAAAGCCCCACAATGCTAACATTCGCGGGCGAGCCGGTGGTGAATGCTTTCGTGAGACACAATTGACCGAATGTCGCTGCGACCCCAACTCCGATCAGTCGCACGATCCCATACGAATCCACTACCGAATAGGTATCTGTTAACGGGATGGATATCCAAACAAAGAAACTGCACGTCGTAGCGACCGCCGAGAAATGGGTCACAACAGCACGCGTATCTAGATCCTTGAGTCGATGCAGATTGAGCAGCGCGACCCCACTGAGAATACTCGCAATGACCGCAGAAGGAATTGCGGTCTGAGGACTGTAAAACGCTTGCGACTGCGGCCCAGCCGCGATGCTACTCGCGTAAACCAGCCACATGCCAGTACAACTGATGGCTAACGCGATCCATGATTTGCGAGACGGGACAATTCCCAGAATGGGCCATGAAAGGATCGCAACCCAAATCGGATAACTGTTCGAAAGAGCCAATACGATCTCTACATCATAATGGGTCATCGCATAGAACCCGAAGATCATACTTACCCAACCCGATAGAGAACGTATCCAAAGCGAACTTGGTTTCCAGAAAACCAACTTCGCACCGGCTGCGATCACCAGTCCAAAAGCCAAAATTGTTGCTACGCCCGAACGAATCATTGCGATCCATGGAAAGCTAAACTGCTCTTTCACGGATTCAGCCAAAAGAGCCATGAATGCAAAAAATATGGATCCGCACAACATCCAAAGATAAGCCAACGATAGCTCCGACTAGAATTTAATCCGATGCGATGATCATGAAGGTAGGAGCTGCCGTAGGTCCTGTTGATAAAACTGAAGCAATAGCTCAAAAACGTTGGGGTGATATTCCGCTAAAGCACGAGGTGTCTGAAAGTATAGTTCACTTGCGACAGCAAAAAACTCACTTTCTTTCGTCAGGCCATAATCATTGATGAAAACGCGATAACCATCCGCAACCATCGACCGCGCTGCTTGAAACTCGCGTTGCATCCCATCTTTCCATCGCTTTTCATCGATATTCGCGGGCAATGGTGGCAGCCCGTCTGCGAACGGGCTGTTGATCAAATCGAGCTGGTGAGCAAATTCATGGATCGCCAAATGATTACCAGAATTGGCTGATTCTTTTGCGTATTGTAGGTCTTGCCAGTTTACGAGGACGGGCCCTCGATAAATCGTTTCACCAGCACGAGCAAACTCTCCCATCACCGACGGGATACCTCCAGACAGACTGCTGTACTGGGGACCAGCCTTTGCAATGTAAGGTGTCGGATAGATAAGAATCGACGATGTCTTTCCGAAGAACCAATCCGGGTAAGCGGTCACCATCAGGCCTGCGGAAGCGGCAACCGCCCATTGCATGGCAACGTCCACTTGAAGACCGTTGCAACCCTCCCATTTCTTCTCGGCGACAAAGACCCTAATCCATCGGATCAACGCGTGCCTCGCCGAGGCAGAAAGAAAGCGTGCTTGCCAAATAGAAGAATCTAATTGCAGCTCTTCTATTTCCGTAATCCGTTGGCTCTGGAGCTTCTTTCGATTTCCAAATAGCCAATCCAACATAAACTAGATCGAAATGGATTGAGGGGACTTTGTCTCAGAGATGCTACTCTCTGACTCGTTCCTATCGCGAGACCCCATTTCGTGTGAACCGATCTCGGAGTGACTCCGATCCGATCGATTCATTTCACCAATTCTGCTTCTCTGAAGCGACAATGGGACTCGACGAGAAACGAGCGTGACTAGAATGCCTTCCTGTACTTTCTGTCCGTCTTGATTGATCAATTGGCGATACCAATGTACCTCTCCATGGCGTCTTCCGTGCGGCTTGAGATCAAGAACTTCGGTTACCACATGGACTCGGTCCCCGGAATAGACAGGTTTGGTGAAGCTCCAGGATCGAATCGAAACAAAGGCGCTCGTCTGCACACTAGGTGCCTGGGAACTTAGTCCAGCCAAAAAAGATATGCCCAACAAACCGTGTGCAATGGGCCGACCGAAAGGACCGTTCGCAGCGAACACCGGATCGACATGGAGCGGATCTTGATCGCCCGTCAAAGCGGCGAATTGCTGGATGTCTTCCTCGAGGACGACACGTTCCTGGCTTATCCAGCGGTCTCCTAGCTGCAAATCTTCGTATCCAAGCGGTAAGGTTTTTTCCATCTTGATCCTTGCCAATGGCGGGTGGTTGACACCTGAGAATTGTCAACAACCCATTGCGTTTCCGCAACCCCGTAACGCAGGGATGCCTCATAATAAACTTATCCCTTTGACAAACAATCGGTTTTGCCGGCAGACCTTTTCTATTCTCTCCATGCTCCCAAAGGGCTCAGTTTGACAGAAATCATGCTATCGCTATCCAACTTCACACAAGTCGAGCTACTTAGGCTCCACTGTGCATCTAACTTATGAAGAAGAAACCCTGTGAAGAATACCATCGAAGATTCCACCGAGTGCCCGGTTCCAATAGAATTCAGGTATAGATTTCAAATCACGTGATGGAATGCGTGATATCAAAGTCTTGTGTGACTTCAAATTACGGATTGCGAGGAACGCCATGACTCGTTTGTGTTGCTTTGCCATTTTCTTTCTGGTCGTTGCTATCGCGAACTGGCCTTATGCTTACATCAATGCTTATTCTGATTCGATGGGAGTCATCGACCCACAATTAAGTAATCATACAACTCAAAAGACATTTACGCTTGCAGGTTGGCCATGCGAGTTCTACTTAGAGTCGATGATCTCGGCAGAACAGAAGGCGACAAGCTTCCAATGGACAGGACTAGTCAGGTGTGTCATTTTCTGGTCCTTTTTTCCAGTGCTGTACGTCGTTGGCGAGAAACTCCGACGCTGGTCGATCCTCCATCTCCAAGATTCCGATGACGAAGTGGATGATCGGAAATCACACACGTCGCAATCGAGCGGAACACAATCGAAAGAGAAGTCGAGAGACGATCAAGCCTCAGGTACTTTTCGCATGCGATTATGGGAAATGTTCGTGCTTACAGCGTTGGTCGCGGGCACCCTTAGCTATTGGCTGTTTCTATGTCGGCGAGGAGCCTATGACAAGATACTAGCCCAAGAGATCCGAAGTGAAGGTGGCTTTGCCATTCGTACCGTCATGCTTCCTCGGTTTGTGACTCATGTTCTACCCTATGTCGGAAATGAGCCATTCCTCAGGCTCAGTTTCGTACAGCTAAAGAACCCCACCGACGAACTCGTGTCGAAAGTCTTTGAACGGCCTTACCTCAGTTCGTTGGGTCTATCCGGTGGCAATTACAGCTTCCGGAATCTCAACCGCCTTTCCACGAATCCACTTCTCAGGGAAGTTGCTATCGTTCAGCGACAGGTCGATTCCGAGGCAATCTCTTTCATTCAATCATTGCCGTTCATTCGCATACTAAACCTGAAGCAAACCGATATCACGGCCAAAGATCTAAAGGCGATTGGCCAACCTCAATTAGAAGAGCTCAACCTCATCCAAACGAACGTACGATTGTCCGAGCTTGGAACACCTGCCTTTTCCCAATCATTACGTGCTTTACGATTGCCTCTTCCGCCTAACGGTACAGGCGATTCTTTGCTTCTAGAGGGCTGGCCAAACTTAGTCACACTGTCTTGCGATGACAACGAAAAACCGATCAACTCCGAACCGGTTTCGATCGTGTTACGAAATCTTCCAAACCTAAAAACAATCGAACTGGATGCACTTCAACTTTTCGATATCGATGTCGAAACAGTGCCCAACTTGCTGGACATTGTACCTGCCTTTTATCGTTGGCAAGAACGAACGACCTCATCTCAAATAGTCCCTAGTTCTATCTGGCCTAGAAGACTGAGACTAAAGGACGTCCCCAAACTGACCGAGTTTTCGTTTTTCCCTATGAATATAGAATCGATCGCGATCGACAATTCGCAGATGCAGGTCAACTTGAATGCTTACAACAAGAGTGCGTTCCGAATTGGCGAGCCAGGGAACAGCTTTACAAACCGTGTTGGCGACACGGAGCGCGGTTTCTTGAATGCCTCGGACATACCTTTAAGAACACGCCAGAAATGGATCGACGATCTATCGAGTTGTGCTATTGCCAGCCTGGACCTAGAGCTTGTCCCTCTTCACGATGTGAAGCTAAATAAGCTAAAGGAAAACAGATCGATACGCAATTTGATGCTGGGAAAGTCGGGGATAGTGCAATCACAATTGGCTGCCATGGAGGAGATGCATCAATTGGAAGAGCTTTCTCTCTTGGGAATCTTTGTAGATGATCGAACCATAGAATCGCTATTACGATCCCTCCCCAAACTGCGCAGGCTCGTTTGCGAACCGGTGGGAGTGAAAAACGTTCAAGTCAAAAACAAATCGGAGATAGAAAGCCTTTTCATAAGACCAACTCGAAAAATGAGAGAATCGATACTAATGGGCTGGGAGGATTATTCTGGTCCAAGCATCGCCTACGATCTGCCTTTGAACATCATACGATTGGAATCCCTTTCAATTGCGAATGCGACGAAACTGCAGGATAACTTCATCTCCAAAGTACCGACCGCTCACGTACACATTGCGGGATCCCCTGCGTTGAAAGGGCTTAGTTTTCAGCACCCCTTGCCCTCGGACGCTGTCATTCAGGATGTTCGTGATTTGGTTTTCTTCGCCGCTGGCGGTCCCACATGCAACGACGCCATCGTCAACGAAGTTTTGAACTGCAAATCACTCAAGAGTTTGACTTTGGCCTTTACGGACCTGAAGTCTGCAACGCTCCAACGAATTGCAAATCTCACAGAACTGGAGTCGCTTACCATGACTGGCTCCAAGATTGACAACGAGTTTCTTGGGTCCCTTTCGAAATTGCAGAAGCTACGCAAACTCCGGTTAAATGGGACATCACTCGACGAAAGAGTGGACCTTTCCGCTCTTGCCAACCTGAAGCGACTGGAGGTTCTCGAATTGGGGGACTGGAACCTAAAGCCTGGCGCGATAGAAACGATAGCTGCAAACCATCCGCGTCTGAAGGAACTTTCTATCGTTCGAGGTCCCCTGTCCGAGAACAGTATGCGAAAAATCGCCAGTCTTCAGGAACTCGATACTTTAGAACTATCCCATTGCAACATCGATGACGAAATGGCAAAAGCATTTGTTGAAACTCCCCCCATGCGCCTCCGAAGGCTTTTTTTGAGTTCGTCAATCCTTGGCGAAAAAGGCGAAGATCTTCTGGGGAGCAGTCTCAAGAATATTCTATTCGGACTAACTCCACGGCAGAGGAACTATGACTTCAGTTTCGAGATCGATCCGATGCGATTTTCATCGAACTGAACTGAAACGTGGCCAAATGCCATCATTGGCAGCAAGAATAACTTCCTGGTTCGGATAGCACGAGGGTTCGTACCTTTGTAGGATACAACGCGTGCTAAAACTCAACTGCCATGGATCGGCAGCATTGAATCTCAAGGATGAATGATCATGTCGCGAAAAACGCTCCTCTTGGCTATGCTGGTTACGTTTTGTTTCTTCGCGCCTCGATGTTGCTTCGCAATCGCTGTCGTTTCCAGGACGACAGACGGACCAATCGTCGCGAGTTCCGAATCCGGCTCCCCTGAACGGGTTCAGGAAACGACATCCTCCGAATCTGATTCTGTTGAAGGGGCACCGAAGGATGGTGAATCGGAAGCAGAACAAATCGCGGAACTGAAAGAATCGATCGAGAATGATCGCTCGCAATTGCAGACATTAGAAAAAGAGTTGGACGATCCGAACGGTGAGTACGCGACGGCTGAGAAAGAGTTTCGTAGCCTCGATGAAGCGCGCGATTTGCTCGCTGAACAGATCGAGTCTGCAATCGCGTTACCTCTCGAACCAGATGCCATTGAAAGTCTCCAAGACGAACTACGCTCGATTGAGAAACGCTGGACGTTAGCCAAAGATCGTTTCGAATTGGCAATCGAGGATCGAAAGACCACCAAAGAACAAAGAGTGACCCTCTCGAGCAAGATCGAACGCGATGAACAAGCACTGCTCGTGTTGACGGAAGATCTACCAGCAGACGAAAAACAGTCATCCAAATCGTCGAGCAAGGATGGCAATGATAAGGAGAATGATGAGAGCGAGGAGAGGAAAAGAGATCTCGAAACCCATGAAGACAATAAAAGTTCGAGTAAAGACTCCACTGCGGAAGAAGACGAAAAGAAGGGGAGTAGCGAAGATGAATCCGAGGCTGTCGATGAAGAGTTAATGGAGGCTGAAAAAGAAGCCGACCTGAAAGAAACCGCAGCCGAAGAAGCGCAACAGGAAACGCAGTCCCTGGAAGCTCGCCTTAAAGATCTGCAACAACTCATCCATCAAGAACAAAAGGAAATCACTACCGCCAAGAAGAAAGTCGATCTGGCCGCATCGGCTCAGCATGAGCTGTCAAGTGAACTATCGAAACGCGAGGCAGAAGGAGCAGACGCACAGGAAATACAAGAACTAAAAAAGGCAATCTCCGACGCGAATCAACGATTGATCCAATCTCGTTCCGACGTAACGCAGATCAACGAACGCCTGAGCGACCATCGCGCAGAACTGAGTGACCTTCAATCGGAGCACATCGTCGCGCTCCACGAAGCGGCTCGCAAAAGTAGAGAAGCACAGGAAGCCGAGGAACTTGTCGAAAGCTTGAAGAATCCCTACACGATACGAAACATTCTCCAATGGGTCGTGATTCATGGACCACGATTGCTTCTCATTGTGGTGGGAATGTTCGTCTTGAATCGGTTCGCTTCGTTGTTTGCTTACCGTTCCATCCAACTCGTATCCAAAAGTGCAGGTCGTGGCTCGAAAGCGGAACGAGAGAATCGAGCCAAAACGCTCGTTGGTGTTTTTCAGAACGCTGCCACCGTTGGCATCTTTATCACTGGATTCCTGATGATCCTTGAGGAACTGGGGGCAAACATCACGGTCCTTATGGGTGGAGTTGCTGTCGTCGGTTTGGCAGTCGCTTTCGGAGCCCAAAACCTCATCAAAGATTACTTCTACGGTTTCGTGATGCTGCTTGAGAACCAATACATGCTCAACGACACCGTCCGAATTGGTGGACTCGTTGGCCAAGTTGAGAGAATCACTTTGAGAATGACGGTACTCCGTGACAGTAGTGGCGTCGTCCACTTTGTTCCTAATGGCACAATCAACAGCGTTAGCAATGAGACGCACGGATGGTCGCGAGCTACCATCGAAGTGGGCATCGGTCAGCAAGACGATTTCGAAAAGATTGAGACAATACTCGTCGCCGTCGCCCTAGAACTCAAGGTCGATCCCGTCATAGGTAAGCTACTTTTGGAGACGCCCACGCCTCCTATGTTGGATAGTCTCGGTTCCCCGAGTATCCAGTTGAAGATGTCTGTGAAGACCATGCCGAACAAGCACGGGATAGTCAAGCAAGAATGGCTTCGAAGGGTCAAACGCGCTCTCTCGTCCAGTCGGTCGTCCGAATTACAGTCAACGCAGCAGCACGACAGCGAATCAACGACAATCTCGTATCGCTCCAAGAACGCCGCCTGATCGAGATTCTAGACAATTGAATCGTGGATGCATTGGTCATAGGATGAACAGCTAAAACCATTTGCGTTTTCGGAAGTAGATGAGAAGTCCTATGGCCATGGTGGCCATAATTCCAAGGGCAAATGGATACCCATAGTACCACTTCAGCTCAGGCATGTTCAAAGGAGAATGATCGCTAAAGTTCATTCCATAGACTCCCGCAACAAAGGACAATGGAATGAAGATCGTCGAAATGATCGTCAACACCTTCATGATTTCGTTCATGCTATTGCTGACTGTTGACATGTAGTAGTCACGCAGGTCCGATGTCAATTCACGATAGGTGTCGACAGAATCGATCAGCTGAACGACGTGATCGTAACAATCTCGCAAGTGGACTCGTGTCTCAGGTTGAATAATGGGCAACGAATCGCGTACTAACTCGTTGATCATTTCTCGATGAGGCCTCAACGACCGGCGAAGCGCCAGCAGCTGACCTCGCAGATCGTGGATCTTCATCAACTGGGAAGGCTCAATCTGTTCCGTTATCTCGATTTCCACGAGATCCACTGCATCGGAAATTTTTTCCATAGCAGGAAAGTAGCTATCGATCACGGCGTCTAGCAACGCGTACAATAAATGATCTGGTCCGGATTCGCAGACCTTGCCACGGCGGGTCCGAATGCGCTGACGCAAAGGCTCCCAACAGTCGCCAGGCCTCTCTTGAAATGAGATCAGAACGCCTGGAAGCAAGAAAAACGATAACTGCTCGGTTTGAAAGGAATCCGCGTTGTCGATCATTCGAGCGACGACGAACAGATGGTCGACGAAGTCGTCCACCTTCGAGCGTTGATGAACGTTGACCACATCTTCCATCGCTAGCGGATGTAGATGGAGCAATTCCGAAAGCTTGCGCAGTTTCTCTTCAGACCCCAGCCCCGTCACGTCGACCCAAATGGTCCTATAGGACTTCCTCAATGGAACAAAGTCTTCGAATCTCGTTAGGGACTGTTCGTGAACTTCGCCGGCTCCAAAGGCCATGACTCGAATGTCAGTAGACTCCGCGCTAGGATCTACAACAATGACGCCAGGAGCCGCACCGGGAGCAGATCGACGTTTGCCGAGACTCTGGCTTTTACGGCGGCTCCTGGTTTTTCTCATGGAGTTCGAAGTTCCAAACTATTCTTGAGCTAGTTTTCGCAGCACCGTAGGAAGAATTCCGCCGTTTCGGTAGTAATCGATTTCCACAGGGGTATCGATCCTAACCAATGCCTCAAAGGATTTGCTCGAGCCAGATGCCGACGTTGCCTTTACAGTCACTTTGCTTCGAGGTTGCAGATCATCGCTCAATGATGGGATATCGAATACTTCCTCGCCGGTAAGCCCAAGACTCTGTGCGGTCTGCCCATCCAAGAACTGCAAAGGCAATACTCCCATGCCCACTAGATTGCTCCGGTGGATTCGTTCGTAGCTCGATGCAATCACTGCTTTGATGCCCAGTTGCAACGTGCCTTTGGCAGCCCAATCACGAGAAGAACCAGTGCCATATTCTGTGCCCGCCAGAATAATCAGAGGAGTGTTCGTTGATTGATACTTCATGGAGGCATCGTAGATGCTCATTTGCTCACCGGTTGGCAAATAGCGAGTCACGCCGCCTTCAACACCTGGTGTCATCGCGTTTCGAATGCGAATGTTCGCAAAAGTGCCACGCACCATGACGCGATCGTTGCCTCGTCGAGCACCATAACTATTGAAATCTCTCGGATGCACTCCGTTCTCGACCAGGAACCGCCCCGCTGGGCCGTCTTTTGCAATCGAGCCTGCTGGCGAAATGTGGTCAGTCGTTACAGAATCGCCAAGTACGGCGAGCACACGGGCACCGGTGATAGGCTTGATGGAACAATCGCCTTGGGTGATTCCTTCCAGGAATGGTGGCCGCTGGATGTACGTGCTCTTTGTATCCCATTGAAAAAGCTCGCCCGGCGTAATGGGGATCGCATTCCATGTTTCGTTGGAAGTGAAGGCTCCGGAGTACTGTTTGATAAACATTCCCGGTTGGACGGATTGCTCCACGTTTGCCAATATCTCTTCGTGCGATGGCCAGATTTCATGGAAGAATACTGGCTTCCCCGCATCATCGTGTCCAATCGGCTCCGACTCGAAATCGATATCTACAGTCCCTGCAATCGCGTACGCAACAACCAATGCGGGACTCGCTAGGTAGTTCGCGCGTGTGTGCGGATTGACTCGCCCCTCAAAGTTTCGATTACCACTCAAAACGGCAGCAGCGACCAAATTGCCCGCAGTAATTGCATTCGAAACCGGTTCAGGAAGCGGACCACTGTTCCCGATACACGTGGTGCAGCCGTAACCTACAACATGGAAACCGAGTTGCTCCAGCGGTTCTAGTACGCCTGCATCCGTCAAATAATCGGTAACAACTCTCGAACCAGGTGCAAGACTGGTCTTTACAAACGACTTCACCTTGAGGCCCCGCGCCACAGCTTTCTTTGCCAGCAGGCCAGCCCCAAGCATTACCGAAGGATTGCTCGTATTGGTGCAGGAAGTGATCGCAGCAATCACAACTGAACCGTGAGTGATTTCAGTACTATGGCCATTGTCCAGCACTGTGCTCTTCGAACCTCTTTGTTCGGTGGTTAACCCAAACCCGCGTTCAGCGATCGGGGCCGAAAGCGCCTTGGAGAAAGATGCCTTCAGGGTCTTCAAAGCTACTCGGTCCTGCGGCCGCTTCGGCCCAGCCAGCGAAGGCTCCACCGACGAAAGATCGAGAGTCAAGACTTTGGTGTAGGTGAGGTCTGCAGCCCCATCTAACCGAAACAATCCTTGTTCTTTGCAGTATCGCTCTACCAGTGCGACTTCATCGTTTGTCCGACCAGTTCGCTTCATGAATCGAAGCGTTTCATCGTCTACAGGGAAAAACCCCATGGTGGCGCCGTACTCTGGGGCCATGTTGGCAATCGTGGCTCGGTCGGCAAGTGTCATGCGTGAAACTCCGTCGCCGAAGAACTCGACAAACTTGTTTACGACCCCTTCCTTTCGAAGGATCTCTGTTACACGAAGCACCAAGTCCGTGGCGGTTGCTCCAGGAGCGAGTTCCCCAACAAGCTTCATACCGACCACCTCAGGCATGAGCATGTAGAGTGGCTGGCCTAGCATTGTGGCTTCGGCTTCAATTCCGCCAACACCCCAACCGAGAACCCCAAGTCCGTTGATCATCGTGGTATGAGAATCTGTTCCTACCAAACTGTCGGGATAAGCAACAGCACCTTTGAAGTCTTTTCCTTGGAAAACCGCTTTCGCAAGAAACTCTAGATTCACTTGGTGAACAATCCCTGTGTTTGGTGGAACAACACGGAAGTTGTCAAACGCCTGCTGGCCCCATCGCAGAAATTCGTAGCGTTCTTTGTTTCTTTCAAATTCCACCTCGACATTTTTCGAGAGAGAATCTGCCGATCCGAAGTAGTCCACTTGAACGGAGTGATCGATGACCAAATCGACAGGAATCAATGGATTGATCTTTTTGGGATCGCCCCCCAATGCCTTCATTCCATCTCGCATGGCCGCAAGATCTACTACGGCAGGAACACCGGTAAAGTCTTGCAAAACCACGCGGGCCGGTTTGAAGGGAACTTCCAGCTCGGCTGGCTTAGCGGCATTCCAATTTGCCAAATTCTTGACATCGTCTTCCGAAACCTGGTACCCATCGCAATTGCGTAGAACCGCTTCCAACAAAATACGGATGGAGAACGGCAGATGCGTGACCTTGGCTACCCCTGATTTTTCTAACTGACTAAGGCGGTAGATACCCATCTCTCCTTGAGGCGCTTGGAACGAACTTCGGGCACCAAATGGATCGGTCAATCGTTGGGAAGAAGACATGTCAATGAAGTCAAAAAGTGAATTGATTCTGTAAATCCAAACCCAAAGATTCAATGGACTATTCGGCAACCTTAAACCGACGACGGTTTACATGCCGAATGTGGGAACCGAGGTTCCTTGGGAATGAAGTGAGGTATTGTAGCGGAGAATAGCAAAAGAAAAACGGCCCGCGAATGATTCCTCAAACGCGGGCCGTTTCCAAACTTTCTACAGGCCAAATCGACCAATAGTTTCAACCTAACACTACTTGCAACCGCAACCGCTCGCTGCTGGAGCAGGTGCTGCACAACCGCAACCTGCGCCGCTACCAGCTGTCGCTCCGCCACAAGCAGAAGCAGCAGCTCCTGAAACTACTGCAGCTCCTGAAACTACAGGAACAGAAACGGTCGTTGGGACCATCTTGCAAACCGTAACGGGAACTTCTTCCTTTACAGTGTAAGGAACACAAACGTTTAATGTTCGTGTTTTGGTTTCCTTGACGTCATCGTAAACAGTGACATCGTAGGAACGAGTCTTGTCTTCCTTCACAGTGTCCATAACGGTCACTTCGTAGGATTCAGTTTTGGTCGAAGGAACCATTTCCGTGTATTTTACGTCACGAGTTTTGGTCTCGGTTACGCACTCCACCTTAGAAACAGTGTATTCGCGAGTTTGCATTTCTGTAACTTGCTTGCTTACAGTTTGCATAACTGTCTCTTGAACCGTCCGTGGGACTTGAACGGTTCGTGTCTTTGTCTGTGTTTCCATAACAGTCCTCGTTACAGGACGTGTCTTGGTTTCTGCGACCATGGCGCACTTCTTGACGGTACGGGTCTTGGTTTCAGGAACCATAACGGATTTATTGACAGTCCGCATTTTGGTCTCTGTCGCCATGCTGCACTTTCGAACTGTCTTCGTCTTGGCTTCTGTGGACCAAGTGGTCTTTGGAACCATTCGAGTCTTCACTTCGTCTCGGTAAAGAGTGACGTTGTAAGTGTAGGCTTCTTCTGACATGTGTCGTTGCATGGTCGTCACAGGAACTTCTTGAGTGACAACATTTGGAACCCAAACCTTCTTGCAAACGGTTCGAGTTGCTGGAGCCGGTGCTGTTGCACATGGCGACGCAGCTGGAGCGGCACAACCACAAGCTGGAGCTGCTACTGGTGCAGCACATCCGCAACCACAAGAAGAAGACGCTGGAGCGCATCCACCTACCACTGGAACTTCTTCCATGACGGTTTGATACGAACCGCAATCCTTGGTGACAGTCTTCATCGTTGTGACTGGAACCATCTTGCAAACTTGACGAGTGCCGGTCTTTGTTTCGGTGTATGGAACCTTCACTGTGTAGGTTTGTTCGACTTGGACTGTCGTTGGAACCTGAACGTTGTAGCTTACGACTTCGTCTGTGTAGACGGGAACCTTCACTGTGTAAGGAACTTGTTCTTGAACCGTTTTACAAACGTTGACGGTGTAAGTTTGCACTTCGTCCGTATAAACAGGTGTATGAACCGTGTAGGTCTGATCTTCGGTTACATGCTTCGGAACTTGAACCGTGTAAGTTTCCTCTTTGGAATCGTGAACAACCTTGTTCACTGTAACCGGAACTTGCTCTTGAACGGTCTTGCAAACGGGGACTTGCATCGTCTTGACTTCTGTCTTGGTGACAGGGGTCATAACTTTGTAGGACTCAGTTCGGGTCTTTTGTACTGGAGTGTGAACCGTTACTTCGCGAGTCTTGGTTTCCTTGCGAGGAACTTGCTTGACTTCGGTGTAAGTCTCAGTCTTTGTCTCTTTGCGTGGAACCTTGTTGATGACGGTATACTCTTCCGTCTTCGTTTCCATGCGGGAAAGATTCTTTGTGACGGTTCGCATTTCGGTAACTTGTGTCGGGACCATCACAGTCTTCTCAACGTATGTTACTTGCGACCCGCATGCCGACGAAGCAGCGGCAGCCATCACGGCACTACCACATCCTCCGCAAGCGCTGCTAGCTGCAACAGCAGCAGTGCTGCCACATCCACAATCAGCGAAAACGTTACTGGCCCCTAAAATGGTTGCGGCCAGCCCAAGTGCATACACTGGGCGAAACTTCATTGCAGTCTCCTCGATGAAAAAAGTTAAAACGGCCACTCGGCCAAACGTGAACTGGTATTTCTTCCGACGGCAGAAAAGATGCCGGTAGAATAAACTCAAAGGATGCCAAACTCTTGTAGACAGGCCGCTGACTCTTTGTAGAGGAGAGTCTCGAGACGATTCGTTCGCTCTTTCTCGGCCAATCTGCCCACGAGTTTAACCCAGCTAGCCATTGATGGTAGATTCGGGCAGCAAATTCTAGCTAAATATTCCAAATTATTTCAAAGGCAGACTTTACCAACTCAGAAAGTGTGCACTCTCATACACACCCGCATTAAAAATACCCATGCCCCGACGAGCGAAACCGGCCCAGCTTCTAAGGATGCTGCTGGGACAAAAGAGGGTCTCGAAAAAGGAACAACTAATTTGGCGACGAATTAGAATATTGTGCCGGATCAGTTAGAATTTTGCTGTCGATTAAATGGTCACGAAATGCCTTGAGGGATGGCTTGCCGAAGCAAACCATCCCTCAAGGACTTTTCCCCCTAACTCGTTCACAGCTCACGCTGTTCGCTTCAAAAATCAATTGTTTCTATCGTGTGGGAGCCCATTTTTCTGCTTGCCTGATATCGACTCCAATCAAGACCGAATTCTTCCGGTAGCCCGGTTGGCTCGCAGGTTGTCGAGGGTTTCTTCTTTTTCTGGTACAGCGGGGACAGCCTCAGGAATCGCTCTTGTCGCTGGTCTCGCCTGGCCTTGGGCAGTACCAGAAAATTGTTGGTACTCTCCTTGCGAGATCACCTTGGGACGGCTGGCTCCGTAGTCCATGTACTTGGCAGCGTCTCTTTCACGTGCACGTTCATGTGCGTCCCAGTATGCTTTATCCGCCCATAGTCCTTCTTCTAATTGAATGTTGTTGTACTCGAGCAGCGAGCCTTTCAGAGCATGCAGGTCCACTAGCGATTTGTTGTATTCAGCGACCAATCGGTTGTACTGTTGTCCGGCTCTCGCTCGTGACTGCTGAGCACGCAATAGTTCATTCAACAAAAATTCCGACTTGTCTTCATTCAATCTCGGTTCCAGGCTTTTGACTTCGGAATCCGATGCAGACATCGCCTTTAGCTGATGCCCCATCTGATGATAGACTGACTCGAAATTGTTGAGATGTTCGTAAAGCTTGAAAAGGGCGGCATCCTCTTTCGACTCCAATGCTTGGTGGTTTTTTGCCAAATCAAGCTGGGCGTTGGTGATGGCATTGAGTGCTCTTCGAGCGCCGAAAGGATTGGGGGTGAACTCGGCTCGAACAACTCCTTCTTGGTAGTTGCCTCCAAAGAGCTCCTCCCAAGCGCTAGCCTGTCCACCGCCTGTAGGGAAGGGAGGATTTCCTCCTTCGCTGTTGAGCAACCTGCCTCCCACACCGACCCAACGATACAAAAGATTGATGTTCACGTCTGGAAGAATTTGATTCTTGGCAGAAATCAATTCCAGCTCTTTCTGCTTGATAATCCACTTTTGCCGACGTAGTTCTAGGTTTCGAGTGTAGAGCTCAGCTTTCACACTGTCCAAATCGAACTGCGCCCAGCCAACGGTAGGCTTATCCGAAGGTCGGATCAACCGACCATCGGATGCTGACCACCCGAGAAGGAACCGAAGATTACGCTCTCGTCCGAATAATCCAGGGTCACCACCTGCTCCACTGCCTGCCAGCGATGCTTTCACCTGTGTCTCAAGATCTTGGTAAGTTGCCTCAGCGCGAGCAACCTCGCTTACCCTGGCATTACCTCCATCGTATCTGTCCTTCGCAACCTTGTGCGCTAGCGCTGCACCTTCTCGAGCGACTTTGGCTAATTCAAAATTCCAGTAGGAAGCGTAAAGGTCCCAGTAAGCAAACTCCACGTCACGAACCAAATTCCGCACTCGCTCTTCGTATTCCACGAGCGAAACATCTTCGTTGATCCGTGCTACAACGATTGGGATTCGATTGACGAGTGTCCCACGTCCTCGTAGCAACGGATGCTGAACTCCCGCCTCCAGAATTTGCGTGTAATCGCTCGGTACCGCTCGTCCAAAGTTGCCCAACCCCTGAGACTGAGTTGGGATATTATTGAACGAATAGATCGATTGCGATCGCAACGTGGCTACGCCACCCGTTGCCATTCGCTTCGAGAGCGCCATCTGGCCTGTGCCATCGCGTCCCTGGAAGAACTGTGGATTGAAAACGTTTCCGGAACCTACGTTGCGTGCGCGATCGGTGGTACTGAACGAAATGAAGGAACTGTATTGTGCATCGAACTCGCTCAACGCATCTTCGACACCGCCGACTTGATTCGCTCGCGTTAGACCCCGCGCTGGAACTCGGTTTCCATTTCCATCGATCGCGATTTGCTGTGGACTGGTGGTTGTTGCAACCAGTGCAGCATCATGTACGGAACCAAGCTGATTTCCAGGTGAGGACAAGATGATCCCAGCCATATCGGCATTCTGTCGCTGAACGCCAGGCAAAGTTCGCAGAATTTGAGCATTGACCAAGGCTAGCGATATGCACTGTTCCAAAGTCAAGTCGCTGTACTCAAAGTTTTGGTTGTCCAAACTGAGCGGCGGATAAGCCTGCGAGACTTCTGGAATTTGTTCGGTGTGAAGGTCGGGATACTCGATCTGCTGCGCTCGATCGATGTAATGGGCCAGATCGCCGCGTTCACCAAAGAAGAATGGTTGCGTGGGGGCACAGCCTGTCAGCGTGGTGCTAACAATCTGCATTCCAACAAACCATCGAATTAGGTTGCGTTTCATGAGCCAGGTGGTCCCGTCGGTCGCAGCTCGATCTGTTTTGCTAGAGCTTTCACTCACATCATGCACCCACCTTACCACCATGGTTTGGCGAAGCATGCAGACAAATCGAAACTTTGGTTAGGTACCCCCCTAACATGCTTATCCGTTCTGCGATTTCCCGCAGCACAATTCAGCACGAACTTTCTATCGGAACGCCGACATGGCAAACTTTAACGATCACGCAGAATATTCCGAACTATTTCTCGCATTGCTAGCTTTAGTGTCGTCGGACTTGATTTAGAAGATCGAATCTTCTAGTTACTCCTTATGGAAAGGTCGAATCCAAAAAAACAGCGCTATCTTGCGGTCCGATGGCCGATCTTTTGCTTTCTGGGCGTGCTCGCTCTTAGCTCGCCCGCTTCTTCGCAGATAAGGCTGATTCCTCCGACCCCCAACCAAAACTCACAGCAACCTGGGACAGCCCAACAGAATCCAGTAGCACAACCGGGTTTCTCCTCTCCTGTTGCGCCCGCGGCACAAATCTCACCGCCAATCGCTAGAACAGCCCAAGCACCAACCAATGCTAGCATAAGAGGCTCGCAGCCAGATCAAACGTCAAACACCAATTCCGGTTCCGTTCAAAATAACGCCATACCGTCAACAGCATCTGCAGCCGCAACAGCTCAATCAACCACGGCTCCAGCATCCACTGGCGCCCCCACGGCGACAGCAGCCCCTGTCAGCGATGTCACTACGATTACTCAGGACAGTATCGCTGCCTATCTACAACAGATCCAGGCGCTACCCGAATCGGACGCCGTGCTAAAGCAATCTCTTACCTCTATCTATGAGTCATTGCTCGCAGAGCTCAAGGGACGCGCGGAAAACGAAAAGTTTTACAAAGAGCTCTTGGCTGCTTACGAAGCAGCACCCATTGCAACAGCGGAAGCGAAGAAGCGAAAAGAAAACCCTGCTCAGAAAGTAATCTTCTCCGGAGATCTGCTTCCTTCTTCTAGCATAGAAACGTTGCAGTCCTTTCAATTGGAGTTGCAAGCGCAACTTCAGGGAGCGATCGATGGGCGCGCCCGAATTGAAGCTGCAACTGTAAGTCGTGATGCGCAAAAGAAAGAGCTGCCTCGACTCATCCTCGAATCAAAGGCCTCAACAACGAAGATCAACGAGGAACTCAACGCTCCCGTAGCAGAAGGTTCCGATCCTCGGCTACGTGAAGCGACCATGCTGCTTCTTCGCGCTCGATTGGTCTCGTTGAACGAACGTGTCCGGCGGATGGAGCAGGAACAGCGAACCTATGATGCCGAGAATGAATTGCTATCACTGCAAAAAGCGATTTTCATCTCGGACGAGAAGTACTACCAATCAAAAATTAAAGAAGTAACTGAGGAACTCAATAAACGACGAGAAATCCTCATTGCAAATCAAAAGAGACTCGCTGAACGACTTGCCCAACAATCGGTCCCGGAATGCAAATCGCAAGCGGATCAAATCGTGAAACGCACGGATAGCTGGTTAACTCTTGCCAAACAGAATTCAATCCTCCGAGTAGAATCCGACGCTTCCAAATTGGACTTGAAACTGTGGTCAGACCGATTTCGTATCATGACCGAAAGGATCTCGCCCGAAAGCGCTCGGCATGTATCCAATTTCAATAGCTGGGTCGGCTTGATGCTGCGCAAGCAACGCAATGAGCTTCCTGATGTGGGCGAATTGCAACAAAAACTCTACGACTACCAACAGAAGATATTTGCGACGGAAACATTGATCCTGGAATTGGATGACTGGAAAGCTGCATCAAACGCTACCAGCGAACCGAGCAACCTGAACTCCGAATCCATCAGTCAATTCGCGAACTCAAACTATCGTGATCAAGTTCGATTGCTGGATACCATCGAGCATAAAGTGGTGGACGAATTTCGAGTCGACGCCAACAGCCACTTTGATTCTCTCTTCAACCTGGCCGAGACAACTCAACAAACGATTGATCAAGTCAAAAAGTATCGGGCCTTCATCGATGAACATGTTCTCTGGATTCGCTCCAGTGAACCAATGGCAGCCAACGACGTGAAGCAGATCTGGCCCACCTTGCAATGGTTGTTCCATATACAGAATTGGTTCGAAATCCCGACTATCCTTGCGGTTGACATTCAAAAGCACGCTTGGATTTATGGAATCGGAAGCATTATTTTCTTATTGATGGTCTTTAATCTTCGCCGGATTAAGCACGAAGAGTTTCGCCAGGGGGAATTGGCGGCTCGACCAAACTGCATGACCTTTAGCCCAACGCTCAAGACGATCATCGCATGTGTGGTTCTCTCCACACCTTTAGCATTGCTTCATTTAGTAGCCGGCTGGCGACTCCACAATGCACCCGAGGGTAAGTCGTTTGCAGAAGCGATCGGCATGGGATTGCTAGTAAGTGCGCGATACTTTTTCCCACTAGAGCTTCTGCGGCAGATCTGTCGAGCTGGCGGACTCGCGGAAAGTCATTTTAACTGGTCCCCAACATCGACTCAGCTACTTCGCAAGAATCTTCGATGGTTTATCGACTTGGCAATCCCGTGCGTTTGCGTTGTTGGCGTCCTCTCGCACTTCGGCGAGAGCAAATTTGAGAACTCGCTTGGAAGAATCACCTATTGCGCCCTAATGGCTCTTTGTACAGCCTTTCTGTCGATAACACTCCACCCGCATCGAGGCGTGTTTCGTGAATTTCTGCTTCGTAACGCCAATGGATGGATCGATAGGCTCAAGTACTTATGGTACATCGGATTGGCATGGAGCCCCGTGGCTCTGATCGCCATGAGCCTCTTGGGATATCATTACACATCCGTCCGGCTATCGATGCATTTGCATACGACCTTTGTAGCATTGATCGGCATATTGCTCCTTTCGAATATCATCCACCGCTGGTTGCTGCTCCGTCGGCGGCAGATTCTGGTATCGCAAGCGAAGCAACGGATCGAGGATGCAAGAAAACGGGCCCCAGACATTGTTCCCATGAACATACTCGTCTTGGACAACCAAACGGACCTGAGCGAGATCAATGCGCAAACCATGCGTCTCGTATCCAGCACTCTAATCTTTGCTTCCATCGCAGCCGTCGCATTCATTTGGTCCACTGTACTCCCGGCGGTCGGTGTTCTTGATACGGTGAAACTGGGATGGTCCGTGGAAGGGGCAACTCCCAATCAACAGATTCCCATCACGCTGACTCATTTGTTGATCGCGATTCCAACCGGCGTGATGACAGTAGTGGCAGCCCGAAATCTCCCGGGTCTTTTAGAGATTGCTTTGTTGCAGCATCTTCCATTGGAAAACGCCGTTCGTTACGCGATCTCTTCTATTTCGAGATACGCCATCTTGATCCTGGGCCTGCTAATGACTTTCAATAGTATCGGTGTTCGATGGTCCAGCATTCAATGGTTGGTGGCTGCCCTGGGGGTAGGCCTGGGTTTCGGTTTGCAAGAGATCTTCGCCAACTTTGTTTCCGGTCTCATTCTACTTTTTGAACAACCCGTTCGCGTTGGTGATGTGATTACGCTAGGAGAAACCACAGGAACCGTTTCGCGAATTCGTATGCGAGCCACGACGGTCACGAATTTTGACCAACAAGAACTCATTATTCCTAATAAAGACTTGGTCACGGGCAGACTATTGAATTGGACGCTCTCGGATTCGACAAACAGAATCGTAATCCAAGTAGGAATAGCCTACGAATCCGACCCCGAGATGGCATGCTCGCTCATACGGGAAGTTTGTCTCAATCATCCAAATGTGATGCAAGAACCGGCCCCGACTGCGTTCTTCGAGCAGTTTGGAGATAGCACGCTCAATATCAATGTTCGCTTCTTCTTGGCAAAGCTAGATTTGCGTCTACCTACCAGGCATGAACTGTTGGTGAGCATTCGGAAGAGATTCGCAGATTCCGGAATTGAAATCGCATTCCCACAGAGGGATCTGCACATCAAATCGGTACCTCCCTCGTTTGCTTCTGCCCTGCAAACAGCCAGCAATACATCAAATGCTCCGAATCAAACCGAGAGCACGCAATCCAATGAGCGAGTTGCCTAAGCCGCTATCGGTCGCAACCAATTCTGTAGTGTAGACACCCTTCGGTTGGGATAGGTCCTTTGACATACGGCAAATCCCTTACGGCAATTAGTCGTTATGCTGCGGATTGGGCTGCAAAAGATCATCCGCTTTATGCCAAAAGAAAACAGGGTTGGCCTTATTGACCAACCCTGTTCATGTTCTTCAAATCAATTCAATGGACCAATTTCTAGTTCGGACGGCGTTCTCCGCCACGATCACCACCACGGCCACCGCCACCGAATTGTGGACGTGGGAATTCGAACTTCTCACCCTTGATTTCTTCAAACTTCTTCTTCTGCGAATCAGTCAATACGCCGAGGGCTTTCTCTTCGGACTCTTTGCGAATTTCGCCCATTTTTGCCATATTCTCTGGATTAAATCCTCCTGACATCATTTCTCGTACCTTTGCCCCTGCAGCTTCTTCAGCTTCCTTCATCTTCGTTTCTTGTTCCCCGGTTACAGGGCAGTTGGCAGACTTCATCTTGTCGACGATGAGGCGATGGCGAATAGCCTGCATCGGGCTCTGTTGTGCGAACAAGCCGACAAGGCGATCAAACTGAGTTGGATCGAGAATTTCGCTGATCTTGTCCTCTGTCTTTTGGCTGAACTCCTCCATCTTCTTTCTCATTTCATCAGTCATCCCACCGAATCCGCCACGTCCTCCCCCCTGGCGTCCACCACCGGCATCTCCGCCACCGGCTGGGCGCATGCCTTCGAAGATCTTTCGCATTTCGTCGCCCATCGATTGCTGAACTTCCTTGAGTTCGCTCTTTTGTGTATCGTCAAGCTTCAAATGTTCAACGACCTCTGGAATGCGAAGAAGGCCCGCGAGCCCACCCATTCCGCCCATGCCTCCCCCCATCATTCCACGCCCGCCTCCGCCCGGTGGTTGAGCCATGGCCAAAGGAGAAAAGGTGGCGGCGACAAACGCCGACGCCAAGAAACAAACGTTTAATAAAGCTCGCGATCGCATTTTCGAACCTCTAGGAGAAGAATGAATAGTGTCTACACACACAATGGTACAAATTTCTGGCCGTTGTTGTGATAACACTCCCAGATTTAGATCGTTTCGATCCCGTCCCGTTTTTTTTAAGAATCTTTCAATTATTTATCGACAATCTTAACCATGCCAATTACCGGCCTGCTCCGCCGCCACTAGCCATTCCGCCTTGGTTTGCATTTGGCGCGACGGATTGGGTCGCCGGAGCATTGACACTGGAAAACGCCCCGAGCCTTGGGGTTGGCGTCGTGGTAATCAGAGCTCGCTGAACGGTTGTCTGGTATACGCCGGAGGAAGCGCTCGGCTCTACATTGGTAACCAGAATTTGCGGCAACGGTCCAACCGGAACCAGTTTGGATACCGCCAACTGGGTGCTTTCCACCCGGGCGTCAGTTTCTTCCTTACGAATCGACGACTTCACGTAGACGATTTGCTGGCTGGACGGTGACAGAGTCAATATTTGCTCAATCTTCAGATTGCCAGCCTCGCTCAACTCGTTGTCCTTGGTGAAAACAGCAGATCCCAAAGTGTTGAATTCGCGCCAGCCATTGTTTCGCATGACTTCGAAAGGAGCGACCACGGAGTTTGCGTCGGCTGCTCGAAACGGCTGCGGCCAACTGTTGTTCCTTGCAGCATCTACGCCGCTTTTATGTTTCCAAGGCCAGTCAGCACAGGCATGGCTTGAAATCATACCGAAACCAACTGCCAAAATACCAGGAACCAGTCGACGCATTGCAAATCCCTTTACATAGTTGCTGGCCCTGAGGTTCCGCCTTCCATGCGATTTTCACCTGAGCTACAGCCTCAACGTTGTTTATCGGACGGCGAAGGGCCTTTGGGTGGACGTTGAATTGTCGAAGCCGAAAACCGATAAAATCGGATAACTCAACACATTCCAAGACTACGAACCTAGAATGACAGCATTTCTGCGGACGTTAAATTCAACCAGCTTTACTCAATTTCCGCATCCGGAAGAGCCGATTCAATTGATACGAAACCTTTAATCATCAAAGTCCACGCGATTTCCCGCTGAGGCCAACATGTCACCAGCCAAGATTTTTCTTCGTATCAAGTTCGCATCGATGCTGGCTTCCTCGCTACTTTTTGCTGGACCTGGAATCGCACAAGAAAGTATCAAACGGCCTAAAGCTCAGTCAAACAACGTAAAACAAGGGCAACCGGTAGCGCAACCCAACATACCAAAGACCTCGCCGAACAACGGCCGCAAAGCTAAAGTCGCCCAGCCTGCGAGAAATCATCCTTCGAGGGTGGCTTCCATACAACGAGAGCCAGCGAAAAGCGATGCAAATTCTCACGATCCAGAATCCGAGAAGGAAGAGTTGCTACTGGCCGCGTGTAAAAATTGCGCCCCCGTACGGATTGCCGATGACCCTATGGAAATCAGGCATGAAGAACCTGTAACAGGACTTAGTCCATCGCTGAACGATCCTGAGACATTTCGCTTTCAGGAAAACGACTGCAACACCCGAAACCATTGCGGTGCCAATCAAATTGCGCCCTTCAGCGTTCTTGGACTCATGCTGAGAAATATGCAGCTTAAGGTAGAAGCAGCCACATTTTGGGGTGACGGCCAAGTGCTTCAGCCATTGGTCACAACGCGCAGGCCGGCAAGCGACCCTGCGACAGATGGCTTGATCGGCAGAACGGATACAATTGCTCTGTTCGGTGGCCGAGAACAATTGGCAGATTCCGAGCAAGGAATACGAGGGGAGCTAGGATTGTTTTTTGATCCGTGCCAATCTCGCGGCCTACTCTTTCGCTACTTTGACGTATCCACGGAAGTAGATAGATTTAATAGCGCTGGTTCGATCGACCCTGTCGTGGTGCGTCCTTTTTTTAGCACTGCCGACAATGCGCAATCTACCATAGCCATTAACTACCCCAATAGTACATCGGGGTCCGTAAACGCTTCGCTTTCAAGCGATGTTTACGGTGGTGATGTCCTATTTCGAAAAATGCTAAGGCGAGATTGCTCCAGCAAGATAGAGTTTCTGGCTGGCTACCAAATGGCGAGATTGGAAGAGCAATTGACGATTGCTTCAACGACAACCGCATTGACGAACACCCCAGCACCCACCGGAACAGTCTCCCAGCTTACCGACGAATTCACAACTTCTAACAGATTTCATGCGACCACTTTCGGTCTCAATACAATGCTTCGAGAAGGTTGCTGGAACCTTAACGGAATGGTCAAATTGGGCTTTGGAAACCTAGAGCGACAAGTCAATATCCAGGGAAGTTCCCTGATTACTGTTCCCGGAAATCCGCCGACCACCAATGCAACCTCGAACGGACTATTGGCTCGCAGCACGAACGATGGGCGGTACCAATTGGATACCTTTATCGTCTCCCCAGAGGTTGCATTGACATTAGGGTATCGGTTTAGCAGAAATTTAGACGCCACGCTGAGTTACACTTATTTGGGGATTCCGAAAGTGGCTCGAGCAGGAGATCAGCTTGATCCGCAACTCGCTTCCAACCTGAGTTCACCCCTCAATGGCCAACTAACGCCAAGATTTTCCCTTGCGGAGTCCAATTTTTCCTTGCATAGCCTGAGTTACGGCTTGCAATGGCAGTATTGATCGGCAAAAGCAACTTGTTTATTCGACGGGCAGAACGGCAAATGCACTCCAAGCCATTCGGAAAGCAACTTTTTCACAATTCGACTGTTCGCACTTGCGGCAGTTCAAGGGATTTCTATAATCCCCTTCCCTCGATCGTCCGTTTGATTCCCGTCGGAGTCACTCGACGCCAGAGAATTTGGTAAATCGCATCGGGCACAAATTGACAGAATCCATGCGGGTGTAGCTCAGTTGGTAGAGCACAACGTTGCCAACGTTGTTGTCGTGGGTTCGAATCCCATCACCCGCTCTTACTGTCCTTTTGTGCCCTTTTTTCATCTTCGATAGGACGTTTGCAGACATGTCAGTCGTTGACGCACAGGCAATAGATTCAAAAATTCAATTGACGGTCAAGGTTGACAAGCCATCTAGCTGTCTTCGTCACGTCGTCGTCACGATCCCTCGTGTCGAGATCGATCGCTACTTCCGCAAAACGTTCGATGAGATAGCTCCTCGCGCTGACTTACCGGGCTTCCGTGCGGGCAAAGTACCTCGGAAACTGCTGGAAAGCAGATTCCGCCAAACCGCCCAGGATCAGGTGAAAAGCAGCTTGGTCATGGATTCTCTCCAACAAATCACCGAGGGTGGGGAATTCTCCGCAATTTCTGAACCCGATATGGATTACGGAGCGGTCGAAATCCCAGCCACGGGCGATTTCACTTACGAATTCAAAATCGAAGTCCGTCCCGAATTCGCCTCTCCTAACTGGAAGGGGTTGGACATCGCCAAGACGGAGTTCGAACTTACCGACGCAGAAGTCGAGACTCAATTGACCCGTACACTCGAGCGAGTCACCCAGGGTGAAGCCTGCGACGGCGAAGCGCGAATCGGCGACAGATTGGTAGTCACCATCAAATTTACTCACGATGGACGCCAGGTAAGCGCCATTGATGAACAATTGGTGACACTGAGACAAAAACTCAGCTTGGCTGACTCCTTCATTGAGGATTTCGGCGCACAACTCGTAGGCGCCAAAGAGGGTGATGTTCGATCAACCAAGGTCAAGGTTCTGGACACTTCCCTCAATGAATCCTATCGAGGTGTTGAAGTCGATGCAGAAGTGAAGATCATTGAGATTCGCCGAGTAAATCCAGAAGGATTGAGCCAAAACGTGCTCGAATCTCTCGGATTTGACAACGCGGATGAATTGAAGAACTTCGTCCGTGAGGAACTCCAGCGTCAGTGCGAATACCATCAAAATCAATTGATTCGCGAACAAGTCACTTCGAAATTGACAGAAGGAGCGGACTGGGAACTTCCACAAGCCCTTGTTCGACGCCAAGCTGACAGAGAGTTACACCGAAGAGTTTTGGAATTGCGACGAAGCGGCTTTACGGACGACCAGATTCGCTCCGTGATTAACAATGTTCGTAGAAACATCGAATCGGAAACTCAGGTTGCTCTTCGACAGCACTTCGTTTTGGAAAAGATTGCCGAAGATCTCTCTATCGAACCTACCGAAGCAGAATATGACGCGGAAATCGAACTCATCGCCCAACAAGGCGATCTGACTGTTCGACAAGTTCGGACGAAACTCGAACGCGGCGGTCAAATGGATGCACTCCGAAACCAGATCTTGGAAAGACGAGTGATCGAACAAATCGTTGCCGAAGCGAATGTTTCCTCCATCAAGGGTGGTTCTATTCTCAAGGCAGAGCCCGACGAATACGCCATCGAATTCCTCGTAGCTCCTGTTTCGCAAGTGCTTCCAGAAGCCAAGTACGACGAGAAGCCAGAAGATGGTTCTCAGGATAAAACTGTAAAGCCTAGCTAACTCGCAAAAACGAGCTTCCGCAGGTTAATGAACGTCAGTTAAAGCACTGGCGTGGTTGTGGAGATCAGTCCCTGGATGCTCTCTAGGGATTTTCCTTAAGTACCTTCGAGTTACGAAAAAGGAAAAGGGGCAATTTGGGTATTTTTTCTCCCTTCTGTCCGTTTCGATAGCGAAGAAAGCCAACTTGGCAGCCGATAACAACGACTGTAGCGCTTAAGCATCCGGAATTCAATCTAGGGATTTTTCTGGGTTAGCAAGGGCGATCGCAGCGTGGCAAGATAAAATGGAGCCAGTCCTTTTTCTTGACCGCGTGCGAGTTTGGTTACCGACTGTCTCCTCGTTCGTTGTCTTCCCTGTATATGATTGCACTGAGTTTCAGCGCGATGCCAAAGACGCAAAGCGATACTAGCTTGCTGCGCGCTAGACAGCGACTAGGCAAGTATCGAATCGAACGAAGAATAGCGCAAGGAGGATTTGCGCACGTCTACCAAGCACTCGATACCATCGAGGGTGTTCGCGTCGCGCTCAAAATGCCTCACCAATACAATGTGACCGCGAGCATGCTCGACACTTTTCAACGTGAAGCAAGGCTGGTAGCCAAACTAGACCATCCGAACATCTTGCCACTCAAAGATGCCAGCTTCATCGATGGCCGATTCGTTATTGCTTGCAAACTCGGTGAGAAGACTCTCTCGGATCGACTTCGAAATCGTGTCTCGTTTGAAACAGCGCTGCATTTGATCGAGCAAATGATCGACGGCGTTGGATATGCGCACCGAAACAAAATCATTCATTGCGATATCAAACCTGACAACATGATCTTGCTGCCTGACGGTAGATTGCAGTTGATGGACTTCGGCATTGCAAAGGTGGCACAACATACCATCGTGAAAACGATGATCGCGAGCGGTTCCGGGACTGTCGGATACATGGCACCTGAACAAGCGATGGGGCGTCCGAGTGCACGATCCGATGTATTCGCGCTCGGACTCATCATGTACCGAATTCTGACCGGAACTCTTCCAGAATGGCCCTTTGATTGGGCACCTGCCGGATATACAACCCTTCGGCGCAAAGCGCACCCGGATTTGATCGGTGTGATTCGAAAGTCGCTCGAACTGCGGCCTTCCAAACGATACCGAGATGCCAATGAACTGTATCGCGCCTTCAAAGTCGTAAAGGCTAGGTCACTCAAGTTTGCTTCGAAAAAGCGTGCGCGAGGTGCTGTGACTTGAACCGGCGAAGTATTCGATCGCGGTTACAAATTGTTTGTTGGTTGCCATTGTATCTTTGGGTTGGTCCATGGACCGTTGTTGGCCTTTCGGTCCTCTTGGTACCAAGACTAGGAAGAAGAAGCATAAGGTTCCATCGAGGGACCATCGGGATCTTTGGACCCGGTGTTGCGAGACTAATGAACCTGGCTCCGGTTGAGGGCGGAGCAATCGCCATGGCGTTCGGCCATACGATACTTGCGAAAGACGAAAGAGCTTGGCTATCTACGTTTCGTCACGAGCTCGTTCATGTTCGTCAGTATCAATGGTTCGGCCCATTTTTCGTTCCCGCCTACTTCTTAGAATCCTTCTGGCAATGGTGCCGCGGTCGACACCCTTACTTGGACAATAGGTTCGAAGTACAGGCTCGTAAATACGAGACTACGATTTGATCTCGAATATCGCTTCGACCTCGACCGCCGAATTCGTAGGAATTTGCGCGAAGCCCAACGCGCTCCTCGCATGATATCCATCAGTTGTTTTTCCAAACACCTCGTGCAATAAATCGCTACAACCATTGATGACCAAATGTTGCTCATGAAACTCCAACGTAGAATTTACACAACCCAGTACCTTCAACACTCGTAGTCCATCCAACGTACCATGGGCATTCCATACGGAGTTTAGAATCTTGACCGCGCATTCTCGGGCAGCCGCTTTGCCATCTTCTACGGAAACCCCAGCCCCAACCTTGCCCTTCATGTCGCTTACATGGCCAGACGTGATGAGCAGGTTCCCGGTCTTGACGACCATCGCGAGGTAACCAGGCTCTTGTTTCGAAAACTTGATGCCGAGAGACTCGGCTTTCTTTTGCGCTGACATGTGGGTCCTTAAGTAAAATCGAGTGACGGAACAAATGAATTCCCGATTGTACCGAATCCACGAACCAACCGAAGTGGCTACTTCTTTCTCAGCAACATTCCGTGGACTATTGGCAACCCGTTCTGTGGAACCAACCGAACGACAACCTCGTCGCTCGCTTCGATCTGCTCAACCTTCCGAACGTATGGCGTCCTCGTCGCTTGGGTTATCTCAATCCCCTTTTCGACAAGCTTCCCTTGGACATACAAATCAAAAACAACGGATCGTGAATCCTCTTTTCCCGCTTCTACGTTGTCGGCAGCAACTCCCAAATCCATCAGCTCTGTACCAGCGGAAAGAAACAACTCGATGTCATAGCGATTAACTGGTCGAACAGGCTTTGGAAATGCTGCATCCGTAACTTGCTTCTTGCCATCTACAGTCCCGGAATCTTCCTTTGGTACCGTCTTCTCCTTCTTTCCATCGTCGTCGTCATCTTTCTTGCTGACGACTTCATTCTTGACTTCGATCGTATAGAGGCCGACCTTCAGTTCGCTCAAGTTCTTGAAGCCCGAAGACAGCAACCAACTCTTGTCGTTGCCCGCAAAGGCTGAAATATGCCGACGAACTGCTTTCGCTTGCTCGTTCGTTTGAATCACAATCGGTGCAGGATCTCCTGCCAACGAGGGGTACTCGATCCAAAGCTCGCCATTGGCATCTCGTCGGTCACCCGCAGCACCAAAGTTAACGGCCAAATTCTCCACCAGCGAATCCTTGGGAATCGCATTCGTGCTTGAGTGAACGCTCCACAACTCAACATCAGGCATGTGAATCAAGGCAATCGACGTCTGATTTTGATACGAGCAACTGCATGTCCGCGTGTAATCGGGTGCATTCAATACACCACCCGCAGCGATCAAGTTCGCAGTGCAACCCGACCGGAATCCGCCTAAATTCCCAGTCCCCGAGTCCGTACTCAAATCATAGTAGGCTGCTGCCCCCGAACGAAAAGTTAACATATTCTCGCTGGCGACAATACTGTTGCAACCATACGATCGAGTGATCTTCCATGGTTGCATCTGACCCGTGATCGGGTTCTGTGTCATTTTCTGTTCGCCCGTCAATAGATCGAATGCGCCAGCAGACTCCGTATACGAATTGACATTGGTAATGATGGAGTCGCGATGCAAGATGCAGGGCCCAGAATACTTGAGCGTGTCCCTTTCCCAGGCTAATTTGCCATCCTTTCCGTGATAAACTCGCATCCCCGTACCAACTTCATCCGCTAACCGATCGCTCGCTTGCGAACCCGCTTGCAAAAGTAAATCGTGCTTCTCCGAATAGCCGAGCCACGTACCGAATATCTTTTCTTTGACTTCCCAAAGCTCTTTGCCAGTTGCTGCATCGAACGAGACGATTCTGTACGTTCCTGGTGTTTTGATCCCGCGTCGCTTCATAGCTTCTGCAATAGAGTTTGGATCGCGATCCAAACAATAGATGCGATCACCTCCCGCGACGATCCCGTTGTGCCAAAAGCTATGCTTAGCATCCACTCGCCATAGTTCTTTTCCCGAGTGCCGATCAAATGCAACGATCGCTTTGCTCGCCGCTTTGTCCAAGCTCTTTGAACCAAAACCTTTCTTGGAATTGCTCAATAAATTATCAGTAGGGAAGTCGATACCTCGACTCTCGCGGTAGTTTGCGAATCCAACGCCACCCAACAGATAACGATCGTACACGCCAATGAAGCCCCACTCCGCTTTGCTTCCATCTTCGTTTCCAGGTAGTTCGATCAGCCCCTTGTCATCGCCAGTCGCAGGATCCAACATCTTGCATTGATTCCCAACGACCAGGTAAATGCACTCGGGTGTAACAACATAGTTGGTGCCGCGGCCATTCGCACCTGGAATGTGCACCTGGTTGTACTTCGGATCCAGCGGAGTCTCCTCGTACGTATTGTCAAAGTAAACGTCGAATGTCCCCAAGTCTCCAAACTCTCGCTTCCATAGAAGCCTACCTGTATAAACGTCTCGAGCACTTAAGCTGCTGATCCCCTCAATGAAGACGCGACCGTTCACGATCTGCTCAGGCGGTCCATGACCGTGCCTTGGAAGCACATCGAGGTTGCTCGTTCCTCCAAACCATAGTACCCCCAAAGGAAGCTTGACGCGTTTGTCATTCGACTTGATCGTGTTGGCGATGTCTCCGTATTGATGCGTCCAATCCGCTGCACCCGGCAACGCACCTTCACGACGAACGAGGACACCTTCGGGAACGATCTCCACTTTCGCTTGCTCCAAATTCATTGCTCGAATGGACTCCGCTAACTTCTCAGTATCCAAACTGAGCAAAAGCATTACCCCACCATACGGTCGCACGGCACCGTACATCGACTGCATGTCATTCGCTGTGGCGCTCTGCGAAATCTCCCTCGCAACGAACACCATATTGGCAACATATTGCGGTGGACGAAACATCATCGGAGTGCTCACGTGGCAAGTCAATCGGCCATACACACCGATCTCGTCCAAACTCTTTCGCAACTGATTGACTCTCAACGTATCACTATCGACGATCGCCAACTGCTCAAACAATTTGCTCGTACCCATCGCAATCGCCATGGAAGCTTCGCAAGGCCCAAACCAAAAAGCATAGCCAGACGCATCGCCGTACGATAACAACTTACGTGCAGCTGACGCGTTGCTCTCTTGTCGATCGTCGTTTCCATGTTCTTGATTCACTGCCGCGATTCCGGTGGCTGCGACGGCAACGGAGCTTTCGCCAAACGCGGTGATGCTTCCATTCTCCGAGATACCAAAGAGCTTTCGATCCGCAACCAATAAACGACCAATGGATGATTCGGTCGGTATGGTTGAAACCACTTGCCCGCCAGTCATGGAGCCGGCATCGAAGTCGGGACGTCGAATGACACTAAGTGTTTTGCTTCCAGCGGCGATCAAATGGTCCCCCGCCAAAATCAGATCGTTCGTTCCATCAGCATCGATAGACCAGAGCGGCTCTCTGGCTTTATCATCCTCCAACGATGCGGGATAAGCTCGGATGACAGCCCGCCCCTCAGCCATTTCCGCCGAAAACAAGTAATCGCCAACAACAACCGGTTCGTTGGGCGCAAACGCAGTCTTGAGCCCGGTGCCTAAATGAAATGCGCGCGTTCCTTTCAATCGCGTGTGAACGTAGAAATGCGTCGCATCTGCTGTAACAAATGCACCTCCGTTCCCTTTGCCTCCCGCGTTCAACTCAAAGTACTTCATCTCCCCACTCGCTCGGTCAAAGACGGCTGGAACACTCCGTCCGCCTGGCACGATCAACAAGCGGTCGGTTGCCACCAATGCTCCTTGCGGTGCTACGCCTGCAAACGCGGGTGCGCTATGCGGTTGCTTCATGTACTGAGAACCGGTGCTGTCATTCACCCACTTGATTCTTCCAGACTCGGCGTCCAATGCATAGAGAAATGTCCCCATAAAAGGCCAGATACTCGCAGCATAATAAACAGTATCATCTTTGATTACCGGACCACCCCGGGCGGGCCATGCAGAAGTCAAACGACGATTTCCAATCGCATGCTGACTATTTGGTGCTCCGTGGTGCTTCCATACGACTTTGCCGTCGGCTGCATTCAAGCAATAGAGGTATCCGTCATCGCTGCAAACAAACACTCGATCTCTCCAACCTACTGTGGCCAATCGGATCGGGGCTTCTGCGAAGAAAGTCCATAGGTTCTCCCCGGAGGTTGTATCCATCGCGATCAATTTATCTTGATCGTTGAAACCCACAATCAAACGGTTCCCCAATACAATCGGTTCGAACAGACTATCGTACGACATCAAGTCTTGGTTGAGCGGATCGTCCCAAACCGGTTGCCTGGGAGAAAATGTACGGGTCCACAATGGCGATAGGGATTCGGGAATCTTGTTCGGTGATGCTGCCGACCTAGACGCATCGTAACGCCACATAGGCCAGTCTTCTCCGCCGAATAGACTAGCGCCTTGCAACTGCAGGCTGATGCTAATCGACGCGACAAGCAATACTTGCGACCACAACAACACTTTTCGTAGAACGTTCATGTTTTCATCTTCTTGTGAGCGGCCTGGCGCTAGCCGCCGTTTTTCTTTCATCTTCTTGTGAGCGGCGTGGCGCTAGCCGCCGTTTTGCATTCATCTTCTTGTGAGCGGCCTGGCGCTAGCCGCCGTTTTTCTTTCGTGCGATTACCAGCAGTTAGCGTTGTGCCGCTAACTAAATCACAAAGATCCAACTAATTCTTATCCGTCTTCGCCTTGCTTCCTGGCGGTATGGCCAGAAGCTTCGGAGCCGCTCCGGTGCCAGGAATCGGTTGGCTAATCAAAGTGTCACCCACCGCGCGATCCCAATCGAAATCCAAAAGTAAATCGAAACCAGGGTTTTGCTCTTTCACTTGGCATGAACAAGGACCCGCGATAAACGACGATGCTGCTCGGATGGTATCGGAAGCGATTCCTTTGCCAACCAAACCGTAAAGCACCAACCCTCGACCAAAGACTGGAAACGCAATAGGTTCATCGTATTCACGAAGATCAGGCTCGCTTCCCAACAAACTTTGAATTAACAATTGCTCTTTCGGATCATCTCGCTTCACGCGTATCACGGAGAACTTGATCTGAAGCCGTATCTTGACACGCTCGAGAACGTCCGCCTTGACTTCAAGTTCTTCGGGCGTCGGTACCTTGAGCCACGGTGCATCCAGAGCCAATTGCTGCTCGAGCGATTGAAATGCTTCATCATCTTTCGCTCGGCTTCCAGACTCCAATAGGATCCACACTGCAGAATCACCATTAGACAGTCGCGTTGCAATCTCACTCCTCGCTGGAGACGTGATCAGAAACTGGCTCGATTCTTTGGTCAGCGGAGCAACATACGCGACTTGATCCCGCAAAGCCGTCGCTTTCGAGGGGTAAAGCGCAATCGCCAGCGGATGATCTCCCGAGCGTTGCGATGTCCACAGCTTCTTGAGTCGCTCATCTTTCACTTTAGCCATGTCGACAAACTCGACCTCCATGTGACTTGCCGTGTGCTTACTTGATTGCAAAGGCTTGACCAACTGTCGGACCTCTTCCCCCGCGTCGCTCTCCGTCAGAACGAGCAGTTTGTAGCGATCCGGATTCCATCTCTCGAGTGCGTATCGAAAAACGGGAACCTGACAAGCAATGGCTGTCGAAGCAAACACAACGGCAATGCAAGCAGCATAAACCGTAGATCGATTCCAGGGTGATGTCCTAGTTTTCATGGTTTCTTCGCTGACGCATCCTCGCGTGTAATTTCGATGGCGGCTAGGGTAGGAAGTGTGCCGACGGTGGGTTGGAATTCCATTACTAGGTTATTCTCTACGGGCACAGACGAAAAGGTTCGACTGACAACGGTTGTCACAGAATCGACATTTACGTTCGTTTTTTGGGTCGAACTATCCAACGTCTGACCATTCAATCGGATCGTCACTCCGGCAACTTGCTCGGGAGTCATTTCCGAAAAGAGCAGCTTTACGTTGTATTTCGCTGGTCCATCGTCTTTTCCTAGCAAAGGAATCGAACAATACTCTAGCCCCTTTGATCCCGATGCCACAATCCAATCCATCTCCTTGGAGCCCGTTTGAACCGAATCTGGATTGCGGCTGTACCAACCACCACCCTCGCTGAATCGAGCCTGAATATCAAATACAAACTCAAGCCGCTCTACAGCCTTGGGTCTTGGATAACCCAACCACTCTTGACGAGCAGCATCTTTTCGGTCGCCAGGTGCACCTAGATTGATACCCATGCGTTTGACTGGAGTCGGATCTCCTACGGCACTGAAGATACCCCAAGACTTGCTCTCGGACTTCGGCTCGAGCACGACAGTCGATGCGATAGAAAATTGACAAACGCAACCCGCGCTCGCTTCCGGAATCATCACCAATCCGTTGCCTGGAATCGCATTGACCCAACATCCCAACCGCTGGCCAGCAAAGTGTTTGGTACCGCTGTCCTGATAGATATCGTAATAGCCGATGAAACCCGATCGAAAGAACATCATGTTCGGCGTCGCGGTCACAATACCACAATGGTGACCAGGTCGGCTGAATCTCCAATCGCTCTCCTCGGCGGTCAGCGGATGCGGTCGTTTGATCGTCTCGCCTGTTGCTAACTCAAATGCCCATGGCTCCGCAAAAACCTTGCCTTCGACGATCGTTGGCCGGTTCATGTAGTTTGCATTCTTTGTCCAAAGCTGTTCTCCATTGGTCGCATCAAGAACCAATAACTTACGCTTCTCAAACTCACCTGCAAGAAACTGTTTCCAATAGTGACCATTCGCATTGGCTCCGCACAACAGCAACTTGCCATCGGCGTACATCACGGTCAAACTTCCACCACCCGCACTGACGTTCGTTGTGTCCGTCACATCCACAGGATGTTCCCATAATTTTTCTCCCGTCTTGCGATCCAAAGCGACCGCCAATCGGACATCCAACGCCTTCATCTCTTGCTCTGCTTTCAGTGCGTCGCCTTCCGAAAGATTCTTCAACTCCCCTTTGTCGCGTCGATAAAGCTCTTGACGCGCTTCGGGGGTAATCGAACTATCGATAAAGTAAACATGCTCTGGCCCCAAAGCGATCGTCGTGTGCAACAAATTCTTGCCACGATACGTCCACAACAATTCATGAGTTGTCGTGTCGTATGCAAAGATGCCATCGGTTTGGCTCGTGACGGTCAACCCGCGACGACGCATCTTCTCTTCCAACTCTTGTCGGATCGTACTGGTGCCAAACAATTGATTCCGATCGCAGGCCACGTAAGCCCAGTTACGCTCAATTCCATCCGGGGACGAAGGTGTTTTGTACTCATGAACCAGCTTGCCACTGGCTCCATCCAACGCTTGGCATACCTTTCCGATCGCCATGAAGAGAACTTCATCCGTGGCTGCCAAATTATGCGTTTCACGATTATTGAATACGCCCGTTCGAATCGCGCCAGGGTTCTTCACGTCCCATAGGAAGTTGCCGTTGTAGGCATCGTAAGCCATGATGCTATCGGTCCCTTGAATAAACATTCGACCGTTCGTGGAGAGTGGAGCTCCAGCGGCTTCGTGTCGGTTGATCATCGCACTTGGTCCCGGATCGCCATACCATAGAACTCCCAACCCATCGCGGATCCGTTGATCGTTGGCAAAGGAAGTGTTCGCGGCATTGCCATATTGATGCGTCCATTCTCCAGCACCAGGCAACTTGCCGCGTCGCTGCAGTTTCCAACCTTGAACCGAACTAACTTCCCCTTCATGCAATCGGTACAATCGGTCTACCCAATCGGCCGTTGCGTTCTGATTCATGGGTCTTTGCAATTTGGTGCTAGCGGGTTGCCCCAATATGGCAACGCCGCCGCATGGCTTCAGAAAACGAGATACCAACTCGGCATCGCATGGCACTTCACCCGTTGTCAAATGCGTGTCCGAGACAACCAAATTCGCAAAGTAGTTCGAGAAAGGCAACTGATCGAACTGAGAGTGAACGATGGTCGCTTCGGTTGCATGCAAACCCGCTCTCTCCAGTGTGAGTCGAGACGAACGCACCTTCTCGGCATCTGGCTCGACCCCGATGACCATAAGATCGCTTTGCTTTGCCAGCTCGTAAGCGAGTCGCCCATCCTCGCTACCGAGAACCAAGCAATAACCGGTGCGTTGCCCAGAAACACTGAGAATCTCTTGGGCAGTCTGTTGATAGTACTCCGACACATCGTCCTTCGCGAACGCTTCGGTGAATGGCTGTGGCCATTGCTTGGACTCGCTGGCACCCGTTGAAGAGAAACAATAAATGTATCCCTCGTCGGTGCTCACGGCCAGGTACCCATCGGTTGCCGCGAGCCCCATCGCGTTCCCTTGAACTTGCTTTTCAAACGCTAATTCGCCACTATTCCGGTCGATCGCTACGACTTTGTCTTTGCCACCGACGATGACCAAGTTCTGCGTGGCAATCATGGTGCCATCTAGTTCACAGGGATACTCCCAGAGAACTCCAACACCCGCATACTCCTTTATCTTGCCTTGCGCTTCAGCCAATCGATCAGGATCTTTTGCGACCGCTCGCGATTTCAAAAACCATTCTTGTTTTTTCTTACTGGCTTCGGCATGCTCTGCACGATTGACACTAAAAACTTTGGTGCCATCCAACAGGAAGGCGTTGCCATCCGTCAAGACCATGAGCCGTCCGCCAATGTAACCTGCACCGAGGCTTCCATCGTTCTCGTCCATCGCGAGGAAATGGTGAGGCCCACCCGCATAGACTTGACCATCGCCCAGAACAGCCTTGGTGCCACCCACCACACCACCAGCGTCTGTCCGCCACGAATATTTGCGTTGGAATACAATTTCTCCCGTTTCCTTCGAGAAAGCGACCGGCAGCGAGCGCCCCGAAGGAACATACAAATGTTTGTCATTGCCTAGCAAGTAACCTTGTGGAGAAAGATCATTTCTCCCGGCATCTTCTTGACTAATGCGGTCATTCTTCCAAAGTAGATTGCCGGTCAAGGCATCGGCGGCACAGAGATACACAGACTCGTGCGGAAACACACCAGCCCCAAAGTAAGCAGTGTTGCCGTCGACGAGAACTCCGGTGCGGACTGGCCATCTTGAGATCATTTCACCGCGAGAAAGCAATCGATCGTCTTTGGGCCCGACTCGCATACTCCAACGCAATGCACCGTCAGCCGCGTTCAAGCAATAAACATAACCGTCGTCTGAACCAAAGTAGACGTGTCCGTGTGCGAGCGTCGGTGCCAACCGAATCGGCCCATCCGTGTAGAACGACCAAACGGGTGTTCCTGTTGCTGCATCAAAGCAATGCAGTTTGTGATCGACAGTGCTTCCGAAGTAGACTTTACCCTTGGAAAGGATCAATTGCGGAGAAGCGTCGAATGTAACGCGAGGCAACATGATGTGCCCCTCGATAGGCGTCGTTCGCGAACCAGACCAAGCTTTTTCTGGCTTGGCCTGCGACCGGTAAGTCCATGACAATTTTAGATCTTTCGGCAACGTCGCTTTTGTCGCCCCAGCTCGATCACTCCCGTTCAAATAAGATGTCCACTCCGCCCCTTCCGAGTCCGAGCCATACGAACAAAGCTGAGAAAAACTCGATCCAGCTGCGACGAATATCAATAAGGCAGTCCGAGTCCAGTGTGTGGTTAGCATGCGCATTCCATTATCAAATTTGGTGGCTAGAATACCTGGGCGAGGAGACGAATTCCAAATTGCTTCTAATTCGTATCCATCTTTTCTGGATTTTATCAGATCGAAGCATTGTAATGGTGAACCTGCATCCGTGTTCACTAAGAATTCATATCTCGCAGATCGACAGGACCGCCGCTGCACAACCACTTCCCTACAACCGCATCAAGCGTTCGCACTCCCGAAACACAGGAAATGACTCATTTCATGCAAAGACCCAGCAACATCAGTGATTACTGTGGCGGCATTGCGATTGTCGTTTCTCTCATCCTGACGTTCGATTGTTTGCCATCAGCGTTGTTACTCGCTCAAGAGGCGACGCAAAAGCGATTTGAGTATTCCGCTCCATCGATGGGTTCGAATCTTGATATCGTTGTTTATGCTGCTAGCGAGGAACATGCGACCAAAGCGATCACGGCATCGCTGAAGAAGCTTGAAGACCTCTCTGCGCCGCTCAATAACTACGACCCGACCAGCGAAGTGTCGAAGCTTGCTTCGTTACCTGCGAACGAACGAGTGGCATTAAGCCAACCGCTGGCCAACGTTTTGATCGAATCAAAACGCTGGATGGAACTTAGCCACGGTAGATTCGACATAACGAATGGCTGCTTGATAGCTACATGGCGAGCGGCGAGAAAAAAGAAATCACTCCCGACAGAGACAGAGATAATTGCAGCGAGGTCGATGTCTGGTTGGGGCAATGTCGAATTCAGAGTCGATAAAGATGTCGGACCAACCATCGCGTTTCGTCAATCAGGAACCGTGTTGGATGTCGCAGGCATCGCTACTGGATACTTGCTTGATCGAATGATGGAAGGGTTGGTTGCCAACGGAATCCAAAGTGCTCTCATCGACGCGGGTGGAGACGTACTCGTGAGCGATCCACCACCAGAAAGGAACGGTTGGTCGATTAATGTCGCTGGAATATCCAAGAAAGCTCCACCGCTGCTGCGATTGACTCTGCGAAATTGTGCTGTGACAACTTCGGGGGATTTGTATCAGTCTGCTGAAATCGACGGTCGGCGCTACAGCCACTTGTTCGATCCAACCCGAGGAACGCCTGTGGAGGGAAGACAGAGCGTTACAGTGATCGCAAAACATGCGATTGATGCCGATGCAGGTGCTACCGCACTTGCTATCTTGGGAGCAGATGCTTCATACGATCACTGGCCTTCCCTTCCACTCGACCAAGCAATCTTCATTACGCAACAGCACGATTCCGAGTTCCCTAACTATAGAAAAATCGATCGGTAGATTGAGGATTCAAAGAGAACAACGGTAAACCTAGGGGATAAAATAGGTTTCTCCGTAATGCTATTCCATCATCAAGCCTCTGGTAAAGAAAAGGTGATGCATTGTTGTCATGTCAACGCGATCACATTGAACCAAAAGAGATCAAACAAAACACTTGCGGACTTTCTTCTGCCCCGGCTGGAACTTTCTTACCCCCAAGATCGATTCCTCTCGCATCCGATCCGGTGAACCCGGCCCGCGACTCCTGCCAAAGTATCGCTTAAAGTTCCATACCAAATCGCACCACATCCCCTCAGCAATCCCCAGCTTCGCCAAAATCGGTGCATGGTCAGCCGTGATTTTTCCATTCTTGTCCTCACGCCCCTGTCTCCCAGTCCAATACAACAATGCCATATAGTCCTCTAGGCTCATATCCAGAAACCCCTTATCGCTCGCACGCACCCCATCCTTATTCACCGCAGGACCCGTAACCCGCGGATTCAACGCAAGCGGTGCCAGCCACCCATCACGTGCAATTCGCGGTCC
>CAIOHR010000054.1 GCA_903858115.1 uncultured Pirellula sp. | reverse complement strand
TGTCATGGACTCCATGGCTGAAGGCGGTTTTGTCGCCGTGGAACGTGGTTTCGAGTATCGTTGCCATGCGTCCGATCACGGCCATAGTCATGATTGCCCTGGTCGCCGGGCCTTGGTTCGTCGCCATGCAACGGCAAACGGACGGTGCGTTCCTGGCCGAGTTTCTCGGGGTGCATCATTTGAATCGGTTTTCGCAACCGATGGACAATCATAGCGGTCCTGTCTTCTATTACATCATCGCCTGCCTAGTTGGGCTGTATCCGTGGACGGCGTTTGCATTGCCGACTGCCATTTCGTGGTTCCGCAAACGTGCCTGGAACGATAGCCGCAGAGCCCATCTTCTCCTTTCCGCGTGGGTCGTTGTGTATTTGGGTGTCTTTTCGATCGCCAGCACAAAACTTCCCAATTATGTGATACCAGCGTATCCAGCGTTGGCCTTGATCGTTGGAAACTATTTCGCGAGTTGGAGTTGTTTAACAAGTCCCTGGGAGCGGCGATGGCAGTGGATCGGATGGGGTGGACTCGCATTGGTAGGAATCTGCATCGCAATTGGGCCCTTTGCTGTAGCAACCCCTTTTGGCGTAGATCAATCGACGGTTTTGGATCGACTGCGGATCGATCCATCGATGCAAACGACAATTCGCTGGGTGAGTCTGCTAGGGATTCCGCTCATTGCCGGTGGGATCGGAGGGTACATCTTATTAACCACCCGCCGTCATGCATGGCTATCGACCCTCTTCGTGGTATCTTCGTTGTCGATGATGTTGATCTTTTGGCAAATCATCGTGCCCCTGGCGGATCGCCATCAAACCCCACAGGATTTAGCGACTGCGATTAAGGAACAGCAACAAGGTGCTGAGCGAGCAGGTTCGATTGCGGTCTTGAATTACTTCCGACCGAGTATGGTTTATTATGCAGGGCAGAAGATCCAATTTTTCAATTCAATCGAGGAAATCATCGAGCAATCTAAACTCGATCCGCCGAGTGTGATTGTCGTGCAGAAACAACGTGTTCAAGAAATCAGTGACTTGACGAACGATCACTACAAAATCTCCGATGAGTTCCCCGAGTTCCCGCGACGCGGAAAGATCGTCGTCCTTTCGTGGAACGACGCTCTGCCGTCGTTGAAACCAGTACGATGACGCGCAACCCGTAGCCTTCCAAAGTCACCTGGGTATCTTCCAAAAAATCACGGTCAAAAACTGCAACGAAAAACCTTGCGATAAAAACAGGCGGCCCTTATGCCTTAGATTCCTTGGGTTCGAACCATCGGTAAATGGTCGGTAAAACAAGGAGGGTGAGCGTCGTGGAGGTGATCAAGCCGCCGATTACCACCGTTGCTAACGGCCGCTGTACTTCGGCCCCCGAACTGCTCGAAATCGCCATGGGAATAAAACCTAAAGCGCCGCATGAGGCGGTCATCAAGACAGGACGCAGTCGATCGATCGCCCCGTGAACGACCGAATCCCATTGCGATTCGCCGGAATGCCGTAGATGGCGCACATGCTCGATCAACACTACTCCATTCATGACAGCGATCCCGAACAACGCGATGAAGCCTACGCCAGCGGAGATGGACAAAGGCATCCCACGCATCCAAAGCGCAAGAACCCCACCTGTCGCAGCGATAGGAACGTTGAGATAAATCAGCCATGCCAAACTCATCGAGTTAAAGGTCATATACAAGAGGGCAAAGATCAAAATCAGTGCGACTGGGACCGCAACAGCAAGACGCTGGGACGCTTGTTGCAAGTTCTCAAACTGACCGCCCCAGCGGAGTGAATACCCTGCAGGTAGTTCCACATCACTCTCCACCACCCGTTGTGCCTCGGCGACAAAGCCAGCCAGATCTCGTCCCCGGACATTGCATTGCACCAGTAGTCGTCGGCGCAATGAATCCCTGCTGATTTCCACCGGACCGTCTTGGACCACGATATCCGCCAACTGCGATATCGGGATCTGACGACCTCGACCATCGTCAACCTTGAGCTGCGACAGTTTTTCGGCATCCTGTCGCCATTCAGGCTTGAGCCGAACCTGCAAAGGAAATCGCCGCTGCCCCTCGAAGACTTGGCCTATCGGAACTCCACCCACCGCGGCTACCGCATCGAGAACGACACGGGTGTTGATACCATACCGGGCCAAATCTTCGCGTCGAACGATAACACGGAGGTAAGGAAGCCCCGCGATTTGTTGTGCTTGAACATCCGCGGATCCAGCGACCTTGTTCAAGGCCTTCACGAGCTCGTCCCCCTTTTGCTTCAAAAGGTCTAGATCATCACCGTAAAGGCTCAATCCAATGTCCGAGCGTACGCCGGCCACAAGCTCTTGAACGCGTAACTCAATGGGTTGCGTGAAGCTGAACGCATTTCCTGGGACTTCGTTCTTGAGCGTTTCCTGCATCGTTTCGATCAATGATTCCTTCGGCAACTGCTCCGGCCATGCAGATCTAGGCTTCATTCGAACGATGACGTCGGTTTGGTAAACGCCCATCGGGTCGTTGGCGATCTCAGGCCTTCCCGTCTTTGATACCACGGTCTCCACTTGAGGGAATTTCAATAGGCATCGCTCGACCTTCTTGGTCATTTCAATGGATGTCTCAAGTGATACGCTTGGCAATCGGGTCACTTGGATGGCTAAATCACCTTCGTCAAGCTTTGGAACAAACTCGATCCCGAGGCTTGCGGTGATCGCAACGCTGATTGCAAAGAGGCCGAGGGCACCACTAAACATCCATCCCGGTTTAGACATAGCAAATTGGAGCATCGGTTCATACGCTTTCTTGAGCCAGCGTAAAAGAAATGTCTCCCCTTCCTTGAATCGTCGCGCTAGAAAAAGGGAAGCCATCACTGGCATCACGGTTACCGAAAGGATCAATGCGGAGGTGAGTGCCGACATAAACGTGAAGGCCATCGGACGAAACATCTTTCCTTCCATGCCTTGCAAGCTCAGGATGGGCAGGAAAACAATGATGACGATGATGCCAGCAAAGAGGATCGGTTTACCAACCTCTTTAGCCGATTCGCGGAAGATAGCTAATGGGACTTTCTCATTGCGGTTTTGAAGATGGTACGATGCTGCACGACGCATGCAGTTTTCGACCATGACCACAGCGCCATCGACAATCACTCCAAAGTCGACGGCGCCCAAGCTCATCAGGTTAGCAGATACCCCTGCGTAGCGCATCGCTACCAGCGCACACATTGCCGAAAGGGGGATGGCGGCCGCCACAATCAACCCCGCACGAATGTCGCCGAGCAGCAAAAAGAGCATAAAGATTACTAAAAGGACTCCAAGTCCTATATTCTCAGCCACGGTGTGGATCGTTTTTTCGACCAATTCAGTCCGGTCGTAAAACGTGTCGATCACAACACCCTTGGGGAGTGTTTTTTGGATCTCCGCAATTTTATGTTTCACATCCTCGACGACTTGCCGGGAATTACCTCCGATGATCATCATCACCATCCCGACAACCGCTTGGCGATTACCATCGCGGGTTACGGCGCCTTGACGCAGCATGGGCGCGAATTCAACGTCGCCGATATCCTTGATCCTCACTGGGGTTCCGTCTCTGCTATCGAGAACGATCGAGCGGATATCGTCGAGGCTTCGTACAAGCCCTTCACCCCGGATTAGCCTTTGTTCCGATCCATGAGCGATGTATCCACCCCCTGAGTTTCCATTGTTCTCCTCGAGAGCCTTGAAAACATCTCCCAACGAAATGCCGTAGTTTTGAAGCTTCGTTGGATCCACTTGGACTTCGTACGTCTTCAACTCGCCACCGAAGGTATTCACTTCCGTCACTCCAGGAACGCTTCGCAGTTGAAATGCGATGAGCCAATCGAGCATCGTACGAAGTTCGCTGAGGGAGTATTCGGCGCCTTCGGCGGCCCGAACTTCGAACTGATAAATTTCACTCATCCCGGTCGCGATCGGACCGATCTCGGGACTCCCCATCCCGGGTGGGATGTTTTCTCGAGCTTTCTGAAGCCTTTCGTTGACCAAATTGCGGGCCCAGTAAATGTCTGTTCCTTCTAGAAACGAAACCGTGACTGCGCTGAGGCCGAATCGGCTAATCGATCGAATTTCGTCCACGCTGGGGATACCACTCATGGCATTCTCGACGGGAAACGTGATGAATTGCTCAACCTCGACCGGCCCTAAGGCTGGTGAGTTGGTCAGAATCTGGACTTGAACGTTCGTGAGGTCCGGTACGGCATCAAGCGGTATCGTGCTCGCCGCGAAGAAACCTGCTCCTAAGATCACGAAGGAGAGAAGAATCACGATGAATCGGTTGTTGAGAGACCAATCGATGATAGGGTTGACCATGGCTTATTCTTCCCCCATCAATTCCGCGAGAAGCCGGGACTTCAGGATGAACCCACCATCGACCACGACCGATTCCCCGTGGGTCAAACCGGATCGGATTACCACGACTTTGGCATCCGTCGGGCCAATCTTCACGTCGCGCCGCTCGAAGGAATCGCCACCTGAATGGATGAACACGAAGGACTTCCCATCGTGTTCGAGGACAGCGCCTACTGGCAACGTGAAGACGTTGGATTCCGTGATTCCAGGAAGGTCCACAGTCACAAACATCCCCGGTTTCAACAATCGTTCGCTATTGTCGGCCGTCGCCCGCATGGATATCGTGCGGGTCGCTTCATCCATGATTTCACCGGTGTAGAAGACCTTGGCATCGAACGTGCGATCTGGCCATGCTTCATTGCGTAGCGTAATGTTCTTAGCGCTGAGACTGCGCAGCAAGGGTACGTTTTCTTCGTAAACATCTGCGGTGATCCATACCGTGGATAGATCCGCGATCGTCAGGACAGAAGTACTTTGGCGGACTTGCTCGCGCAGCGCGACATCTTTCGTGATGACAGTTCCATCGAATGGAGCGGTGATCGGATAGTGCGAAATCGCTTCACCCTGGTTCGCCGGATCGATGGAGTCGATATCCTCTTGGGAGCAGCCCAGGATACGTAGGTTGGTTGATGCCACCGCGATTTTTGTTTCTGCTTCCTTCAGGTCTTGGGAAGCTAACAATTGCGATGTTTGCATCTCGTATTCGATTTGTTCGATTCTGGATTGGAATGTTGCCAGATCCGCGTCGCGTGAAGCTTGCGCGGTGAGCAACACCTTGCTCGAAACCGCGCCACTATCTCGAACCCCTTCCAGTCGGGTCAAATCCGCTTGAGCCTTGATGTACGATGCATAGGATGCGAGTAACCGTTCTCGATAGTCTCCCATCGCGTTGCTGCGAAACTTTTGTTCCATTTCCGTGATCGGCTGGCCTGCTCGTAACGCCGCAATGAGCTGCTTGGTATTGGCAGTGATGTTTTCTTGGATACCGAGTTTCACCGTTGCCAATTCGCGTTTCAAGCGTGCTTGGTAAAGGTCTAGTTTGGCCGTCCCGATCTCGCGACTGTGGATCACCACCAACAAATCATCGGTCTTCACATTTTGCCCGAGCGACACCGAGACTTGATCGACGGTTCCTTCAACCATGGGAAAGATATGAGCGATTCGGTCTTCATTCAAGGAAATCTTACCCGTGACGCGAATGGGTTTTGAAAAATCGCTCTGCTTCGCTGGACTTACTTTGATCCCCGCCGCCTCCCATTGGTCTGCAGGAAATGTAGCAATCGCCATACTCGGTTCCGTGGGATTTGTGATTTCCTTTGAAGAGGTCCCGTGCCCGTGGTGGGATGTGTTGGAGATGGACGTATCCGAGCGACGGTTTGTGAGCCAACGGTTTCCGAAACCGCCAATCATGGCCGCAACGGCGATGATGATTCCCTGCTTAAGGTAGGGGTGCATCGAACGGTTGGAAGGGACGGTTTTCGCATCGCTGGAGGAAGATGGCATGGCAAGTATCCGTTGGTGTTGAGGTTGTTTTGCTCCGATCGCCGATCTTGTGAATGCGTCGGTCGAACAGAAATCGAGGGGAGGGCGGTTCCAGCAATTTGGGGCTGGAACGGAGCGCAACGGCTCTCCAAATGCACAGAAAAATCGCAGAGGGCTCGTGGTCAGCAGGCCATCAAGCAAGAGAGAGAAAGCAAAGTAGGCTCGAACGTCGCCCGAACCATGCTAGAGCATGGTGGGACTTTCCGCGAAGGCGACGAGTCGAGCGATAAGATCGATGACAAACCTTGTGTTGCAATGAGATCGATACCCGCATGGCGCAAGTCCGATGCGCAATACGCAAACTCCGAAAAGTCGTGGGACGATAACGATGTGATGATCGTTGGGGAGGGAGCATCGCAGGATGCAAGAAGGATAGAACCGTTGTTCAACACCCAATGAACATGGACGGTGTCGTCTGGAAGGGAGCCTTCCGAGTGAAAACCCTTCAAATGCTCCTCCAACGTAAATGCGCCGGAGAATGAGTTTTCAAACGCCTCGTGCGAGTGGGCAACGGGTCTGGGGAATATCCAGAGCACCACAAGCAAGAGCACGCCCATGCTCGCGATTCGCTTTCGGTGTTCTGGTGGATAGGATCGCATGACTCGTAAGAATCCAGCTGGGAAGCCCAAGTTCAGGACAGACTCGGGAGGAGTCGTCGTCTTAAGCTAGTTTCGTTTAGGCATCGCGTCAAGCAACCCTATTTGCTGAGCGGGGCGATTATGCATATACTCTGTGCTTTGGGTGTGCAAATCCGATCGAACGGAAAAAATGCACAATGAACAGGCGGGTGTAACTCAGTGGCTAGAGTGCTAGCTTCCCAAGCTGGAAGTCGTGGGTTCGAATCCCATCACCCGCTCTCAGGAATCTCAAGCGATTCGTTAGGATAACGACCCCTAGCTACGTTGCTAGTGCGCTTTTTTGCAAGGTTGCAAAAGGAGTAGTCTACTCCCTTTGCTACAGCGACAAGGTCCCTTTGCTACAGCGACACGGCTACGCACATGGCAAAAAAGGCATCTAACGCGGGTTATCGACTGCACAAAGCGAGCGATCAAGCAGTGTAAATATCCGGTCGATGTAATTCCATATAACCTTCATGCCTCGCTAGTGCTCGAAATCCAAACTTCCCATACAACCCGTGTGCATCGCGCGTGACCAAGACGAAGCGCCGCAAACCCTGAAGATCGGGATGGCTCGTAATCGCTTCCATCATCCAACGCCCCAGCTTCCTGCCACGGTGAGCCTCAAGCACAAACACATCGCATAAGTACGCGAACGTTGCTTTGTCGGTAACCACACGCGCAAAGCCGACTTGGGAATCGCCATGATAGAGTCCAAAGCAAATCGAGCCCGCAATCGCTCGTTGCAAGACTTCTATGGGTAACCCCAGTGACCAATACGAGGTTGATAGAAAACCGTGGACGACCGCGAGATCGAGTCTGGCAGGGTCGCATGAAATCGAATACTCATCCTGAACGGGTTCGAAGTCGGATTGCATAGGGATGGTACCTTGATTCGGGAGGGGTAGCTAATTCGTCAGTCCACGATGAACAACTTGGCGCCAATTACGGTTTTGGATCGATGAGGCTCTTCATAATCCGACACCTGGTAACTCATACCGGGACGCAGTGTATAGACACGTCCGTCCTGAAGTTCGGTTTGAAGCTCTCCCTCGATGCACAACAAAACATGCCCTTTGGCACACCAATGATCCGCAAGGTAGTTCGCCGTGTACTCAACCATGCGGACTCGAATGGGACCGAAATGGCATGTCCTCCAATAGGCCGTGCCCGTCTCGCCGGCATGCTCGGTCTGGGGAATCGTCGACCAGTCCGTTACGCCAAAAGGGATATCGTGGATATTCAAAGCGTCACTCTCTGTTGGGTCATGAGGACTTTCCTGTAGCGTTCTGCCGAGGTTCCAGTAAGAACTTCACTTGGATGCGTTATGATCCAGGGTCCACTGAAGGATACAACCCAATATGAGGCTGGCCGCTATCGCTCACCGTGACCAGTCTGCCAAGCTGCTGCTCGGTGACGAACCGTTCAATTATCTCCTTGGGGACATCGGAGTACTCGTCGTAGAAGATCATCGCGTTCCTCAAAGATTTGGAAAGAGGTCTTAGGTGGCGGCATGTTAGACAACGGCACGTCCCATGGGTTCAGGGCAAACACCGATTTTCGGCCCAATTAGGGAGCTACGACGACCGGATGACAAAGTACCTCGGTCTTGACCGAATTGGCGATAAAGCATTCTTCATGGCAATTGGGGTGCATTGCGACAACGCTTGAAACGTCTGGTGCCTTTCCGACAAGAAAGCGTTCGCTTGTTGAAGGACCGAGTTCTTTGGTCCATTAGGTATTACGCTTTTTCGGGTGTAAAGGGAATGGCTAGCCGAACACCATGCGATATTGCTGCGTTGGGAGGACATCCCCTGGCTTCAGAACATCACACAGATAGTTCGATTCCTACCGCCTCCAAGGGTATGGATCGGGCCAGAACCGAAACATTCAAAACCCCAGTGTTTTGACGACTCGCGCGACTCGAAACACGACTCGATTTTCGGTGTGCGACGCGAAATACAACGCCGCATTCCGCCATGCACCGAGTTGCATGGGCGCTACAGAACTCCAAAGCAACTGGCCAGAAATGCGAAAAACTCATAGCAGCCAAGAGAGTGGAAAGTAGAGAGTAGAGCGGTCCTGCGGACAGGACAGGAACCGAACTTTTCATGGTTCCCGGATTTTTTTGGGACGTTCGAAAGGCCACCTGGAGGAATCGAGAACTCTTACAACCACTCCGAGAAATCGCTATGACTATTCAATCAACCCGACACGGGAGTAGATAGGTCTTTGGGAACGGACTTGTTTTGCAAGTGTGGACTTCCGCTGTTTTGTGAAGGGAATACCCGTGGCTCTAGGGTAACCGTGTTGCGTTCCCTTGATTTTATGTCTGCGACGATCCGGTCGAGATTATTACCGAATTGACTTGCCAACTCCCGCTTGATTCGCAGTATCTCATCATTGATAGGA
>CAIOHR010000053.1 GCA_903858115.1 uncultured Pirellula sp. | reverse complement strand
CTTGGCTTGCTGTTCGGTTAACTCACCACGGAGGATTTTGACATTGGAAGGGGCGACAATGCCGAGAGAGATTCGGTTGCCTTGGATCTTGACGACTTCCACAGTGATGTTGCCGTCGATAACCAACTTATCACCAACTTTGCGACTTAGAACTAGCATTTTGATTCTTCCGTGAGTTCGATTGCTGCGGCAGTGCGGGAATTGTTGGTCTGCCGCTTCCCAACACATTCATTATCAGCTGAGCCAGTGACAACTTAGGTCAATGCGGAAATTAAATCGAAATTATTAGACGATTAAGCTTTCCAGTAACCGCTGTCATCTACCAAATCCCGGAGCGGAACATTGGCAAGCGTCGCGCCGTTGGGAAATTGAAGCGTCGCGGTTTGACCGTCGACGGAGACAAGAATCGCCCGTTGGCCTCGCACGTAGCGATTGCTGAGTGGGACTTCCTGTCCAATTCGAGACCTGATAGCGTTGAGTTGATCTTCGGCTTCCCTGTGGAAGTCGATTTCCTTGGGTTTCTTTGACATGGCTTATACTCCTTTGCCGAGAGTGTCCCGCACGGGATGACACGTTTGGTCAATCGCCCTGATCGAATTACGAGCAAGCATCGAACGGCCAGATGTTTAATGCACAGCTCCGAATGTGAACAATTTCTCAGTCAATACGGTAATCGACGCCCGCAATGCACCATTTATCGAGATGGCGCCAGGCTTTTTGGTAGCCGAAAGTGGAAGACGAGACTGGCGACTGAAATGAAGATCGAAATCAGAAACACTGTCATAAGAGCGCCGAAGCATCGAGAATTGAGTCGTTCGATAGAAAATGACGTAGTGCCCTACAACACAGCTTCGGATATCTGCACCGTACTCGGGCCGCCATGGTATGGGAACACAAAACTCTTATAGCATGAAAACGCTTGGGACAAAGCCTTTGCCGCTTCGACTCAAGCGGCTGGGCGCATTTTCGAGCAGATGTTGCGAGAGCACCCAAATCAGTTTGAACAGGTGCAGGGATTCAAATCAAGTAATTAAGCTTACCTATCATGCTTCGACGAATCCTGGGCAGATTGGCTAGAATTTATTCTTGCTACGCAAATTATTAATTGGCTGATTTTGGATCTCAACGTCAGCTAAGGTGACATTAGTTTGACCTGTAGCGATAAAGAGTTGAGCCTTTCTTTGTACACGAATGGCTCATTCCACAATTGCAGGCAGCGCAGCCAAGCAGTCCTTGGAGCAATGCATTGTGCTTGCATCGGTTCAATTCTTTCTTCATGCGGCTGTTCTGCTTTAGGGTCTCTTGGACCCGGTCGAATACGTCTCGCTTGATGATGGTTTCTTGGAGGCCGGGTTGGAGTTGGCCCTCGTACTCTATCATACCGATGTAGGTTGCATTGGTCAGGACAGCCGCGACCTTGTTCTTGTTGAACTCGCCACCACCGATCGTCTTGCCCTTCTTGGTGGTCCACTCCTTCATTCGCCAGCCGCGTTCGTTCATGACCTTCGCGACCTGCGGGGTTGATTTCATTTCCAGGTACAATTCGAAAATCTGCTGAACGCGTTGGCCTACTGACAAACTACGTGCGGGCTTAGAATCGATTTTCACGACAGCCCTGCCGGAAGTCGGAGATCGCATTTTTGAAACAATCGGCGGAGAACTGCACGCATACGAGGTAAGTAATTTCGGGGCCCAACAATCGACTTGGTTTGTCGATGTACTTTGTGGATCCGTCGCCCGTCCATCATGTCGCGAACAGGCGCAACAAGCCGGCGTCCGTTACGGCCGTGTCATCTAGGTATAAGAGACTCACGTTAAGTGCTGCGACATCGCGTAGCAATTGCTTTTGTGCGGAAATTGTCCTCACTTCGTAATATTGCCTCATTCTGTCACAAAAAACGACGGTAATGGGACTGGCATTCGATTTGCTCATTACACCTTGAATAATTTGTCAACAGTTTGAAAGAACGGTTGCCGTGAAATGGACACTTTGTGAGAATACATCATGTCACCGTTGTCTTATCGATTCTACCCCGCATCTAACAGCAAGCCGGGTAAGAGATCAAAACAAGCGAGGCAAAAGCGAGTCCGTAATTGGCTTCGGTATCTACTGCTGGAGAGCCTTGAAGATCGGCGAGTGATGGCTCGGCAAGTCTCCGGGCTTATTCAGAACGATGACGTATGGGAGGGGACCATTCAAGTCGTTGGCAATTTGACCGTCGCCAGCCAGTTGACGATTCGCCCCGGAACCGTGATTAAGGTCAATACGGGTCAAGCCATCGATATTAGAAGCGATGGTCGTTTGCAGGCCTTGGGAACGGCTTTGGAACCGATTATTTTCACCAGTACTCAGGATGACGCAGTGGGTGAGGATTTGACAGGGGCGTCGGTTGGCGTCCCGCTTCGAGGGCATTGGACGCGACTCTACATCGGTACTTCCAATGCTTTGCTTGAACATGCCCAAGTTCGCTTTGCTGGAAACACCAGTCATCCAGGTGATTTCTATCAGCCGTATCGAGTCCCATCGATCCAAGTCGGTGTAAATGCTACACCTGTACTACGGAATGTCGTGGTAAGCGACGGCCATTGGTCAGGAGTTCAACTCGATGGCAATGCAACGCTGGACGGCGTGCGTGTTGAGAGAGTCAGCAGCGTCGCCTTTTCGCAGCCAGCCAATTTGAGCCCGATCTACCAGAACCTTTCCGCGGTGGACACTGGGGGAAATCATGTTCTCGTAGGGGGTGGTCAAATCACGTCCACGCAATCTTGGGCCTTCGGTGGTCTGCCCTACCATTTGTCGAGCGACTTGTTCATCGACGGCCAATTGAATTTAGCACCGGGAACCGTGATCAAAGTACCCCAGGGGCAATATGTTCAGGCTCGAAGTAGTGGTGTCATCCGAGCTATCGGTACCGCCAATCAGCCGATCATCCTTACTAGCGTGCAAGATGATAGCGCGGGTGGCGATTCCAATGCGGACGGAGTTGCTACGCTGGCAACTCCCGGACAATGGGAATCTCTCTATGTCGACTCTTCGGCATCCTTGCTTGAACATGTTGAGATACGTTATGCGGGTAATGCATCTAGTTCCGGCAACGTCTATGAACCCTATCGTGTTTCCGCCCTTGACATCCGCAATAGCAGCAACCCTACGATTCGTAATGTACGCATCGCTTCGGCCGAGAATGTGGGACTTCACCTCAGGGATAACACCAGTCCGATTCTAGAAAATATTCGGATCGAGCGATCTGGCCGCGAAGCAATCTACCAAAGCTTCAGCGCTAATCCGACCTATGTTGGTATCGTATTCCAGGAGAATCAAGGCAACCGCATCACATGGCAAGGCGGAACGGTCACCGGAAATCGATCGGTGAACTTCCTTGGCCTTCCCGTCCATCTCGCATCGGACTTGATAGTCGGTGAAAACGCTTCCTTGGTTCTAGCACCGGGCACGATTCTAAAAATGCCTCAGGGCTCCTACATCAATACAGCCCAAACCGGAGTTCTTGTAGCCGAAGGTACGCCAGAACAACCGATCGTTATCACGAGCATTCACGACGATTCAGTCGGCGGCGATTCGAACAACAACGGAAGCAATACAGCTGGCGCTCCGGGCCAATGGAGGACCCTCTATCTCAACTCATCGACCTCTTCGTTGGCCAATGTTCAGATTCTTTACGCTGGGAATGTTAGTAACCCTGGCAACGTCTATGAGCCTTACCGGGTAGCATCGATCATCGTTGGCGGCTCTAGCAGTCCGAATATTCGCAGCACTCGCATTCGTTTCGGGGAGAATCAAGGCTTGCGTTTGGATGCTAACACGTCCCCGCTCCTTGAGGGCGTTTTCATCGAAGGATCTGGCCGCGAGGCGATTTCCCAAGCGTTGACTTCTACCGCAACCTACGCTGGTGTACAAGTCTTGAGCAATGCCGCGAACCGAGTCACACTCGAAGGTGGAAATTTGTCGGGCAATCGGGTCTTCGACTTCAACAAGATCCCTGTTCATATCGCGGGCAGCCTTGCGATCAGTAGCGGCTCGTCACTGAAGTTAGTACCGGGAACAATCCTTAAGTTTTCATATGGTCAATACATGTATGCAAGTGGAACGTTGCTTGCAGAAGGAACTGCAGAAGACCCGATCATCCTGACCAGCATTTTTGATGACTCGGCTGGAGGAGACACCAATGGAGATGGTACTGTTTCCCCGGCTGGTCCAGGACAGTGGCGCTCTCTCTACCTTGACTCACCATCCGTTCTCGACAACGTCGAGATCCGCTATGCTGGGAATGTTAGTAACCCTGGCAACGTCTATGAGCCTTACCGGGTAGCGGCTCTGCAAGTTCAGAATTCCAGTACACCACAAATCAAGAACACTCGCATTTGCTTTGCGGAGAATGTGGGGCTTCGAATGGAAGACAATACAGCCCCAACTCTCATCGGCGTCCGAATAGAGCAATCCGGACGCGAAGCCATTTCACAATCCATTGCGTCGACGGCGGTCTATCAAGGCGTTCAGCTCGATCGAAACGTCGCGGATCGCGTTACACTGGGTGGTGGCTCGCTTTCTGGCAATCGGGTCTTCGACTTCAACGGCATTCCCGTGTATGTTGCCGGCTCCCTTCACATTCCTGGTACTGCGTCGCTGAGTATGGTTCCAGGGACCGTCCTGAAGTTTCCTCAAGGCGCCCTCTTTCATGTGCAAGGAACACTCACTGCGGCAGGAACACAACAGCAACCGATTGTACTTACAAGCATTTATGACGATTCTGCTGGCGGTGACTCAAACGCTGATGGTACGACGACAGGTCCACTTCCGGGCCATTGGCATTCAGTGTACGTCGATTCGTCTGCAGTCAATCTCGAATATGTCCAGATTCGCTATGCAGGTAATGTTGTTAACCCCGGCAATACCTATGGGCCCTACCGCGTGGCTGCCATGTATGTTCGCAACGGTGCTGTTCCCGCAGTCAATCACCTAAGCGTTCTGGATGCCGAGAACGACGGCATATTTATCGACAACGGTACCCTGACTCTCGGCGACTCTCGTCTTGAGAATATCGGCAGGATCGCGATCAATGTGTCAAACGGTAACCTTAACGTTGTGAACTCCCTGATTCAGGGCGCTGCCGTCGGTATACGCGTTGGCCCCAATCAGTCGGCCTTTGGAAGTGGCAACGCTTTTATTGGGATCGGCTCGGCGGTGCGCAGTGAAAATAGCACCTTCTCGAGGGCCAATTTCGAGGGCAATTGGTGGGGAAATACTGGAGGACCTCACGATCCTTCTGCCTCGGACGGAGTCATCAACAGCAACCCTCTTGGAGCACCCGTCTCGGACTACGTCAGCTACGGCAATTGGCTCACCAACCCGCCGGCTGGCATGCGAATCGGTGCCGCCATCCAATCGGTTCAATTGAAACCATCGAACGATGAGATGGTCGTGAATTTTCGCGGTCCAATCTCCAACACTAGCTTGAACCCTGAAGACTTTTTGATCACGGGCCCAACCACCATTCAGGTGATTGAAATCATTGCCTTAAGCCGCTCGAGTTTTCGAGTGCGAATTGGCCAGGATCTGGGAGAAGGTAACTTCTCTCCCCTATCCCACGGTATCTACAATCTGCGAATCGGCCCAAACATTTTATCCTTGGGTGGCGTTGCCATGGATCAGAATGAGAATGGAGTCGCAGGAGAAGAAACCGACCGTTTTGAAGCAACGCTGCAGGTCGATCGACTGGGGCCGCGCGTGACGGTCGTTAGCCCAACGTCCTCCAGCACGATCACTCAAAGCGTATCTAGTGTGGTAACCACTTTCAACGAGCCTGTTCGCATCAGTTCCACATGGTACGACCATGTAAGTCTTCTTCGGCCCGACTCGACCTACACCCAAGTGTTTGGGGCCATTCAACTGTCGAATAACCAAGTGCGATTCACCTTCGCACCCCAGTATGCCAACGGAGAATACCTCTTCGAATTGAAACCCGGTGCAGTTACCGACTTGGCGGGCAATACTCTGGACCAGAACCAAAACGGCGTACCCAACGAAGACCCTGGCGACAAATTCACTTCGCAATTTACGATCAACCGCAGGCCGCTACAAATCATTTCACAGTCACCCGCCAATAGTACGAACGATACGATCGAGAATATCATCGTCACGTTTAGCGATCCGGTCCTTGCCAATTCGTTTAGCCCCTCGGACGTTTCTTTGGTCGGTCCGTTAGGAAGAGTGCCTGTCTTGAATGTAACTCGAATCACAGATTCGCAGTACCGGATCACCACGCAACGAGCGACCGCTGATGGCACGTACGCGTTGTCGGTCGGCCCAGCCATCACCGCCCCTGCAGGTGTCGCCATGGATCAAGATGGCGACGGGGTCCCAGGCGAACTGGACGATCGATATCAGAGTACATTACAACTAGCTGGCGGTGGTCCTCAGATCTTGATGATTTCGCCGAGGTCTACCACCGCCGCGCCAGTCTCAAGTATTGACGTGACTTTCAGCGAACCGATCAATATTTTAAGTTTCACGCCAGTGGATGTCATGATTCTCGGACCTCAAGGTGTCGTTTCACTCACATCGATCGAGAGCGTGAGCGCTACTGTCGCACGCATTCGATTTGCTCCACAATCCGGGGAAGGAAACTACATTGTCCGAATCGGGCCAAACATCGCCGATGCTGGAGGATCTTTGATGGACCAGGATCGCGACGGACGGCTCGGTGAAGCCAGCGACGATATCTTCGAAGGCGCTTTCTCGATCGATCCAGGGGGCCCTCGAGTTCTATCGGTTGTACCCATAGGCGATTCCAGTGTCCCCTTCGATGCCGTTGATTTCACTTTTAGCGAACCGATCGCTCCAAGCTCGGTCTCGGTAAGTGATATTGCGATGACCGGTCCTAATGGCGTGATCCCCGTAAGTCAGGTTGTCGTCTTAAATGGCAACAGAATCCGGGTTCAAATGGCCCTGCAATCGACCCAAGGGACCTATTCATTGACAATTGGTCCCAACATCACTGACACCGTCGGCAACGCCATGGATACGAACCAGAACGGAGTGCTCGGTGAGCCTGCCGACACGTTTACCGGTACGATTACCCTGGCTTTGCCTGATTTGATGATCGAATCCACCTCGGTTCCCAGTTCCACCGAGAACGGAAGTACGCTTGCGATCTCGTACACGGTCAAAAACATTCAAGTCGGTAGAGCGAACACTCCTTGGACGGATCGAATCGTCTTTAGCAAGGATCGGTTTTACGGCAACGGCGATGACATTGTTCTCTCCTCGATTCTGGTTTCGCAGAACTTGAACGGCCAAACCAACTACACGCGCGACATAACCGCGATCACCCCTTACGGTGTCACCGGCGAATCGCGAGTCTTTATCGTTACCGATGCTTTGTCGCAGGTCACCGAAAACAACGAGGGCAATAATCTGGCCGAGAGAGTGCTTCAGGTCACCTATCAACGGCCACCCTCGGATTTGGTGGTCGACGCGATTTCCCTCGCTGGCCCGGTTGGCCGCGGTACCGAGGTTCCCATCAGCTACCGCATTCGCAACGACGGACTAGCAACAACCGAAGCCAGTCAATGGAACGATGAGATCTATCTAAGCGCGGACAGCACTCTGGATAGCAACGACCGCCGTATGATTACCGTTCGCCGTGTTGGCAAACTGCAGTCGGGCGCGACTTACAGTGTCTCGCCCACGTTGATCTTGCCAACAGACGTCCCACTTGGAGACTATTTCTTCATTGTGCAAACCGATTCATCGAACGAAGTAGTCGAACCTGCAGCCGAAGATAACAACGCGCTCACAAGCAACTCAGTTAGCGTGATCACTCCGCCATTGCCAGATCTGGTCGTTTCGGCGGTGGCACCTGGCATCGGAAGTTCGCTTCAATCCGGCGAACCAATCAACATCGAATGGTCCACCCGCAATGCTGGCAACTTGGTCGCTGTAGGCCAGTGGCTCGATCGCATCTATCTCTCGAAGGACAATTCCCTTTCGAGCGACGATATCGTGCTTGGGCAGCTTGCTCAGACACGGACGCTCAATCCGGGTGCAAGTTACTCGGCATCGATGCCGGCCACTCTGCCGGAAGGGATCTCTGGCGAGTATTTTTTGATTGCAGTACCGGATGCGAGCAACACCCTTCGCGAAGGAGATGGCGAGTCTATTGGTACGGCGATCAGCAGCCCCTTCAATATCGCCGTGTACCCCTATGCCGATCTGAAAGTGACGAACGTTACCGCCCCAGCCCTGGTTATCGGCGATCCAGTCGATTTGGTCGTTAGTTGGGAAGTCCAGAATGTCGGTCACGGTCCGGGACGAACGTCGTCCTGGACCGACCGAGTGGTCTTGAGCCGTAATTCGACACTGGGTGATAGCGACGATCTTGTGCTCGGCAACTTTGGCAATAGTCTGGTGATGCCGATTGGGACCACCTACAGTCGTCGTGAGATTCTGCCTCTTCCGGTCGCTACCAATGGACGATTCACACTTTTTGTTGTGACGGATGTTCATGATTCCGTTTATGAACTACCCGGGAACCAGACCAACGTCGGTTCGCCATTGCATCCTGTGGACGTCACTCCGCAACCGTATGCCGACCTGATTGTGGAGGGTGTTACCGCACCGCCGACTGGCCAGGCGGGCGCCGACATCGAGGTTTCATGGACCGTCATAAACCAAGGGATCGTTGTAACCAATGATGCTACATGGACCGACCAAGTCTTTATTACTACCGATTCCACGGCATCGACAGGGTTACGGTTGGTTGGAACAGCCACGCACGCAGGACCTTTGGCGGTGGGTGCCAGCTATACACATCGTTCGAGTATTCGATTGCCTCGCGATGTAAAAGGGCCGGTGTTCGTAGTTGTTGCAACAGGAGGGCCTTATGAGTTTCTCCATACGAACAACAACACAACTCGATCCACCAACGCAGTGAATGTAACAGCCTATGTGCATCCAATGGTCGATTTGCGCGGCTCGCTCGGCACCTTTCCGGCGAGAGTGCTCGATGGCCAACAGCTTGCAGTGACGTGGACGGTGACCAATGACGGGCCGGAGAAACTACCGGATGGTTGGACCGACCGAATCTACTTGGAATCGACGACGAATAGTTCGATTCGCTTTCCCCTCGCTTCCTACACAAATACCAGTGGGCTAGCGGCGGGTTCCTCGATCGAACGAACTGAGTTTGTTCGATTCCCACGCAATCCCGGTCAATATCGACTGGTTATCGATATCGACGATGGCGGTTCCATTTTGGAATCGAATGAAAACAACAATCGATTGATCAGCAGTCCGATCCTCATCGATGCTCGTCCGCGCCCCGACCTTATGGCCACCGCGATCAATGCGCCGGCCAGCGTCACCTCCGGGACGGTCATGGATGTGCGATTCACCGTGCGCAACGTTGGGACCGCGGATACACCTTCCGCCGGAAGTCGCTGGACGGACGAAGTTTGGCTGAGCACCACCGCAAATCCGAACGGTCGCTTTCTCCGTTTGAAGAGTGTCTCGAACGGATCAGCGCTGTCGTATGTTGGCAGCCCTATTCCGGGGCCGACGGAGTACACGACCGAAGTATCCGCTTTGCTTCCGATCAACCTGTCCGGCAATCTCTACGTTGTCGCCATGATCGATGCCCAAGCACAGGTCGACGAGTGGCCTTCCGAAGACAATAACTACATTGCCAAACGGATCGCGGTCGATCGGACGGAGGTGCCACCGCCTGACTTGGTCACTGAAAGTGTAAGTGCACCACGCGATGTCTTCGATCGAAATTCGATAACGGTTCGCTGGAAAGTCGCAAATCGAGGTCCCGGGCCGACGGAACCAGGATCTTGGACTGACAGTGTCTGGCTGACGAGGGACAAGGGGCGACCGAGCGTCCTTCGTGGAGACATCCTTCTTGGAAACATCGGGCACAATGGTGTTCTCGCCCTTGGTGAAAGCTACGAAACCAGTGGGACCTTTGCTATTCCGGCCGGTACCGAAGGAGCTCTCTTCATGACGGTTTTTGCTGACAGCAATAATAGCGTCTATGAAGAAGCCTTTGCCTCGAACATCAATCCAGATGCTCCAAACGACCTGGACGGCAGCAACTTCCGTTCGACACCTGTCAATGTCCTGTTGTCACCTCCTGCAGACTTGGTTGTGTCGAACGTATCTGCCCCCGCGCAAGCGAAAGGAGGCTCGCAAGTCACCATGTCGTGGACGGTATCTAATCGTGGGGCTGTCGTCACGGACCGCGATCGATGGGCCGATGCGGTATATCTTTCGAAGGATGGGATCCTGGATGCATCCGATATTCTTGTTTTTGCACTTCCCCACGCTGGAGTACTTCAACCGGATCAATCCTATACACAGGAATCTACTTTCACGCTTCCCCCTTCGGCAGTCGGTTCTCATTTTATCGTCGCAACCAATGTTGATCCATCGATCGCCGCCAACATCGAGGACCCCGATCTACTATCCGAGGTCCGAGCCATTCTTCAACGTTTTGAGAACGCAGTTGGTAAACCGCTTGGCGACATCAAGATCGCCGATTTGAAACAATTCGATCGCAGCACGTTGCTGAGCATTTTGGCTGGTCCAACGCAACAGATTGCAACGGTTTATGAAGGTCCTTTCACAAAGAACAACACCGCTTTTGCAATGTCCACGGTCGTTGATCGGAACATCGATCTAGTGGTCCGCAATGTTCAAACCGCTACCTCCGCGGACTCTGGAGAATCGTTGCAAGTCTCATGGGAGGTAGCCAATTTTGGAAGCGATCCTTCGTGGCCTGGAACTCTTTTTAACTATTACGTTTACGTCTCAAAAGACCCGACCTTTATCGAAAGCCGTGCGACCTACGTCGGCGCTACCATCGACTCAGGAGAAGTGATCGCACCGAACGGGTCACGGTCGATGAACTTCCGTTTTGATTTACCGCGGGGCATCGAAGGTCGGTGGTATACACACGTCATTGTAAACGCCTTCTTAACACGCTTCGGCTTATCCCTTGGGGGGTGGCCTCAGGGGAGTTTTCCGGATTGGCCTCGTTTTTTCAGCAACCGAGAATGGGAACGCAATCTCCCCAGCGACCATCCGCGAATCGCCAACAACCAGTCAAGCAGTGGTCCAATCGATGTCACGTACAAGGAACCTGATCTGCGTGTGACTAGTTTTACGGTTGTACCGGCGACGGCGGATTCCGGTGGCGTAGCGATGGCGCGCTGGAAAGTCACCAACGCCGGCAATCGCAGCACAGGCCCAGCGCGTTGGAGCGATGGAGTTTATCTTTCTCAAGACTCAACGCTCGCCACGAGCGATTTGACTTTGGCTCAGATTTCTCAATGGAGAACCCTGGACCCAGGCCAAAGTTACACCGTGGAAACACCGATCCAGATTCCGGACAACCTCGGTGGTCCTTACCAATTGATTCTCTTCACGGACACTCCGTTTAGTGTCAGTTTCGGCGAAGCAATCGGCTGGAATCCACCTTATCCTGAAAACGCCTCGCGTATTTCGGGTGGCGGTTTAGGTGGAGTTCTCGAATTCCGCGACGAGGGAAATAACACGTCACTTGTAGACTTGACCATCACTGCCATCGATCGGCCTAACCTTCAGGTCATCAACCTAACGTCCGACGAGCGGGTCCAAGTCGGACGCGATTTCCGAGTGCAGTATACGGTTCGCAACGCAGGTGGCGTCATACCGCCGCGACAATTGCCATGGGTCGATCACATTTATCTATCCCGGGATCGGTTCTTGGATCCCATTAGCGATCTATTTGTTGGAAGCATCGAACAGCGGACGGCCATTGTGCCCGGCACTGCAATCAACATCGATCAACGTTTCCGTTTGCCGCGAGGCCTGTCCGGAACCTACTATGTCATCGTTCGATCGGATGCGCAACGCGGGATAGCGATTCCGAAAGGAAATGTCCGCGAGTCTAACGAAAACGACAACGATTCCTCGACGACCATCCCATTGCTCATTGAAGTTCCTCCACCAAGTGACCTGTTGGTTACCGACGTATCGATTCCGACAACGGCGTACGTTGGTCAGAAGGTTTCGATCTCTTGGACCGTAACAAACCAAGGATCTGCAGCCGCTTCCGGATTTTGGGCTGACGCTATCTATCTATCCGCTAACAATACATGGGATCAAGGAGATTCACTCCTTGGACGCTTCGAACCGGAGACTGCCCGCACGCTCGCACCCGGTCAGTCGTATACGGCAACAATAAGCGCCATCGTGCCACCCCGACTCAAGGGCGAGTATCGCATCTTGGTTCGAGCGGATATCTTTGACGATGTTAGCGAAGGAGACAATAATCGGAATAACACAGGCCTTTCTACGGGTCAACTTCAGATTGATGTTCCGCTGCTTCGAACGGGTATTCCGTCCGCAGATACCCTCAGTGCGGGAGGATGGCGTCTGTACCGATTCGAAGCGTTGGCAGGACAAACAGTTCAGATCGATTTGTCCGCCGCGCGAGGGGCGCATGAACTCTATGTCCGCCACGAAGCTCTGCCCTCACCGATTGAAAATGACCACGCTTTTGTCGGTTATCTCAAACCCAATCAAAGCGTGTTGATCCCCGAGACTTTGGCTGGAAACTATTACATTCTCGCGCGCGCTGGTGTTCGAGCGGAGGAGACAGATAGCAATGGCAATCCTAACCCGACGGTCGCAACCCCTTATCCCATTTCGATCCTCGCCCGTGCGATCCCATTTAGTATCACCAACATCACTCCGGACCGAGTTGGCGATTCGCGTTACGCAACCGTCGAGATTCGGGGAGCGGAGTTTCCTCGCGACGCTACCGTGCGATTGATTCGCCCCTCGCTTGCGGAGTTCGCTCCTGTTTCACTCTCGCGAGTGGACGCGACCAAGCTAATTGCTGTCTTCGACCTTCGAGATGCGACGAGTGGGCTCTACGACGTTCAAGTGATTCACCCTGACGGTCGCACAATAATCGATCCCTATCGTTTGCAGGTCGAACCCGCCGATGCGCTTACCACCGACATCGGTGTCGGTGGTAAAGCTCAGTTGGAAATTGGCGAGTCAACGACTTATGGGGTCACAGTCCGCAATTTGGCGAACATTGATACACCGTACACTGAAGTTCGCGTTGGCGTTCCGCGCGTACAGAATCCCGCACCGGGAATCATTCCAGGGGAAGCGATCAAAGTCCGTTCCACCCTAACAGGATTTGGCACGAACATTGCAAGTACGACGAATCACCTCAGCTTTCTCGATCAGTTTGATCCGCTCATGAATGTGTCTGGAGTCTACACGGCGAGCGGCATGATTTTCGATCTACCGACGTCAAAGACCGAAAGCCTTTCTATCATTGTTGATACCTATCCTGAACTTAGGCAGTTGTTGGAAGAAGACCCTGGTTTCCTTCGCAACCTTTCGAAGGAACAGCGCGAATTGCTCGCTGTCGATTTCTATGTGGCTGCCGCCGCAACACCACTGACTCCCGACGAGTATCTTGATCGCAAACGGGCAGAGGCAGCGATGCTTCGCGATGGGATCTTGCGCGATGTACTCGCGCCCCCGCCGCTCATCGCATTAGCGTCCGACGTAACCACTTGGAGCAATGCGTATCTTGGCGCATTGAGCGCTGCTGGCTTCATTCGCCCTGAAGACTTGCCTCCAACCCCGGACGCGAAGGGGGAAGCAGTTTCAGGCTTGTTTGTTGCAGTCGCCGGGTTGCTGGGCACCGAGGCAGGAAGTAGCATCCTCCGAGATATTGAACGGGATGGCATCACGGCCGCAAGCAATCGATCCGCCTTGATGGCCCGACTTCGCACATATATGGGAGATACTCCCGATGACTATGCAGGAGGGGGCGTACCAAGTTTTGAAGCATACAACCTAAAGCAATCCAGTGATACTTCCTTCGCTGCATTTCGAATGCACGTCGGACCGTCCCTGGATGTTGGCTTCTCCCCTGTGGCACCGGCCAATATTGGCTTGAGTGGCCAGACGGATGCTTCCGTGATTGAAATCACGGGGCCAGCGGGCTACGGCAGCAACAATGTCGTTCCAATCGATATCCCGCTACCCTACACCGTCGAAGCGACGTATCCACAAGATGCTCCTGCCAGCGCGAGAAGCATCCGAGTCACCGTCCCCATCGATCCCCTCTTCGACGTTCGTCGATTTCAATTGTCGGATCTGCAGATCGGCGATATCAAGATTGAAATTCCTGATAGCCGAGCAGCCTTTACAGGCGATTTCGATTACTCACAATCGCACGGCTTTGTTCTTCAGGTAACGGCTGGAGTCGATGTCAACACACGAACGGCTATCTGGACATTCAACGCGGTGGATCCTATCGATGGTTTAGCACCGAGCGATCCAAAGGTTGGTATCCTGCAACCTGGCCAATCATTGCAATTGGGTTACTGGATTGAGGCCAGCATCGATGACCCAACGCAATGGTCAACTGGGGCAAGGGCCAATTCAGTGGCGACGATTCAGTTCGAGCAGCAGCCAGCGGTTGCTTCACTTGCTTCGGTTGTTACTCTCGATGTCGTGCCACCCACAACCACCTGGAGCGTGACGGAGCTAAACGGAAATCGCTATCAAGTTCGCTGGACCGCCACCGACGATTCGAAACAGTTCGCAACCCCTAACAATGGGATCGCTGAAACGGTTGTGCTCGTAAGCTATGACGGGGTTCGCTATCGAACGGTAGCCAGGATGCGCGGCGATCAGAGTGAATATACTCTCACTGAAACGTCAACGACCAACAAACCGTCGTTCTTGTTAAGGAGCATTGACACCGCCGGCAATGTCGAAAGGGTTCTCACAGAATTGCTCGTGCCTAGGCTTGCAGCAAGAATTAACCTCGGACAACCTCCCGCGGTTTCGGTCGAAGTGGAAACCGCGATGGCTGTTATCGAACCGTTTCACAATGTTGTGCAGAATCGAATGTTACAACAAATACTCGATGGAGTACCTTCCAAGCAAAGTGTTTCACGCCCAAGTAACTTCTCTAGAACGTTGGAACCATTGGCTGCCGAAAGGTTCGTTCTTGGCCTTGGCAATTCGGGTGCGTCGGTCGGTTCGCTTGCCATGGCAGCGTCTCCGGACGGGCAATACCTCTTCGCGTCCGGTGGAGAAGGGCGTAGAACACTCTACCGGCTTGCGTTACGCGGTTCCGTCTCCAACGTGATCGAGCCCTTTGCGGTACTTAACCAACCGGTTTACGAAATGGCTTTCGATGCGGCGGGTCAATTGTGGGCCACCAGCGGCGGGCTTGGGCTGCTTCAACTGGATCCTGCCACAGGTCGAGTCTTGTCTTCGTACGGCGTAGGAATCGCGACCGGTATTGCTGCGGTACAGGGTAAAGCAGAAATGGTTGTGGCGACTACCCGTGGAATTCAACGTTTCGATACGGCGTCACGACAGTTTGTTCTGTTTAGCGAGACCCGAGTGGATTCGATTGCAGTCGATGCCGTCGGTACCGTTTATGGAACCGCTTGGCCGCGCGGTGGCGAGATTCTTAAGTTCGACCATCGCGGTCGACCTTCGTTGTTGGCATCTCTTGAGGAACCTGCGGAATCGATCGCCATTGGCAAGCCAGGGACTCTATTCGAGAACTTGATTTTGGCCGGGACCGATGCGACAGGCAAGTTGATCGCAATCGATACCCGCACGTTACAGCGCGCGACATTGGCAAGCGGTGGTGCGACTCGTATCGAAACGATCGAAACGATCTCCGACGGAAGAGTCTTTGTTACCAAAGCTGGGCAGATCGACCTATTGCAGCCGATCATCGCCCCGCGAGTGATCGCAACGAACCCCGTTTATGAAGATGGCGTGGTTCCGATCGTCAATCGGGCTTCGGTGACTTTCGATGTTGCGATGAAAGGACAAGACAGTTCTGATCTTGCGTCTGCAACCAACCCCGAAAATTATCAGCTTATTAATCAAGGCACTGGTCAATCCATCCCGATCGCACGCGTGCAGTATGACGCTGCAACGCGTTCAAGTCAGCTTCTCTTTGAGACGCTGCCCCCCGCTGGCTATGAACTTCGCGTCAATCGCCGCGTAGAAAGCGAACAAGGAATTGCCATGGGGGGAGGCTTCACGGTTCCTTTTCGCGTGATGGACGACGTCTCCGCCACAGCCAAAGCTCTTTTCACGACGCCTCGAATCAACCGCCGCGACGGAACGATTCTTGTTGAAATGTCCATATCGAATCAAGCCGCCTTCGATATCGCCGGCCCCATTCGCGTCAGTTTGGATTCCTGGACAAATCCCATGCAAGGAGTTTCGTTTTTTGGCCCGAGCAATACTACTGCCATCGGCATGAATCCGAATGGCATTCCGTACATTGAGATCCTTCGTACGGGGACAGTATTGGCAGCCGGTGGAACGACGGAACCACTCACCCTAGTCCTGACCAATCCCAACTTACTAGAAGGTCGCTTCACCGCTCACGTTTTGGCTTCTTTGCCAGCAAACCAGCTTCCAGTTTTCATTACCTTACCAAACACAACAGCCATCGTCGGAACTTCGTACGCCTATGCTGCACAGGCATCCGATCCCGATGGAAGCTCTGTCAATTTCATTCTTGCAGATGCTCCGGCAGGGGCTACGGTTGACACCGCGTCCGGTGTCGTGCAATGGAGCCCATCTCGTTCAGCAGACAATAAGACTCGATTTGAACTTCGGGCTTATGACGCCCGAAACGCGTATCGAACTCAGGTATGGACGGTGAATGTGGCCAGTGTCAACACGCCACCTGTGCTTGCACCCATCTTGGGTGAACTTGTAGGATCATCGAATCCACGGATCAACCAGTCTACGGCCAACTCACAGCCTCAGATTGTGATTGCAGAGGGTGACGTGCTGGCTATCCCAATCAGTTCATTTGACGCGGATCAGGACCGACTCTTTTATTGGGCTGACCGACTACCTCCCGGCGCGATTTTTGACCCGGTCTCGAATGCAATTCGCTATCGGCCGGGCCCGAATGCTGCGGGGCGTTACGAACGTGTTACAGCGTACACGAGCGATGGTTTCAGCATTGTCCAATCCACATTCGATATCCTCGTCACAAATAGAAATACTGCGCCTACGTTAGCAGCCATCGCAGATCGCGAAATTCTCGAGGGGGACTCGCTCGTTCTCGCAATTCGCGGAAACGACGATGACCAAGACCGACTTCGCTACTATTCAAGCAATCTCCCCGCTGGCGCATTTCTTGATCCGAACACCGGGCTCTTGGAATGGACACCAGGCTTTGATCAGTACGGCATCTATCCGATCGATGTGAGGGTGGACGACGGTGAGCTCAACGCCACTCGCCGGTTTAACATAACCGTCAACAATCTGAATGGACCGGTTGCCTTTCCGCGACTTGATCCCTTTTCGATTCTGGAAGGCCAAACACTTCAGTTGCGAATTGCTGCCACCGATCCAGAGTTCCCCGGCAGTTCGAATAACCCATTGCTCTCGGACAATCAATTCTTTGTGGATGCCGGACTCCATCAGGCTCCGTTGCTCTACACGTTTTCCTCGCTTCCCGACGGAGCGACCTTCGACACTGCCAAGGGTGTTTTTCGTTGGACTCCTTCCTTTGCGCAGAGTGGTACGTATCGGATTCAGTTTACCGTTTCGGATGACGGAGATGGAACCGGTATTCCTTCGCAGGCGTCGGCAAACTTGGATATCGAAGTCGGCGATGCTCGAAGCGCGCCCCGTATCGCGGACATTCCTAACCAACAAGTTGTACGCGATGCGATTGGCAGCCTTGACGTCATCGCAACCGATGCGGATGGCGACGCAATCGCTTTGTCGGCCAGTTTGGACGAGAGTATTGTGGGTTCGCTTCAACAGTTGCCTGATTTCGTTACTTTTGTGGATCAAGGCAATGGAATAGGACGATTCCAATGGACACCTTCGGCCGGGGACCGTGGTAGCTACCTCCTGGTAGTTCGTGCTCGCGATACCGTGGATCCTCGGATCGCTACGTTTAACTCATTTGTGTTGTCGGTAACAAGTGTCAATGAACCACCGATTGTAAGTGCGCTCGGCACTCGAATCGCATTGACGGATCGCGAATCGATGGTAGAGGTCGCGGTTTCTGATCCTGACAATGACATCTTGCATGTTCAAGCGACTGGACTCCCACCGGGAGCCGTCTTTGAACCAACTAGCTTCAGCAACCGCTATCGTCTGAGGTGGACCCCTACAGTTGTTGACATTGGCACTCATTCAATAACCATCCAAGCCGTCGACGACGGTCGGCGTGGAACAACAGATCCACTCGCGACAAATCAAGTTCTAACGTGGATCGTTCGCGATCAAAATCGATTGCCATTGCTATCGTTGATCGGCTCGCGACAGGTTGCGGAGGGGGACCTACTCGAGATTACCCCAATAGCCGCCGATGAGGACAATGACACTTTGACATGGGCTGCGTATAGCGTCCAGAGCAATGGCGCCATCAATATCCCTCCTGCTGGCTTTCAGTTGGACACCGCTACGGGACAAATCGCTTGGCGACCAACGCTCGAACATGCGGGAGACTACATTCTGCGACTGACAGTAACAGATGGGGCCGCGAATGCCAGCGAGGACATGGTGATCCATGTCACACAGGTCAATCGTCCTCCCGTGTTTCCGACCTATCCAAGGCTTTCTGTAGACGAAGGACAATCCCTAGCGTTTCCTGTGCAGGCATTTGATCCGGATGGAGATGCTGTTCGGTACCAGCTAATGAGCCCGAGGCCAGAAGGATTGGCTTTCAGTGAATCATCGGGCTACCTAGAGTGGAACCCAGGATTCGACGCAGCCGGAATCTACACCCTTGTCGTCCGTGCAATCGATCCTTCTGAAAACTCCACGACAACAACGCTTCAATGGGTTATTGCCAACGTTAATCGAGCCCCGACGATAAGCTTTCCGTCGAGCTCGCAGTTTGTTGTGGGACAAGCGTCTTTCCTGGCCGTACCGTTTTCCGATCCCGATCTTGATCCACTGAATGTAACGATTACAGGATTACCGCCAGGTGCGACCTTCGATTCTCAAACAAGAATGGTGAATTGGACTCCTGAAGCATTTCAACTCGGAGAGCACATTGTTCGCTTCACGGTGAGCGACGGCCAAACCAGCATAGGACGCACTGCTCAATGGAGTGTTTTGGCGGCACCCGAAGCTCCTCGAGCTCGCATCATCGTCACGCCAAGTTTTGCGGTGACGCCAGGAACCACGGTGCTTGTCGAGCCGATCGTCGATAGCCGTTCGACCGTCTCCAGTGTTGAACTAAGAATCGATGGTGTCCTACAATCCCTGGACGATCAGGGCCGTGCAACATTCGTCCCATCAACCTCGGGGCGATATGAAGCAGTGGCAACAATTACTGACGACCATGGTCTGCAAACGAGTGTTAGCCAGGTAATCCGTGTCCGAAAAGCATCGGATTTTTCACCGCCGGAAGTGTTTTCGACGCTTCCTGGTTCGTTGCGAATTTCATCTCTGTTCACCACGGGAGTGACCATTAACGATGCAAGTTTGGACGAGTACTCGATCGAACTGGTCGCTCAAGGTAGCGAAGAAAGGATTGAAATCAAAAATGGTATTTCGGGTGGTACCATTCCTTTCGCCATCGATCCCCAACGCTTAGAGAATGGGTTCTATCGACTGCGCATCCGAGCTATCGATCTCGGCGGACATGAAACCGTTCGTGAACATGCTTTGGAAATCAACAGTTCAACCAAAGCCTCAGCTTTCCAGACGCAATTTCTTGATCTGGACACGACGTTGGGTGGAATACCCATTCGACTAGAACGGTTTTATTCGAGCTTGTCGCTTTCCTCGACATCCGAGGGTGATCATGGGTTGCTATCTCCTGGATGGACGATTCCACTGCTCGAACCAAACATTGCCATTGAAGAGGATGCGTTGCAATCCAGTTCGGATCATTTGTCGTCGATCGACCGCGCTTGGACACAAGGCATGCGTTTGTATCTGACGCGACCCGACGGTCAACGAACCGGGTTCACCTTCAATCCGCAAAAGAAAACGATTGGCAATCGCGAAACCTACACTCCAGCCTTTGCTTCGGATGATCCGAATTGGGTACTGGCAACTCCAGATATTCTCCTCGTTCGTGTCGCGAACGGGTTCTTTTCCGCTTCGAATGGTCTTCCCTACAACCCTTTGGATATCGCCGAGGATGGGGAATGGGAGCTGCAAATCACATCCTTGGACGGAACACGTTACCGTTACGCCCATGGTCAATTGGTACAGATCGAGGCGAATAACAAGACCCTCTTGGCGACATCGAATGCCTTGATCGCAAGCGATGGAAGCAGAGTGAGCTTTATTCGGAATGCGGCCGGAAGAATTGGCGAGATCATCGGTCCTTCAGCTCAGTCTGTGGGGTATCGTTATGATCGTGATAGGAGGCTTGTATCCATTGCGAAGTCACAAACGCTTGACGAGTCTTTGTATGGTTACAACGGTCGAGGGAAACTCATTCTCGCTAGTGAGCGGAGTGGGCTTGGAAACTTGATCCAATACGACGCATCGGGTAACTTTGCTGCATCGCAAGCGGTACAACCCCATTTGGGAGGGACATCGGATCTTATTTTAAGAGGGACCGATGGCTCGTTGGCGGCCAACGAGTCACGAGTCTATTCCTTCACCGTAACCGATGCGGAACTTGCCACGGCACCCAACGGACTATTTACCTTTATTGGATTGGTGAACGGCGCGAACGGGTTTAACCCTGCCGCTCTCGAAATTCCTGGTGCGGCTGCTGTCAATGGAGTGTTGAACGCCAATCGATCGATCACTCAATTTTCTATAGATCAGGCCGGAAGTTACTCGATGCTTGTTCGTTCGCGAGACGCTAGCCTCGGTGATTTCTCTGTTCGATTCCAATTGCTAGGTGACGTCGACACGAACGGTCGCGTCGACGCCACGGATGCCAACATGTTGGATTCCGCTTTCGGCTCTTCACAAGGTCAATCCAATTACCTTGTGGCCGCCGACTTTAATCGAGACGGACAGGTCAATAGCAGCGATCGTGTTGGATTGCTCTCGGTTCTTGGAGTTCAACTGAATCGAAGGCCTACGCTCGTAAACCCAACGTCGGCATTGCTGACTCGCTCCAATGTGCCACTGTTAATTGACAGTCGGAATTTCGTGCGAGACCCAGAGGAAGACATAATAGGGCTTCGACCTTTATCGGTTTCCAATGGGGAACTTCGATACGTCGGTGATGGACTATGGGCATTTGATACTGCGGATGGCTTTACCGGTACTGGGGCAATTCGTTGGATTGCGGGGGACGGATTGTTGGAGTCGGCGGAGGCAAGCTTGCCGATCGAAGTCTCTGCGGTCGGGCTACGATCTATCGATTTTGCAGTCAATTCGGTCCAACTCAGCCTTGGCGGGCAACAGCGATTGGCATTGTTCGCACAACCCATTTTCGGAAGTTCCTATGCGCTCGATCCGCGAGAAGTTCAATATTCTATTCTCACCGGTTCGTCGGTCGACGTAACCGATCAGGGTGTGGTGGTAGCAAAGCAAGCTGGGATTTCGATCATTCAAGCCTCATCGGGTGGCATGACAACGGCCATCGCGATATTGGTTGGGGCAACCGATACGCGCAAGCTGGATGTTTTTCCCGCCAGCTATTTGGTTGGTTCATTCAATCAGACACGACAGTTTGCCGTTCGCGAAAATCGTTCACCTGGAGTCATCGAATACCTCAGCTCAGCAGCGGGCGGATCGAAGTACATCGTCAACAATCCTGCGATTGCATCGATCGACGCGAATGGTTTGCTGCGGCCGTTAGTCGAAGGGAGTACTTTCGTCACGGTCATCAATGGCGGTCAAGTTTTTGATGTTCCCGTCAGCGTCCGGTTGCCTTCATCGACCGGAGTGGTTGATGATCGTGGAGGAATCGTTGAGAACGCTGGATATTCCTTAGCGATTGGTCCGGGCGGCTTGCCTGCTGGAACGACGCTCAGCATAAATCCGCTTTCGACGAATTCGTTGCCCTTACCGACCCCTTCGGGTTGGGATGTTGTGGGAGCGTTTACGTATAGGCTAAGCAATAGCGATACAGAAATTCCACTTTCCATTGGCATGCCCGCGCCAGCATCGATGAACGTTGGCGACGACGTTTATTTGTTCGAGCAAGTGCAGGTCATCAATTCGGAAGGTGTCCTGACGACAACGTGGGCAGTGATGGACCATGCGGTTGTCGATGCCGACCGCATGATCCGAACGGCATCCGAGGGATTTAATGGATTTAAGAGGCTTACGGCAGATTACACCAATGTCATCGATCAATTCGGCAACCGGACCGTGTTGGCTGGACAAATTAACGGCACCCCTTCTACGGTTCGTGGCCAGGCGATTAATCCCCATGCTTCAGCTGCGGAAGTGCAAGACCAACAGGGTAATCGTTACTACGTGGTAGCTGGCTCTTTTAATGAATTCCGAATCCCCATCACTCCTGGCACCCCCTACACGATTCGGTTTTTGGAATATTCTTCGATCGGGCTAGTCACTTCTTCGTCGAACGTTAACGTCCAGCTGAATGCTGGTGAAGTCCGGGATATTGGATTGATCATCACACCCCGGCCACCCTCCACGAGTGGCGTGCCAGCCGTGGAAGTCAAGAAAGCGACACTCAGTTTTGGCAATGGAAACGACGTAAAGCCTCGGATCATTCTTGAGGGAGCCAACTTCAGAATACCGGCCAACGGAAACGTGGCTGAAACCGCCAGCGACGGTGTTTCTGTCCTATTCCAATTTGGCCCGCGCGACACGCGTAGTCTGGATGGAAGCATGGCTACCGTTGGCGGCTCGGACGTCGTGGTTCCGGTAACGATTCAAGGGGGTGGCGAATCTCAAACCATGGAAGTGACAGTCCCCGATTCGATCTTGCTCGGAGTGACCGGGATTTATGTGGTGCGCAAGACAAAAATCGCTGGCAGGGAAAGCAATTTCGAGAGCGGGGAAGTGCGAATGCTTGCCAACATCGTCGGGTCCGGGATCCCCGATCTTCGTCCTCAGCGTTTTGCGTTTGTGCCACTCCCACAAACCAATGAGATCTCGGTGATTAATACGCAAGCCGAGTACGCTTATCCTAATCCCAAGCCGGATGGAGACGCTATTAAGATGAGCAATCCGCGCGAAGCGGCCCGCATCAAGATGCAATCGGGAAACAAGTTTTTCAGTCCAACCTCGATCACCTTGGCCCCGGACCAAACGCGAGCTTATGTTACGCTGGCAAATGAGCCATCGATACTTGTGATTGACGCCGTCGCGTTGCAGATGCTGGATCTCGTTCGCGATGACAACAACGATCCCGCGACTCTAGGCGTACAAACGATTGCGCTGCCGCCGGGTGCCCTGGCTGAACGAGCCACGATCGACCCTCAGGGGCGGTATCTCTTCGTCCCCGATCGATTCAAAGCAGCGATCTACGTTATCGATATCGATCCGAACTCGACACGCTTTCACCAATGGATACACGCCATTACTTTTTCTTCCGAGGACGCACCTCTGGGTTTGCGAGGCATTGCGATTTCGAGCGATGGGCAACGGCTTTACGCCGCAGCACCTGGGGCTGACCTTTTTGGTCGAGACACAGGAAAACGTGGCTTGACCCTGATATTTGATGTCGCAACCATCGAGAAGACCGAACTTGTCGAAGCCATACCGACTGGAGTTTCACCCTACGCTGTTACTGCCGCTACCGACAATGCAGATCAGGTCTACGTCGCAGACCGAATGGGGCGATACGAAGGGATCTTTGTTCTACGTCGCAATCGCGTCACGCAAGAGCAAGCCGAGCGAGGAGCTATCGAGAGCCACGATGTAACGGCGATTGATCTAACGACTCTTGGAGATGACAAATTCAATGAGGCTCTCGTGCCATCATTCGGGATCTTCAATCCGCAATCGATCGCGTATGTTCCAGAAGACTTGTTTGCAAGGAAAGAGAAGGTGGATGGCGTCGAGAAGATGGTCGATCGTCACCCAGCTTACTTAGCCATTTCAACATTTAATCGTCTTTTGCTGGGAGAGTCACGTCGCGATCCAAACTTCCCTGTCTTATCTCTTCTTTCCCATCCCAAGGTCAATCTGCTTGATGGAGATGGATCCCTGATTGCAGGGACCAATGGAAATGGTTCGCAGCGAGCGGTCTTTCCTCAGGCAGCCGGTGGAAACATTGCGTTGATTCGCCTACCGCGACGGAATGACAGCATAGACAAGCCGAAGGTCGTGGCTGGCACCCGACCGACTCCGATGTTGTTTCCGGATAATGTGGTTTACAGTCCGGGAGTTGGCAATGGTCTTTTCTTGATCGCTTCACGTGGCTTGGCACAAGACGGGTTGTTTGCTTATGACGCCGGAATGATGATACGAATTACAGAGGAGGGATTCAAAGGTCGAACCAGCATCTATCAATTTGGCGCCTTTATCGATGTCGATCCAAACGCCGTCAGCAATCCACTGCAATCCATTCCGATCAATGACCTCTTTCCAAAGATCGATGTCCGGGGTGATTTCCGGCTCTACGGGAAAGACGGGACGCATCTAGTTTATGGGGTCCCTCCCGTAGATTTTTTCGGTACGACCTATGACAACGACTCAGATAAGAAGAATCCTTTCGGCCCATTACCGCTAGGGTCGGCGGGTTATGGCATCGCAGCCCAAACGCAGCTTACGCCGATAGCGCCGCGCGACAACGATTACAACCAGAGAGTCAATTTATGTGAAACGGGCGCTATCGACTGCGCGCGTTCTGAGGCGATCGGATTAACATCGAGGGCCGAACTCCATTCAGGAGCCGTTCACGAAACGCATACCATCGCGTCCTATGTGAGAGGCGATAGTGCGAAAGAGCTAACCCTGCATTATGACTCTCTTCGAGCCGATCCTAGACATATCATTCACTTCGAGTTCCCCGACGTTGCTTTCAACACAAGTCTCGATCGCTACGTGCTGGCGAGAGTGCGTGTATTCAACGATACGGATGAGTTTTGGTCGAAGGGAATTGAACTGACATCTGAACTGCTCGAGCGCGGTTTTCGAGGGCACGAACAGGTTTTCGAAGTGCCTGACGGTGGCGGAGATTTGGGGGGAGCGCTCCAGATCGACCTAACAAAAGCTAAGAGTGGCGTTTACAACTACGAATTGGAGGCAGGGATATTCCGAAAAACATCGGATGGATATTTTATCGGTGAGTTCGGGAAGTTCACCGGGCAACTACCTGTCGTCAACTTGAGCGACGGACCTTTAGGAGCTGGCTGGGGAATCGAAGGCTTCTATACGATCTACCCGTTGGGGCCAGGAAGTGTTCTACTGGTCGATGGAAATGGGAATGAATCGATTCGCAGCTATGACAAGAATCCGTCGGATCCATTGCTCGCTCAGAAGGGTGACTATTCGTCGTTACGGCAGGACGCAGACGGCGGTTTCACCTTGGCTGAGACATCGGGAACGCTCCGCAAGTTCGACCGCGATGGTAAGATGCTATGGGTCTCCGATCTGTTCAGCAATCGAACTACCTTTGAATACGCTGGAGAAAAACTGACCAAGATCGTCGACCCTTACGGCGGTTTCTTTCAGTTCGTTTACTCGGGAGATTCCGTTTCCGAAATCAAGGATCATACGGGTCGATCGACAAAGCTGACAATTGCAAAGAACCTCCTTACTCGAATCACGGATGCCGACGGCTCGTCCAGGACCTTTGGATACGAAGAAGACTTCCCATTACTCAATGCACAAACCCACAAGCGTGGTAACCCATGGGTCGAAATCGGCGAGTCGGAGGTCAATCCGTTTCGCGAGACGATTAGCTACAACTTCGCGGGAAGAATCCGCTCAGGGACACGAGTGGATGGCGTTACTTTAGAAGTCGATCCTGCGCAAGTATTTGGTCTTTACGAACTCAAAGACTCGATCAACCCTGACTCAGTGAAAGCGCGACTCGTTTCGCTTGGAAGTCCCCGGGCCCGCCACACCGACGCTCTCGGCGCGGAGTGGTTTACCAAGGTCGATGTATTTGGACTGTATGTGAGCCCGGAAACAAAGGACCAAGGAATCGCGGATCGCCCGAAATTCTCACGCGACGAGAACAATCGAATCGTTTCTGAGAAATTTCGAGATGACCGATTCGATCCCCTAAAGGAAACACAACAGGATTACGACGCCGACGGTAATGTCATCGAAATTCGAAAGCACAACGGAGATCGCATCAGGTTCCAATATGAGCGACGACTCAACCCCATCGATCCTCGTTTCTATTACACCGTAAAGACCTCCTCAACCGATCGATTTGGTCGAGTGACCCAACATGTTTGGGAACAGGATGGTCGGATCCGCAAGACGATCTTTGCGACCGCCGAATATGGAGATGTGATCAACGAAGAACAGTATGACAATCAAGGCCGTCTGAAACAAACGATCGACCCGCTAGGTTTTGCAACCCAGTACACCTATGGCTCGGACGGGAACCTGAAGTCGGTCAAGGCTCCATCCATTGCCAATGAATCAGAATCCATTCAAGTTTTCGAATACGATGCGGCAGGGAATATTTCGGCTCGCATCGACGCAGCGGGAAATTCCGTCACAACAACGTTCGATCCAATGAATCGACTCAAGACCCGCACGGAACCTGGCAATATTACCAGTTCGTTCACCTACGACGCGAATGGAAACCCGCGTGTTTCAACCGATCGAAATGGAAAGCTTTCTTATCATCGCTTTAGCTTGTTGAATCAACTAAAGGAATCCACCGATCCAGCCGGTGTCAATCGAAAAACGGTGCATGATGCGATGGGACGCCTCGACAAGGTGATTGATGGCGTCGGGGTAACACTTCACGACTATGAGTACGGAACTGGGCTCCAAGCCGAACGCTTGCTATTCACCCTGCACGCAGATGCTTCTCAAACGGCCTTCGGTTATGACGAATATGGAAATCAGAACGAGATCACCAATGCGTCGCAGAACACGACTCGTTCGATTATCGACGCTCGCGGATTCACTCGAGCTGTGATCGACGGTGAGGGGCAAAGAACGAGTCTTGACTACGATCAATTCGGACGTTCTTCGGTGTCTATCGATCCCTCTGGCATGGAGACGCGAATGGAATACGATGGTCTCGATCAGCTTGTCAAGATGACCATTGGTTATGGCCTACCTGAAGCTAAGACGACACGTTATGTTCGCAACAAGCTAGGTCAACTGCTTGAAGAAATTCTAACAACACCTCAAGGGCTTCGCATCACCCGGCACACCTACGATGCACGCGGTCAATTGCGATCAACGACCACGGGGGCTGACACACCTTTAGCTGCGACCGTCTCCTATGGATACGATAGTCGAGGAAATCAAACAACCGTAACGGATCCGGAAGGACGCGTTGCACGTCGCGTTTATAACTCGCGTGGTCGTATCGAAACGCTTGTTTATGGAGACGATCTACCAAGCAGTCTGCAGGCTAAAGAGCATTATACCTATGACGGAGAGGAAAGATTAACGAGCATTACCGATTCGTTGGGGAGGAGAGACGAGTTTGAATTTGATGATGCAGGCCGGCCCAAGTCTTACCGTCGTAGGGATACCAATGGGACCGTTTTGCGTGAGGTTCGCTATACAGAGTACGATGGCGACGGCCGTCTGACGGAACGTATCGATCCCACGGGTATCAAGGTGACTTTTTCCTATGACGCCATGGGAGAGATAAAGAGTCAGACGCTAAGCGATGGCAGAGAGTCGGTTTCCACTACGAGGGCAGTTACAGGAACAGGTCAAATCGCCCAAGAAACAAATCTGCTTGGACTTGCCACAGTCAATAACTACGATCGCAGCGACCGCCTCAAAACTTCGCGAATGGGTGCCAATACCGACAGTCCTTTGACGGTTTCCTTCACGAGTGACGCCAGCGGCCGCAATGACGTAATGACGATCACGACCGTCGACGGCAGCCGATTTGTGGATTATGACTTTGACTTGCTGGGGCGACTTAAGAAAGTTGCTCGTGGTGGCACGACCGGGCTTGGTAACGAAGCGCAATCGATAGCCTATGAATACGATAGCGTAGGAAATCTAAAAGCCGAAGTGGACGCCAATGGGAATCGAACCGAATACCTGCATGACATTCTGGGTCGGGTAATCAAAATGACGCGGGCTGCAGGCATGAACGAGGCGTTCGACACGGGCACCGAATACGATAGCATAGGCCGCATCAAAGCCGTAACGGTCGAGAATCGGATCCGTGGCCAAATTCGAACCGAGCGCACGGAATATGAATACGATTCCCACGGGTATTTGAAATCCAAGATCGAGGGTGCGGGAACAGCGAATCCTCGCGTAACCAAATTCAAATACGACGTTCTTGGTCGGATGCTCGAGGAAACTGCCGAAGTGACCTTTGAAGGGGTTACTCAGCTTCGGACAACGCGTAACGAGTACGACGGCCTGGATCGTGCAAAACGGACGATCCAGTCGGTTGGCTTGAATGAAGAAGTTACGCTTACGACGCAATATGTTGGCGAACACGTTTCGTCAGTCGCGACATCAGGAACCCCGGGCGAAGAGACTCTGTACGAGTTTGATGCGTTCGGTCGACTGAAAAAGCAAATCGAGTATGCCGGCACGAATTCGCAAAAAACGACCAGCTTTGCTTACCAGAAATTCGGGCTGCTCCAATCGGAAACCATGAGTGGTTCCGCACAACCGGATCGAGTTACCACCTATGTGTATGCTGGTCGTAATTTTTTGACAGAAACAAAAAATGGTAACGCTTCGACGTCAGCCAAATACAACGGCTTTGGCGAAGTTACATACTTTACCGATGATGCCGGCCGAGTAACAGAGACAACCTACGATGGGCTTGGCCGTGAACGAAGGATCAAGGTCGGAGCCCAGGCTGCCGACGCATTGACCTCAGTTAGAGATTATGATCCTGCTGGCAACCTTTTGTCTGAGGCTACTAGTCTCCGCGGAACGACCTACGACTACAATGCGCTTCATCAACAGAAGTCTAAGAAAATCGCGGCAGGGTCCCTGCATGCAATAACAAGTTACGAATACGATTCGCAGGGCCGAACATTGTCTGTTCGCGATCCCGAGCAACATACGACGCAATCCCGTTACGATGTTTTGGGGAATCTGATTGAGATAATAGACGCCCTAGGAAACACAACAAAATACGATTTTGATTCGGCCGGACGTGCTCGCCGTCGCATCGACCCTGACGGGAAAATTCTTGATTACAAGTATGACACGTTGGATCGAACGAACGAATTTCTTGATTCGGTGACGGGTCAAAATCGATCCATTCGCCGTACGTTTACGACCACCGATCAAATCGAAACGGTTACCGATCCAATGAACCGGATTCAACGCTACCAATTTGATGCAGCAGGCAGAACAACTTCTGCCAGCACGCCAGACGGCTTGAGTCGGTCGAGCGTCTTCGATGCATTCGGCTACTTGACGGAGGCCAGGTCCAACACAGCGTTGCCTGCAATTGCGGAACGCTATACCTACACAGCGGAGGGGCGTCTCCAGAAGATGACATCCCCTACCGGTGCGACGCGTACGTTTACCTATGGCGCCAACGGGATGCCAAGTTCTGTGCAGGATGTTCGCGGAACGACTGCCTATCGATACACGTCGCACGGGCAAGTTGACAGAATTGATCTACCGGCTGGTGGCAACGTGGAGTTTCAATATGATCCCGAGGGTCAGATGAAACAGATGCGAGACGCCGTGGGAAACACAATCGCGTTCTATTATGACGGGCTTGGACGGCCCGATGAAATAAGGAATGCTTCAGGCAATGTTCTGAAGTATGACTATGATCTCGTAGGGAATCTGACGGATACCGAGTGGGTGGGAGGAGGCCGAGTCCACCGAATGCTCAACGCACTGTACCTTCCCGAAAGAGAAGAATGGTCTGACAAAGATTCCATCCGCACCAACACCGTTCACTATGAGTACGACTCCAATCGGAACGTAACGCTTTTGCGCGACAGTATTTCGTCATTGAAGTTCGACTATGACGACGGGCGTCGACTTGCGAAAGCCACCTTGACAGCCGAAGGGATGCCTACCTCCGTGGTTGCCTATCAGATGAATTTGGCGGATCAAGTTACACAACGTCGCGTGGATATCGAGGGAATACCGATCCGGAGAACGGAAGTTCGTCACAATCTAGGAGCGCGAATCGACCAGTTCACAGAACAAATCGATGGAACGCTAATAACTATTTCGATGACCTATAATCCAGAGACCGGACTTCTGGACGAAATGACCCGTGGACTCGGCGCGAATGTGGTCATACGCGATAGCTACACTTATGACTCGAATACAGGGCTATTGATAGCGGCTGTCCAGAAAAATGGGAACGGAGTGGTACTTCAAAAATTTGACTACGAATACGATGTCGACGCCAGACTCAAATCGGTTACGACCAATGGTCGAACCAGTGATTATTCGTACGATGCGGGAGGCCAACTAGTGGGCGCGACCTACACGGGGAGCAACCCTCTGCCACAAGAGTTCTACGAATATGATACTTCTGGCAACCGACTTGATTCGCATTTGCATGGCAAAGCGTACGTTCTTGGAACCGACCACCGGCTGAAATCCGACAGCAAGTATAGCTATAGCTATGATGTTGCCGGGAATCTCGCACAACGCACTGACATCGCTACAGGCGCGGTGCGGGAGCTGCAATGGGATGCCCGTAATCGATTGATCGGTTATGAAGATAGAGACTCCAATGGCGTTGCCAAGGCGGCTGCCCAATACCGCTATGACGTCCAGAATCGGCGTATTGCGAAAGGCGTTGACACGGATCTTCTCGACGGAACTCCCGCCGTTTGGCGATACTTCGTTTACGGAGATGGGGAGAACATCCTCGCCGAGTTGATGGACGTTGACGGACCAACGGGGCCTGCAGTCGCCACGTTGGACAAACGATACATCTTCGGTTTGCGGACAGACCAGGTGCTGGCAAGTGTCAACGCTGCAGGTGAGGTGACTTGGTTACTTGGGGATCATCTGCAAAGCGTGCGTGCTTGGACAAATGCGCAGGGCAGTATTTTGGGCTCGGCAGACTACGATAGCTTTGGCAACACCGTTCGATTCGCAGGCAATTCCATCTCTCCATTTGGTTTCACGGGTCGCGAATCCGACTTCGAAAGCGGTTGGTATTACTACCGAAATCGATACTACGATCCGACCACAGGAAGATTCTTGAGCGCGGATCCAACAGGGTACCATGGACTGGATGAGAATCTTTACCGCTATGTCGCCAACAATCCTATCAACGTGGTCGACCCCTCAGGCTTGGTTGGAGAGCAGGTGCGTTTCCAAGAAGACTACCAAACCTTTAAGCAAATGAACGGCGTTAGTGTCAAGGGAAATGAAGAACTCGATAAAGCCTTGACAATAAGTCAACGGGGGTTCAGTCCCAAGGGAACTTTGATGCAACGCTACGGCTACGCAGCACCAGTAGGCGCGGCGTTAGAGACGGTGACAGGCTTCGCCCTGGGCGGAGCGTCAATGATTACCGAGCTAACGCTTCTGGCGGCGGATTCTCCATTCATTGCGGTTGAATTGGCAGCATTCGGGATCGATCAAGTTACCGGAAGTGATTTGGGTGCGACGTGGGATACCTTGCATACGTGGCAGAGCGAATCAGCGCGTGGTGTCGCAGCGATGTACAAGCAATACGAACAGGGATACAGCACCTCGAATCGCTTCCGAGGTGGTTTGGCGGCAGGCCAAACCTCCATTGCCGTTCTCGGTGGAATGGTCCAAGGAATTGTGGGGATTCCAGGTCGAATGGGATCCGCTTTCATGCAAGGGGACTATGAAAACCTCGGTCGCGCCACTTTCGACCTTGCATCGCTCTTCACACCTGGCCAAATCGTAAAGGGCTATGGTCGCCTTTCCTCGTTTGTCCAAGACGTACGGCTTGCATCCCTAGGATTCAAGGGCAATGTGATTGTTAGAACCGTGCAGGGGCTTGATGAGGTGGCAAGAGCCCCACTGATCGCGATAGCAAGAAATAGTTATCGAGTCGCGGGTGATGTTAAGAATTTCCTTTTCACCTCAGGCAAGGCTATTGCGAGTCTAGCCACTAAGGAGTTTCACGAGGAAACCAAAGCAGCCGTTGCAGCAGTAATGGACCAGCTTAGGAGCGAGGGGTGGGCTATCGGCATGAAATCTCAGGCTACGCTCGGTCACATGGTCAATATTCTTCGAACCGTCGGGAAAATTGCCGATCCATTAAAGGAATGGACTGGAGCGAAAACCATCGCTGCCGCAGTCGACGCATCGACCCCAAAAGGAATGGACCAAATCACCGCGCTCGCTAAAAGGTTAATCACCTCGAAAGCGGATGAATTAGGCAATGTCATTCCAGACGTGGTTCAAAGCGAGATGGCAGCTTTTTCCGATAAACTAAGCCAAGTGCAAGCGAACCTAGCAACTCTCAAAGGCCAAATAAAGAGCCGACAGACATTGGCCGCTGTACGCCAACTCGAAACCTTGCTCACCAAGCACCGCTACAACGTCCCCAAGATTTGGACCAATACCATCGACAGAATGATCCGTATTGGAACAAACGTTGAGAAATTCCAAGAATTCCTAAATACTCCTTTCCTTTCCGATACGCACGCTAGCGTCATGAAGATCATCTTTGATGAACTCTACGCATCAGGTGGTAAAGTCTCAGGACTTCAACCGGGAGAACTTACGGGCTTGTCAGCCCGTGGAACCGGCGGATCGTCGCTTGCACAGATCAATACGCGTGCCAGTCGTGTCGGCCAGATTTACAGCGGCGACCTTCTCGCGATCTACGGCCAGTTCTTCTCCGTCCGCTCAGCGTTTCGAACGATTGCAGATTTGCACAAGACGCCGATGGACACGTTAAGCGACTTGGATTTGAATATCTCGGTGACAGGTGGCCGTTCGCGCTTAATGCAACTGGACCGCGATATAAGATCAGTCAGTTTCCCCGGTGGTGGAGAGATAAAACTTCACTACGGCGGTTTGGTTCAAGACGTTGTTGACATTATCCAGAACAAGCTGACTGGAAAACTCCGCGATGACATGCTGGATTTCATTAGCAACGAGGGCTTTTACAAGGGCGGAAAGCTGGACTCGCCCCCGATCGAAGTCTATTACTACGACACGCTGGAGTTTGGTGCGTGGACATCAAAAGCCGATTTAAGTCGGCCAACACTCAAAGGTGCAGTCACCGTTTTCAAAAACGATTTGGGGGGCCACCAATTTGTTGTAAGCAAATCGTCGCAATTTGAAAGAATTCCTCGCAACTATGAATGGGTACCTGGTGCTGCCTCCACTCTATTTCGACTGCAAGCTGGTGTCGGAACTCAGTCACCTTCCGGATTTCTATACGGGGCCGATCTCGACCTCACGTATCGACCTCTACTCGTTTCAACTCATCCAAATTTGTTCGAAGTTTGGAGTCGTACTCCGCTCGGAATCTATTTAACGCTAACCCACTTCGCAAACGACAAAACCGATTCCAGTCTGGCAGCAAATCTCGACGATGCAATTCTTGACTTGCTTTGGTACGCCAGCCAGTGGTATCTCAATCAAGGTTTGCCCGCGGCGGACTTGCGAATATCGACCTCTTCTCTTCCTCCTGGCCAATTGGCAGTTGCTTTCCGAAATGGGGAAACTCGCGACCAAAACGGACAACGCCGCGTGGTCGGTGAAATCATCTTGGATGATGACGCCGCAGGAAATGGTTGGTACGTCGACGATGACCCTACGACAGACGAGATTGCCTCAGAAATCTGGAATGGTCGATATGATCTCCTGACCGTTTTGGCGCATGAGCTAGGGCATATCTATGGTTTCTCGGCTGACGATCCGAGATTCGCTTCAATATTGAAGAACTCGCAAGTGGGACCGCTGGTGAGCGGATCGCGCGGCTCCTATCCTCTCGATGCGAATCGAAGCGAATTCGATTCGTCCCGAATGCAAGACGCGTTGATGGCTGGAGTACTTCGAGCTAACCAACGAAAGACCATGTTGGATGCTGATCGCGATATCTTCGAAACACTCGCACGATTGAGCGAGAATTTCGAGCCAATCCTGGTGGACGTAAACTCGCAACATGCACCGAACCATTTAGAAACACCCCGACGCGGTGGTTTCGTCCTCTTGGCGGATGCGGTCGCGGCTGATCTGGCGGGTACGCTTCCAACGGGGATCGCGAACCGTGACTTTAGCATTGCCGATCCTAATTCCTCCCATTTCGTTTGGAACGTTATCGGTAACACGGGCATCAACCAAAAGACAGCCACGCTTTTTGAGACCGACGGCAGTATGCTGACCGATCTTTCCCAGACCTTTGTGATGCCTGATGGCATCAAGCAACTCAAATTCACTTTGAGTGGTATCCAATTGGATGTTAGCAATGCAAGCGAACCTGGGGACGCATTGGAAGTAGCTCTACTGAACGCCAACACGACCGAATCGCGATTGGGGCCGATGGGGGGACTGACTGGTTCCGATGGCTTGCTCAGCGTTCAGTCCGACGGACGGGTGTATGTCTCTCCTGGTGTTTCCGTTCAGGGGACGGTCACCAGCGGGCAACTCTTCGATTTGACAAAGCCGATCCAAGTCACCGTGGATCTTCGGAGTGTTCCGGTGGGGAGTATCAATACCCTGTATTTTGATCTGATCGGGTTGGGCAACTCGGACAATTCGCAGGCAAAGCTCAATGACTTAGGGCTTTTCAGCGCAACCTCGTGGCACAACCTTGACAAGCCCATGGATGTGGACATTGATGGAATTATCAGCCCGCTGGATGCATTGACGATGATCAACCAGATCAATGCTCCAACCATTTTACCGCCGGGAAGCTCGTTGCTGCCGGCGATTACAGATACAGTATCGCCTCCACCCTATTACGATGTTAACAATGATGGATTCCTGGATGCATTGGATGTGATCATTGTCATCAACTACCTTAACCGTGAATCGGGAGGCGAAGGTACGAATTCAAGATGGACTTGGCAGAATCATCCAATCCGATTGGATGTGAACAACAATGGGTCCATCGATCTGCTAGATGTACTCACCGCGATCAATGAATTCAATTCACCGATCTACAGCCAAAATGGCCGACTGCCGCCTCTCTCGGCTCCGCCGCCATGGTACTTTGATGTGGATGGAGACAATTATATTACCCCCCTCGACATCTTGGAAATCGTTAACGAACTGAATAGGACAGGAGAAGGAGAATACTCTGACCAAGAAGGGCTGGAATCCGCGATCAACGGCATTGCACTTGATCTCGTTAACAGTGGATCCGTCTAAATTGCGAGCCTTACTGTCTGGCAAAACAACCGTTGGGTTGCATAGCTCGATTTCCGAATTTTGTACAGGTTTCGCTCGCGACTGTACTGCAACAATCAATCAACCGGATGGTTCGAATCATTACCGGGGTGCTGATTTGAGTCTCAATAGCGAAGCGATCCAGTGCAGTCCCCGCGAAGCGTTGATTCAGGTCTATGCAGCTCAACCCGACGGTTCCGGAATGCACATTCACCCGACTGAGCGGATTGATCGGACTAATCGAGCGCGTGGTGAATATCTTTATGGCCTATTCATCGAAAATTCTTTTGACGCATTAAACGCAGTACGCATTTCGACCTAGGGTTCCTGTTGGCCCCTATTGATGCGGAATCTGAGTTTCAGTGACATAGTGATTTCAACGAAATGAGGTTGTATCATGCGATATCGGTTGGGAATTTGGTATCTGTGTTTCATGGCGGTGACAGGCTCGCAAAAAGCTTTGGCAGCGGAAAATGAAAAAATCATTCGCGTCGAAGAAGATTGGGTGCTCGTGGTGGAAACTCCAGACCCACTACAAGATGCTCCACAAGTAAGCACTTTTATGAGTCCTCACCATTCGTTGACCGAAGACTATTTCGGTGTGGACTTCAATCACGCTCAACGCTCAGGCTACGATGGCGGTGGATTCCAAACGAAAGCTATGCATGATGCGACGGTCATCGATGAACGTCTTCTCAATCATGGTCAGAACTTGAATTTCGTCAATGAGACTGTTAAATGGACGCAAGTACTGGCGATCGACAAACAACAGCTCATATTCTCGATCAAGAATGGTTGTTCCATAAGCTGGGGTAGTTTTGGTGGAAGCGATACGGAAATTCGTCGTCCCACTTCGATGGACAATTTGAATTCCTATAACCCGGAAATCTCGTGCGAATCCTCGGGCGTAGGCTATGCAGCCAATCGCGTTGCATCGTTGAAACTTTCAAAAATTAGGCTCGTAACGGAAACCGGCCAATCGTTCGAATTCGTGCTCAATCGCGACTTGCAACAGTCATTCGCTCCATGAATGGATTGAATATCCGACAACTTTTGCTGCGGAAGGGTGAAGAACCGATTCACAGCCTAAATAAGACCATAACTATATCGATGAGGCTCTAAGGAATGTAATCATGAAACGAACTCGTAACCGGAAACAAAGCCTTTCTTCAAGGCGTGCTGGTCCAAGGCGCAAGGGTGCAGCCATTATCTTGGCTGTCTTTCTACTTGGAGTACTGGTCAGCATGCTCGCGCTGGCTATCGACATTGGTTACATCGCGGCGAGTAAGGCCGAGGCGAGGCGCACAACAGATGCTGCGGCTCTAGCGGGCTGCTGGCAAATCTTTGAGAGTTCCGTGAACAACGCGGGTGATACACTTTCAGCGGAACAAGCCATAGAGGCAGCGAACAACATAGCTGCGCTAAACTACGTGTGCAATGGATCGCCAACCGTGACTTCCTTGGGCCAAGATGCAGACATCAGCTTGGGATACCTGGATTCTTTAGATGAGAATGCACCTTTATTGACAAGTTCCAGCAATCCTTATCGAGCGGTTCGAGTGCGGCTTCGCAAAACCGAGGAAATGAACGGGCAAGTCCCATTGTTCTTCGCGAGGATCTTTGGCCAAACAGGTCGAAACCTAACTGTCGAGTCTACCGCCGCCATGGCTTCGCAGGTCCGAGGCTTCAACACACCTAGCGGTGGTTCGGATGCCATAGACATACTTCCATTCGCTATCGACATTCAAACCTGGAACAATATGCTGGCCGGTGGAGGTACGGATAGCTACGAATACGATGCATCAAGCGGCGAAGTCAGAAATGGTTCCGATGGAATCCGGGAGGTCAATCTTTACCCTCAAGGCACTGGTTCTCCTGGCAATCGTGGTACGGTAGACATCGGTGACGCGAACAACAGCACGTCTGATATTGCTAGGCAGATTGTTTATGGTATTTCGCCAGCAGATTTTGCTGCACTCGGCAAACCGCTGATGCTTGATAGCAGCGGCACGATAACGCTCAATGGTGATACAGGCATCAGCGCAGGTGTCAAAGATGAGTTGGCAAGTATTATTGGACAGACACGAATCATCCCAGTCTTTTCCAGCGTTAGTGGTAACGGCAACAATGCGCAATTTACGATTGTGCAATGGGTGGGAATTCGCGTGCTGGCCGTCAAACTAACCGGTTCTATGAATTCTAAATATCTGCGTGTCCAACCCGCGCCTGTCGTGGTTCGAAATAGCATTCCTGGGGATATGTCACGAACATGGAGTCACTCCATATTCTCCCCGGTCGTTTTGGTGAAGTAGTTCGATACTTAGGGTAAAATCATGAATCGCAATTCAACTCAACGGTTACTCCGATCGAATAGCAATAGTTTTTCTAAACGCAACCCTGTGAAGAAAGGGGCAGCACTCGTAGAGTTCGCACTCGTCGCGCCGCTCCTGGTTCTTTTTACAATGGGCTTGATCGACATCGGTAGAATGACGATGGTGAAGCAGTTGTTGATTAACGCGTCGAGAGAAGGAGCTCGCAGTGCGACTCTCCCGAATGCAACATCCGAAAAAATTGTATCTCAAGTGGAACAAATGTTGACTAATTCAGGAGTAACTGGATCCGTCACATTAAGCCCGGATCAATTGACCGCTGCTTCTCCAGGCTCCACGATTAAGGTAACAGTCAGTGCCACGGCCAACAGCGTTAGTTGGATGGGCACAAGCTTGTTCATGTCGGGCAAAATGCTAACCGCATCGACCAGCATGCGTCGCGAAAGCCTCTAGTACTGGTCGGTCCGACAAAGTTCAATCTCATCCAATCACTGGTTTTGGAATAGTGTCTTGGCTGAAAAAACACTTGCTCAATACCGCTCCGAGCCAACTCATGGATGAACCTTCGCAACCGACGATCTATATCCTTGCTGGGCCGAACGGCGCTGGCAAAACAACGTTTGCAAATTCCTTCTTGCCGACGTTCGCCAATTGCCGTGAGTTTCTCAACGCCGATCTGATCGCTGCGGGGTTGGCTCCGTTTGCTCCCGAGACGCAGGCTATTCGGGCTTGAGAACTGTGGCTAAGCCGGATCAGGGAGTTGGTTGCGGCTCACGCTTCATTCTCGTTTGAGACGACTCTGGCAGCGAGGAGCTATCGTACTTCAATACTTGAATGGCGTCGCTTGGGGTATCGCGTCGTACTGTACTTCATCTGGCTTCCTTCACCGGAGTTGGCTATTAGACCAAATCGACACTGTCAAGACTTGTGAAATTGGCACTTTGAAAGACTGTCACAGATCGCCCTAACGATATTCCGAACTTGATGGCAGCACTAAGCGAACTGGATTGATCTGAGTTCGTTGAAATGGAATCCATTCGGAAACCCACAACCGTTTGTTGCGTCGCAGGTCCAAGCGTGCTTTCAAGAGCTCACCCTCCAAATGCGGCCCCGAATGCAAGCAGGGGGGCGATCCAGAAGGCGTCTGCTTCCACAATTGATGAGCTAGGCATGAATCGGGTCGAGCCTGGATTCGTCTCAATATCGACGCATCCTGACCGAAGTGCGTCGGACGTATTCGCAGGCGAAAGGCTATTCTGGGTTAGTTGCCCACGCCCGTGAGAGTCGCACCCAGTTAGAATAGAGTCGGGCTCGAATCGGTTCGAAATGCAAAAACCTGGAGAAATATGTATGCTTCGTTTTTCTGTCCTACTGTTTGTCATTTTTGGCACCCATCTGACGACATCGGCGCAGGATACGGAGAAAGCTACGACGGTTTACGACCAATGGGCGCAGGGGATCAATCGAGATCCAAAGTTTTTTCCTCTCGCCGTATGGTTACAGAGTCCTCGCAACGCGAAGCGTTATAAGCAAGCGGGTATCAACCTCTATGTCGGATTGTGGAATGGCCCCACAGAGCAGCAGTTAGTAGACCTAAAACGAGCTCAGATGCCAGTCGTCTGCACGCAAAATGAAACGGGAATGAAATCTTCCAATGCAGACATCATTGTTGCCTGGATGCACGGTGACGAGCCCGATAACGCGCAATCGCTCAAGTCAGGCGGCTACGGACCACCTATCGCTCCAAGCGTCATAGTAAAAGATTATCAGAAAATTCGCGAGCGCGACTCGACGCGACCAGTTCTATTAAACCTCGGGCAGGGGGTCGCTTATGACAACTACGTTGGTCGTGGAGTTCGAAGAAATCATCCAGAGGATTACCCCTTGTACATCAAGGGTAGCGACATCGTCTCCTTCGACAT
>CAIOHR010000052.1 GCA_903858115.1 uncultured Pirellula sp. | reverse complement strand
GGCTTGGGCAAGATGGTGGAGCGCCTCGGCATCAAGCGCATCGGTAGAAATATAGGGTTTTCTCGCCTTTGCTCTTTCGAGAGCCACTTTCACCAAAGTTGACTCTCGACGCCCTGGCAAGCCGCTACTGAAGTCATTGCCGCGAACAACGTCAGCCCAGAATTTGATTCTAAAGTCTCTCTCTGTCGCAGGTACGGTGACTCCGGGAGACCATTGCATCCTAGAAGCCTTGTCTAAGATGTAAGGAAGTCGCAGCATCTTCCGAAGGGGAATGACCTTTGCTGGTGGGCCAAGCTGCGGGAACTTGCACACAGCTAGATCAATTTCTGCGTCTGACAGCTCGCCAACCAGAACCGTCGCATTCAGCACACCTAGATGTTCCAGAAAAGACGAAAAAACCGTCGCTAGCGAGTGGTCACGGCAAGTAAGTATTACGCGCCAGCTGGGATCCCCCGACGTAAGGTTTAAAAGATCCCTAAGCGCCCCTCTCGTTGTCGTCTCAAGGATCCGCTCTATACTTTCTATTAAGACGACTTTCGTTCCCTGAGACGATAGAAGCGAAAGCCATTCAAAACTGGTTAGACCAATCTGAGCATCTGCGAGGACTTCGTCCAGGTGCGCCTTGGCGAATTCTTCAGCTCGGAATGCAAAACATACTGAACTTGACGAAAGCGCCTGCAAGGCAAGCTTAGCAACGCCGGATTTTCCAGATCCAGCCGAACCGGAAACTACCACGATGCTTGCACCTTCCATGGACCTGATCACTTCGCCAATTAATTCAGGTCGTCCCAATTCGCATCGACCACCAACCGTCGTGGAAATGTCGTTCAAAACGATTTTCGAATGGTCAAGCATCTTGCGAAGAAGTTCAGCCTGAGACCCGATCGAAGAATGCCGAGCAACCACCTCTGGCGGAAGGCGTTCGCGGGTGAAGCTTGCTGCAGCACCCATTCCTAAGCTCGCTACCTTTAGGAGCGTGGTCCAAGTTAAATTCGCTGAAGCGCTCTTGTTCGGGTCACTAGAAGCCATCGCAAGGAGCGACTTGATCCAAGCCTCAGTTTGGTTCGTCGGCGTATTGAGATCGAAACTTAAAAGGTGGACGGTTCTAAGAAACGTCCAGAAGTCGTCATTGCCAACGCCAGGCTCGACCTTCTCAACAATTTTGCGAATGTCGTCGTGGTAATTACGTGCTTTATTGCTAATCACCCCTTTAGCCGCAATGCGCTGCAAAAAGTCGGCTGAGTCCATCGAGGCATGAGCACACATAAGGAGAGACGAGAAGTCTCCAAGGAGAGTATTCGTTCCTCGACGGACAACGAGGGCTAAGCGATCTCTCGCAGAGTCAAAAAGGGTCTTGTTTCGGAAGTCACACCAGAACATTTCGAACGTTTTTACGCAATCCTCGTCCGCCTCGCTCACGGCAAAAGTGCGTTTTACCTGACACGCAAGTTTTCTTGTCCTCCCAGTGCCACAGTCTCCGATGATCAGAACGTCGTCAGTGGCCCATCCTTTGAGTGCTACCTGAAAATGGACTTCGGAGAGAAGGCAGTCCGAAATAACCGGAGGAATGCCGTTAACGGTTAGCAAGCTGAGCCACATAGCATTTACATGTTGCTCGAAAAACGCTCCATCTTGGCCGGTGGCTGCTGGACTAGAAACCGTCATCGACTATCCCCCGCATTTTTACAAAGGCTAATTATAGCCGATGTTCTATTTAGTTGCGCGTCAAACGAGATGCCTATGTCGATAGCCTCTCCGAGCGTCTTCTTGTGCCATTCCTTATGTTCGACGTTATCACCTATGGGTCAATAGCCCTCGACACATCCAAAAGAAGGTAGGGAAATTAACGACTTTTTTTATATATCCCACCGCCAAGTAAGCTGAAGGTGAAACTCCCTCGGCTTGCTCAGCGGTGCTATTATTTGACGTCGGCCCCCAAAATGCAAAGTTGTAGTTTTCAATCTGAGAGGTCGCTTAAAAATTCTGACGGCCTGGCTCCGCTAGTTATTAAAAGGGTATCCCTCGCCCTAGTGCAAGCAACATAAAGTAGATGTCGCTCAGTACTGTAGACTTCCTCAAGATCTGACTCATCTCCTACGGATTCAATCCGTTCCTGAAGTGGAATGACCTCGTCGTCGCAAGCCATCACTACTACAGCCCTAAATTCAAGGCCCTTCGCCAAGTGCATGGTGCTGATAGTTACAGAAGACGCTAGGGATTCAGCTTTTTGACCAAGACACTTGTAGGCTATTCGTGCTTGTTGCAGAGCTAAGATTGCTCTGTCAATATGCGCATCCGATCGGACAAAGACGCCAATCTCATTTGGTTTATACCCGTTAGCAATTTGCTGGACGATCCAGGCCCCGACGAAAACGGCTTCCTTTTCATTATTTTCAAAGGCTTGGATCTGAGGAGGAGGGCCGTTGAAAGCAGAAACAGTTCCAAACCTTTCCTCAGTATCTCCGTCTACGTCGGAAATCTTGCGTGGCAATAATTTGTCGACATGATGACGTATTTGATGGGATGTACGATAGTTTACTAGAAGGGTTGTGGACCTTCCTCTTACATCTATTCCCAATGATTTCCAGGAAAATGGTGTTTGAAAGATCCGCTGTCCAAGATCTCCAGCAAAGAACAAGCCATTTGCCCGGCTTGACGCTAATGCAGAGAGAAGACGCATATGCGTCGGCTTCAGATCCTGTGCTTCATCGACAATTACGAAGTCAAATATTGGACTAGGATTCCGTTTTATTTCATTTGCTACGGAGGAAAATATCCCAGATATCGTGATAAGATTTTGGGAGCGGAGTGAATCTATTATATTAGAGAATATTGCCCATAGAGCTGCTCGTTGGACTTCGGGTAATCGAGTCTTTCTACCGAGGCGCTTAAATTCGCGATATTGATCCCAGCTAGTTATCTGCCATGCATCTATGACATCGTCCCATTCGTTTATGAGAAAAGAAATGGAAAAAGAATTTTTTGGAGATTTCTCTGCTGAGGATTGAAGCATTTTAATGATAGATTTGCGATCAACTAGTGACCCATGGCCGCCGTATTTCTCGAACAATCGTAGCCCAATGGCATCGATAGAATGGATATCGATTCTGTCGCCAAGCCTAGGCTCTGTGGAAATTAGTCGGCGCAGTCGAGTGGTCAACATAGCAGCAAGGGGATCAGAGAACGTAGTTAGCAATACGCGCGCATCTCTATGTTCTCGAGCAAGATAAACTGCGCGATGTAAAGCTACTATGGTTTTTCCTGTGCCTGCTGAACCGGAAACCTTTGCAGGGCCACTAAAGTTCTTTTCAACAATATTTCGTTGATCTGGGTGAAGAAAAATTGTCCATTTATCCCAAGGTGACTCAAGAGCCGTCTGTAACTCGTCGGAGTTTTTCATGATGCGAAATCGACGTTTTGAGTCAGGATGGTCAAAAGGTGAATCAGGAAGTTTGGCCGGCACAGATACTTTTGGTCTTCCCCCTGTCGCCAATTCTAGAAGAGATTCGGCAGCTTCGCTTGGAAGGTGGTCAGCAAGTCCTAAGAGCGAATCTTCATTCGCCTTTCGCACTTCTTCAATCCACTCTGCAGGAACTCCAAAAGACAAAAGTTCTTCTTCAGGTGTGTCTTGGAATAGATTTCGCTTTGGTGGCGTTGTGCTTGCCGTCTCCACGTATTGGGGAATTTTTATCTCCAGTACGGATTCACGAAGTTCGACAAGTTGTGCAGCGCCAGTTTTGGGGTGAACGGTTAGTTTGCGACTCTCTGCCCATCTGTATGCTTTATCGTGGTGATCAACGTAGCAAAGAAGTAATTCAGAATCTCCTCGATGCACTATTATGCGAATGTCAGAACCTGCACGAACAGACCAAAAATTCTTATCACGCGCTCGATCAAGGCGATGAAAACTCATTCCAGGATTGGCAGGGTTCATTTGGAGATCAAATGCTGTCGTCTTAACAACTTTTTGCTCTTCGCCTGTAAGTCGTGTCAAACTGTCTGTAAATGTGTCTGCAATCAAAAAATCCATCAGTCAACCCTAAATACTTTCATAACTTCATCGCCTAGGTGGTTTATGACTTTTACTGCTATGCGGCCGCTTTTAGGCTTTGGAAAGGGACGGGAGATGTCGCTGTGCAGAGATTCCCAGGCATCCGCATCAATTTCAGATTTAAGAGTCGTTTTAAGTGATTTGTAGGGATCATTTGCGCCGAGAAAATATGCGTGCCGCACAAAGAAGCTTTCTTCGTTATAATCTGTATCAAGGAACCAGCATGCAATGCCATCTGTGCTATCACTGCGAATCTCTCCTGAGCTCGGATCGAAGACATCCACCCCCCTAATTTTGACTTGAAGCTCACCGGACTTGGTCCTTTCTAGATCGATGTCGGGTTCTCCGAAAATAACGAATAAGTTGCCCTTACCTGTATTTTTCAAATCATCTGCCATATGTAAATCAGCATTCATCCGTGCCTTAAGGACTGGAAGTCTGCCGAGTTTGCTAAATTCTGTGGCATGAGCCTCGTAACTGAATGCACACGCGATCATTATATCAAATCCAGCATCGCCTGCTTCTCTCGCGGCTGCGACTAAATCTGGGCGCGCTACAGTTCCGAACTCCGGTCCAATAAAAATTGCAGCCCTTTTCATATTGCCAACAGATTCACTACCGTCGTGATACTTTCCTTCAGCGCATATAAATTGACCTGGCCAAGGTGTGATTGAAACAAAACTAATTTTGTCTATTTTGTTCGATTGTTGGACCCCTGCTTTTTTGAGGTTGTCCAAAACCATTGTTGTAAAGGTTTTGCTGTCATCGCCAGGATTAATAGATTTTGGATCTATTAAGTTGTCGTTTTCATCTACCGCCATTATCCGATGTGGTGATAGAGTTTCGACAGTAAATGGTCCTGACACTCGGACTTTTTTTTTGTCGATATAGGGCTTGTCGTATAGGTACTCGAACTCAGCCTTTGCGGCGATGGAATTGTCGATTTCCTGCTGTCGAGCAATTCGGGCCTGCCACCAGTCGGCGTGCAGTTTCTTGACTGCATCCATCCAACTTGCATCGGGTTCACGCGGTATTTCCCACTCCTGAAGTGACGTTTTGAGTGCTGTATTCAGTTTCTCTCGCAACGGTTCTAGTTTTCTTTGCCATTGATCCCAAATCACATCGATCTCAAGATTGTTAGCGATGGACTTTAGTGTGATGTGCGGAACACGCTCATAAACAAAGCCTTGACGGATATTCCCTTGTACGGGTTGGGTCCCTGGAGATCTGCCAGTGAACTCAGCTTCCTTGAGTTGGCCTTCTCGGGAATCGGCCAAAAGGTAAAACGGATAACGCGCGCCCATTATCCGGGCACGGGCTAGCGCCAGCGCCACTCGCGAGGTATCAATCGTAATCCAACGGCGACCCCATTGCTCTGCCACTGCTGCAGTAGTCCCTGAACCACAGGTCGGATCGAGCACCAAGTCGCCAGGGTCGGTGGCCATCAAAATGCAACGTTGAACAACTTTTGTAGTTGTTTGAACGACATAAACTTTAGCTTCGTTAAAACCGCCTGATTGCGTGTCTAGCCAAATGTTGTCGATGGTCTTCGCGGAAAAAGAATCCCAGTATAGTCTATGATAAATGGTCTTTCCGACTTTTAATAACTTACCCGCTTTTCCAACCCGGTGCATACCGTCAACATTGCTTTTCCAATGGGAATTTGCATTTGGGATGAATTGCTGCCCCTCGAACTGGACTTTTTGGTCGGCCCTACTCGCACCATCTGATTGGAGTGGGCCATATCGAAAAATACGCACTTTCTCTGGAAGAGGCTGTTGACGTGATCGTTCGTCAGGTGACATTCGACGAAAGCTACCGTCGGGAAATTCCAATAATACATAGTTTGGATCATCAATCTGCGGCTCTGGAATGAGAACGTTAACTGGTCGATACTTGAGAGATTCCCCAGACCTCGCATACCACAGGATATGATCTAGGATATTGCCGATTTTGGATTGCGAGAAGCCACCAGTCTTTTGTATAGAAATTTGCGAAACGAAATTCGTCTCACCAAACACCTCATCCATCAAGGTCCTAACGCGGTGGACATTTTCATCACCGATTTGAACAAAAATCGAGCCCGATTCAGTGAGTAAATCGCGAGCAACTGTAAGTCTGTCCCGCAGGTAAGTGAGGTAGCTATGAATGCCCTCCCGCCAAGTGTCGCGAAAGGCTTTCACCTGTTCGGGCTCTCGTGTGATGTGGTCTGTCTTGCCGTCTTTTACGTCTCGGTTGGTTGTAGACCACTGGAAGTTGCTGTTGAATTTAATTCCGTAGGGTGGGTCAAGATATATGCATTGTACTTTACTGCGAAGGCCTTCTCGTTCTGCGAGGCTAGCCATTACCTGGAGTGAGTCTCCGAGGATCATCCGATTTGTCCAATTTTGATCGTGTTGATAGAATTCCGTTTTGTCAGTGCCCTTTGGGATACCATTGAAATCGTCGAAAAGACTAGGTTGATTGGCCTGATTTTGTAGCTCTTTTGTTTGTCGCGCCAAGTCGTCTATCAATACTTTCGGGTGTATTTTTTCCTGAATGTAAAGCGGGGGGGCATTGACGATCAAATCGCTCCAGTCTTGCTGGTCTTTTCCTCGCCAAACGAGTTGCGGATCTAAATCGCAATTGCGGCGTTCGTAGGCCAACCGAATTGGACTTAGATCTTCCTTTGCCATAACAGACTGATGTTCTGCAGTGGGAATGTTCTTTCGCTTGTCCTCGATATGAGTAAGAGCAGTGACGTCAATGCGGTCTTGTGCAGGGTCATTTGACGCTACTTTGACTGAATTCTTTTTGCCTTCTCCGTTTATTCCGTTTTTTTTTGCCATAAACAGTCTTCCTTATAGTAAAAATCGCCAAACAGATTAGACCAATTGATCAAGTCTTATTCAGTAGGTCATCGATAGTTAATTTGAATTCATTTGCATTTGTCACTTCAATAAACTTCCAACGTCCAAATCTTCTGGCGTGATTAACTCCAGGAATCCACTGTGTATCCATTGTTGCCTTTTTATCTTTCGCGTCTTCGTCTCGAAAGCCTTTAACCTCGATGATCAAATTCAACAAATCATCCGGCCCGAGTCCGTCGTCAATTCGAACGATAAAATCTGGTCGGTACTGTCTAGGATCTGAGCCGCACACATAGGGAACTTCAAATCCAAGGCCATGGTTTTTTACATAGCAGTGGACTTTTGGGTGGGACTCTAGGACTCGGCAAAGCTCGCCTTCCCAACCGCTGTCGAGGACTGCCCAGTTCACATGGCACTTGTCCGGCGAGGTTTCCCAACGAAGTGCTGCTGATGAGTTGAGATGAACCTGCAATGAGGATCCGATTGGGTTGTACGGATCGAGTACGACTGTAATTTGACGGCCCCCTAAATAAAATCTACGTATGGCAGCTATGATGCGTTCAGAAGCCATATCAGCAAGATAGTTGTATTTTAGCTGTGCCGGGTATGTATCTCCAGAGCACTTCAAACAAGTCTCAAGCCATTGCCGAGCAATTCGTTTCATCTGTCCGAATAGGTGCAATTGAGGGTCACCGTTGTTATCCCGCCACTTGTTCATAATAATATGGGATGTAAGTTCATAAAGTACTTGGGAAGGACGGATGTCGGCTGTGTGAGCCAGAGTCAGATCGACGGGCTCACCTATTATGGCGGCATTCTTAGTTATAGTCGCACCGATGAGGTCGGGGGTTAGGTTTAAAATTGAGTCATCATTGAATTCAGCCTTTAGTTCTTCATTGGGCAGCTCAATACGATATCCAGCTACACGGGGAAACTTTATTTCAAGGCGGTCACGTTCTGGAGTCATAGCTTTTACCTGAATCGTGTCGGGTGGAGATTGCGGTGGTGCGATGACGGGCTCTGAAGTGAAATCAAATGGAATCCCTAAAACGTCCGCATACTCGACGTCAAACAGACCCTCTTGATTAAGATGATAGGATTGGCGCCTAAGTGCACGACCGATAACCTGTTCGCACAATAGCTGTGTTCCGAATGCCCGAACTCCTAATACGTGCGTTACCGTGTTTGCATCCCATCCTTCGGTCAGCATTGACACTGAAACTACACAGCGAATTGACTCCCCTAAGCGTCCGGAACGGCCAACCGTGTTCATCACTTCACGCAAAAGTTCCGAATCCGTGATGTTGTCTCCTTGGCGAATATCACCAGTTCGCTCAACGATTTCTCTACGGAATCGATCTATTTCGTCGGAGGCGATATTTCTGAAATTCGGATCGAGGGAATCGCCGGATTCTAATTGTTCGCTGTCAATTAGAAGTGTATTCGGCCTAGGAACTGGATTTCCGTTGTCGTCGAAGTTTCGAAATAAAGGTAAACGGCCCTTGTTATAGGTCGATGTTCCGTCGGCACTGATCTTGTTAAAGCCTGAAATGAAGTCGTAAACGAGTTTAGATGCAGAAGTATTGTTGCATACTATGATGAAGCAGGGAGGAACTTTAATTCCTGCTCTTTCCCAGAGCTCAAATGTTTTTTCGTAATGCCCGTAAAGTGCTTCCAGCGCGGTCTGAAGCTGAATCGGAAGGCTGAGGGGGTCAAGTTCTGAAGTTTGTCCTCGGCCTTTCTTTGGCATGGCGTCGCGTATATGTTCCCAAAGCTCGCGAAACATGGGCATTTGGGCGCCAGGAATATTGTCAGCTATCGGAACGCGAGGTAATTTTACGATTCCGCATTCGATGGCGTCCATCAGTGAGAAATCGCTAACAGTCCAGGGGAATAGCGTTCCCTCAATATAGCCAGATCCTCGAAGAAAAAATGGAGTAGCGGAAAGATCGACAACTCTAGCAACGCCTAGGTGCCGATTGACTGATTCAATTCCTGATATCCAAAGACGTGCTGCTTCGTTATTTTTTTCAGCTTCCTTTTTATCTTCGCCCTTGAGGCCCTCATCACTAGCCTCGGAAAGCGGTTTCTCTCGATAGCAATGGTGTGCCTCGTCGTTGATCACTAGGATGTTTTTAATACCCATGAGGTCTGGCATGACCCGCTGGATCATCTGGCCTTCAGTTTCAAGCGTATTTAGTTCTTCACCTCTGCCCTGAAGAAGTGACCTCCCGCCTTTTGAAAGATCAATACGTTCACGGGGTTTGAAGGAATGATAATTGGTGATAACAATTTTTGCTCGGCGCACCTCGTCCATCATGTCCGTAGGTACGATTTCACGACTTGCGAAATAGCTATCAGGGTCTTCTGGTTTCAATACGCGCAGGCGATCTTTGATGGTTAGTCCGGGGGCGACGATCAGAAAACCTCGAGAAAATCTTTTGCTTGAAGGGTGTCTGACGGCATTAATAGTCTGCCATGCAATCACCATAGCCATGACTGTTGTTTTGCCTGCGCCTGTTGCTAGTTTAATTGCTGTTCTAAGTAGCTCAGGATTGGCATCTCTATTTGCATCTAATATATATTTCAGAATAAATTGAACTTTTGATAGCTGAGGCGCAACTTCAGTTAGCCAGATTAGTGTTTCCACGGCCTCAAGCTGGCAAAAAAATGGCTTTACCCCACTAAATTTGTGGTGTCTCCAATGTTGAAGCAATCGTGATGTTTCCGGAGTTACCTTCCAATCAGATGGATTCGGCAATGACCGCCAATTGTCAATTAGGATTCGGACTTGATTAATTATAGTACTGGGGTCGTATTGTTGATTTGCGACGGTTAGAGATGTTGGAAAATCCATCTTAATATCAACCATACTTTTTGGCTTCTCCTTTCCCTTTACCATTGGGGAGCTGGAGATTTTCCTAGGGCGTGGAATCGGGGTGATGAATTCACAATCCCGGCGGCTTCCTATAATCAACCCAGTCGGCTGGCCATTTTGATCCAATTCCCAATGCTTGGAAGGTTGATCATAAGGTGAATTCAGAATTGGCTTTTCAAAAAAGGTCTTTGTCATACTCGATTCCAAGGCTTGTGTGCAGATTTCCGTTTCGGTGAATGCATATATCTATTTTTCCTGTTCTTCCATTTCTGCCCCGATTGCACCTATCTGCACCCACTCATCAATTTCTGCGAGTTTAATTTTCCAGAGGCGCCCAATCTCTTGAGTCGGCAAGTGTCGGAAATCGAAAAAGCAGTTTAGCGAGCCTGCGCTTCATCGATATGCTTCGCGACCTAGTCGACCGAAACTCAGGGTTCCGTTGTCATCAACGACTTCAACTACATGAGAGATTGTCTTGGAAGATAGGATACATAGCTCTAGTATTGAAGGCAAGAGTATACTCATCTACATAGAATACCCTAGAATTCTAAAACAGCCTAAATCTGGAGCACAAGATTGCTCTTCTGCGGCCGAATCGTCCTTAAATTGTGGTCTTAGGTATGGATTGTGCTTAGAGGTAGCCTAATAGTGAATCTGGTGTAGCGGTTCAGTTCTGAGTTGGCGTTGATT
>CAIOHR010000051.1 GCA_903858115.1 uncultured Pirellula sp. | reverse complement strand
GGCGGGAGCCTCGCCCTCCCTGTCAATGAATTCGTTGATAGCAGAGCTTCTGCCCGAAACTGACGACCTTAGAACGATTCGCTTTCGATCGCTTGAATGATCGGGTCAATCTTGTTTGTATTCGGAATGACTTGCGTCACGCTTACTTTGCTTCGTTTCAATTCCTCGATCTGAGTCGCCATCCTCTGAATCAAGGAGGCGATTTCGTTGCCAGCACTTTCGCCTAGGTGAACGGTGAGGGCCTTGCGAGCGCTGTACGATAGGCTCAAGTCATCTTTTTTCATCGGGAGTCTTTCCGTTTAATTTTGTTATTCGACTGTTACGCTCTTGGCCAAGTTGCGAGGCTTGTCCACATCGCATCCGCGGAGAACTGCTATGTGATAGGCTAACAGTTGCAGCGGGATGGAGGCAACAATCGGTTGCAAGAAATCCTCCACGTAGGGGATTTCAATAATGTCGTCGACGAGACCAGTAAGCTTATCATCGATTTGGTCCACGATAGCAATGACCGGACCTCGCCGAGCTTTCACTTCTTGGAGATTGCTCATCACTTTATCGTAAACGGCTGATCGCGACATGATAAAGACGGATGGCGTCTTTTCATCGACGAGCGCAATCGGGCCGTGCTTCATCTCGGCCGATGGGTAGCCTTCGGCGTGGATGTAGCTGATTTCTTTGAGCTTGAGTGCTCCCTCGAGTGCCGTTGGGAAATTGTAGTGTCGACCCAAATACAAGAAGTTGGTTGCATCTTTGTACTTCTCAGCGACACGGCGAACCTGGGCATCGCAACCCAAAGCATGTTCCACCATGGTCGGTAGATTCTCTAGTTGATCGATGATGCGTTGACCTGCTTCGAAGCTTAGATAACGCAATCGTCCAAAATACAAAGCCAACATGGACAGCACACAGAGTTGCGAGGTGAAGGCTTTCGTCGATGCCACGCCGATTTCTGGACCTGCATGCAAGTAGATCCCGCCATCTGCCTCTTGGGCGATACTGCTTCCGACGACGTTGCATATCGCGAGCGTATGGTGTCCTTTACGTTTCATTTCTCGGAGCGCAGCAAGCGTATCGGCCGTTTCACCGCTCTGGGTGATGCCGAAAATCAATGTGTCGTGGTCGACCGGCGGATTGCGGTAACGCAGTTCGCTCGCGTACTCGACTTCGACCGGCAAACGAGCCAGTTCTTCGATCAGATACTCACCGACCAGCGACGAGTGCCACGATGTTCCGCATGCTGTCAGAATCAATCGATTGACACCACGCAATTGTGCTGGAGTAAGATTAAGACCACCGAATTTAGCTGTAGCATTCTCGCGATCCAATCGTCCTCGCATAGCGTTCCGCAACGAGGTCGGTTGTTCGTAGATCTCCTTGAGCATGTAGTGAGCATAACCTTCGCTCGAAACATCTTCGCCGCGGTCCTCGAGCACACGCACTTCTGGACGCACTCGACCTTGATCCCGGTGCACGACTTGGATGGTGTCGCGAGTAACAACCGCGATC
>CAIOHR010000050.1 GCA_903858115.1 uncultured Pirellula sp. | reverse complement strand
GAATAGGAAGGTGGCTTGCAGCTCATCGAAGCTCCACGCAAGCCACAGCCAAACGCGGACTCAACATCGCTCAAGATGTTTGAACCGTGCATGGATAACTGAGGGAACGCAGCTCGCCGACGGCGAGTCCCCAAGAGTGAAATGCGTTCACACCTCGAACCCGCCGCGGCGGGATCAACCATCCTTGATGCAAGCTCAATCGAAACGGCTCTGCGCAATCCATCCTTCGAAGTACACCATCCAATCACCGGCGACAATCATCTGCGCCGCTTATCGATCGCCGAGATTGTGAGCGACCGACAAGCGGCTCCGACGATCGTCTCCTAGGTAAAGGACAAAACAAATGTAGGCTCAAAAAATATCAAAAACAGTGGCGACCGTCACTTGCAAACCCAGGACTTCATAGTCGGCCAACGATCACCCAGCCCGAGGAGTTGACTCAACGCAAGTCAAAACGCTCGATCGAGGGCTTGGAGTGCATCGTTTTGTTATCGGGTTCTTGTGGGTAGTGTTGAATCTCTGAAAGTGATCTCCAACCGCCACGCGACGAATTGTAAACGTTCCAGTCAGTATAGCGAAGCGAATCGTGAACGCTATCTTTTGTAGGAAATCGTAATAAGCACACTCGTTCAAAGTCGCGCCACGGAACTAGTCTGACATTGTATGCCGTTCTTGTCCGAATTGGACCAATGGGAGTGACCGATCCGGCGCCAAATAATGCACCGGCGAATTGACGGCATATTGATTCGTTTGCCCCACAGATACGTTGCGAACCCGTTGGAAACAAACCCAATTCGCGCTGTGAAGTGGTTATATAACGGTCCCAATTCGGCAGACGTTCTTGCTCCCACAATGCTCCACCGTCTGATGAGAGCGAAAAGTACTCGAACTGTCTGCCCGAGTGGATGTTCGTTTTCCGCCATACGAGCCCCGAAGCCAAAGCCGCGGCCAGAAACTCCGCAAGTTCATTGTCCTCTAGCGAGTGAGTGTAAGGCAAGTTGAGCTGATATGGATAGGCGAACGACGTGAGGTTGGTTGCGTCTTGGAAGCAATCAAAGATCGCATCAAAGATCAAGAGCTCATCATCACTCAATGATGTCGTGCGTGTTCGATTTGGTGGTTCCATCGATTTTTTGGGTGCAATGTCTTTACCCGATAACGCTACCATTCATCGAGTGGCGGCAAGTAAAGTTTCTAAAAGTTGGGGCGGCCGATCCGCCACTTCGATGCAATGGATTGTTCGCCCGAATTCTAAGTTTAACGTTTCAGAAGCGAGTCTACGTCGGAATCTCAGCGAAATAGTGACGCGACAAATTCAAAGGGGCTGGCTAGCACAAATGCAACCGAAGTGAGACGCCAGTAATATTCGACGGTGTTGAGTCCTGAGGTCGGAGTAGTCATAGGTTGCCCAGCCTCGAAAGTGATCAGAGCGTTACGTTTATAAAGCAGCAACACAGTATAGAGCGTCAGACCGAGCACGATACCAGTAGGATGTATCCACCAGTTTGGCAGTGAAAATTCATGGACGAACTGGGACAGTATTAACGCCGCAAACACGGTCATCAGTAGCAGTCGCCAGTACGGAAATCGAGTTTGCATGTTTGAAAGGGCGAACGACCACATTCACCCAGTGGCCGCAAGTAAAGTTTCCAAAATCAAGGGCCGACGATCGGCCACTTGGGTGCAATGTTTTGTTCGTCCTTGCGTCTACCGAGTATAGGCAGGACAAGTGAACCCTTGGTCGAATTCAAATTTACGAAAATCAGGAATGTTTGCCAACACGATCCATATCTCGTTGAACTTCTTTTGTACCTCAGGTCGCTCGAAATGACTACTGTAGTAGTTCAGCATCCATGTCGAAATTCCTCGGTCTTCACTATCCGCAAAAAATCCAAGCCCTCGGCGATCCTTAGATTCGGACTCAAACGGGTCAACATCATTCAAGGAAATAAAATCCTCGATGGCTTTTGCTATTTCTGCATACCCCTGGAGCAAACTGCGTAACGCCACCAATTTCCCGGGTTCCAAATCTCCCGATTCCTTGTGGTAGATTGAGTTCGTATTGGGCGTTCCGAATAGGCGTTCAGAGGATTCGAAACGCCCATCGTCATAAACAATTATTGAGAACTGATGGATCAAGTTCGACACTGGTAGCAAATTTGCAACCAGTAGATCCCCTTCTCGTAAAGTCGGAGATGTGGATCGGTTCTCGCTCAGACGACGCAATTGTGCTTCACTCTTTCTGGACGAACGCAATGCGTAACCGAGCCCCCGCCGGTTACGCTTCCATTTCAAAACGACCGAATCGGGGGCTTCGGTTCACGCAATTGTTATCGGGTGAAATATGGCAAGAGTTTTTGGTGGAGACAGCGACGGCGCAGAGTTTTCGGTCGCACGCAATCAGCGAGTAATTGTGTTGCCAACGACAGACAGGCGAAACCTCTCATTGGCGTTTTCGTTAAACGATCCAATGGCAGAGGGGCCGATCAAAACAGAAGAATACAGGCTGGATCGCATTGCTGGAGATAAGCAAGTTTTCGAGGTTTACGTGCATTCAGAAATGTCGGTGGATGCAATGTTGCATCGTGTGGTTCAGCATTACAAGACAGTGCCAAGTGAACGCCAGATCATGGAGCGTCAGACGTTCGAGGCGATGATCGACAAGAGGAACCTGTCTCGATCAAGACACAAGAACAGCGATGGGAGCGAAGGCGAGTATAGGCATTGTGCGGTGCAGCTTGCGTGGGAAGCGTGGCTAGAATCGGCTGGGTATTCATCCCGATAACATATAGTATGCGGAATTTACCATATTCCGCCGCGGGGTACCTCGGGGGACCGCTGGCGGCGAGATTGCGGT
>CAIOHR010000049.1 GCA_903858115.1 uncultured Pirellula sp. | reverse complement strand
CGTGATGTCATGCGATGGAATCCAAACTCCCACGGATTTGGTTTCCAAGCGGACTTAGTTACGCGCCTCCTTGATCGGGGGGCTACCTATGTGGAAGTGCCTGTTGAAGCTCACGAACGTAATACGGGAAAGGCATCAGCCATCCGATTTCGGAATTTTTGCTCTGTGGCTCACTCGCTTCTTAACATACTTATTCGTCGATTATCCAAAGGAATCTGGGGGCATGCGTAAAGGCGAAGGTGGAAAATTCGAATTCTTAGGCAATCCGCCTCCATGACAGCTCAGATTCCCGAATCCGGTTCCCTGCTTATCGTTGGAATGGATAGCCTCGTTGGCTCCTGTCTTGGAGCTGAGGCATCGCGTTTAGGAATTCCTTGGACCGGAACCTCGCGCCGTACTGGATCGCGTTGGCGCCTAGACCTGTCCGAGTCACATCTAAAATGGCAGATTCCTGAATCCTCCAAATCAGTGGCAATTCTCTGCGCCGCTGTTACTGGAATTGAGGCATGTGAGTCCGACCCGCAAGGCACAGCTTCGATCAACATTAATGCCACTATTGCACTGGCTGACAAGTTGGCTGATGAAGGGGCTGCTTTGGTTTTTATCTCCAGCAGTCGGGTCTTTCCATCTTGGCTAGATAACCCGTCGGAGACAACGCCTCCCGCTCCCAACACAGAATACGGCCGCCAAAAACTTGCCGTGGAGAAACACCTCCTCCGCAGACATCCCACTGCAAAAATCATTCGCATTACTAAGATCATTTCATCAGATCTTCCGCTCTTCAAAAATTGGATCCACTTCCTTACTGCCAAGCAACCGATCCACCCTTTCCAAGATTTGTTCCTCAGCCCCATCGCTCTCAATTCCACGAGTCGCGCGATACTCGATATTGCACGAGGCACCGCCTCCGGCATTTTCCACATCTCTGCAAGCGATGCCATTTCCTACCACCAAGCTGCACTGCACATTGCCCACAGACGGGGCTTAGATTCTGCCTTGGTCGAGACAGCCAATGCGCCACAACCCAATACTCGTAGTTCAGCTATCCTATCCTGCAATCGCACCATTGAGGTAACGGGTTTTAGGCCCCTCAGTGCCATCGAGAATCTCGATGAAGCCCTCCAACAAGAAACTCCATGAAACACTGCCCTGCCTGCTCTAACGAGAGCTTCGAGTTGTTGATCGATTTCGGCACAATCCCGAAATCCGGCGTCTATCTTGACTCCCCCGAAGCCCCGTTTCCCACTATCCACCTCGCGCACGAGTTCTGTACCTCCTGCGGCCTCATCCGCCAAAAAGCCATTGAATCAGGTTCTCACGACTATTCTCGTGTGGATCGTGCTACTACGCGCCAGTTCCCCAAATACATCGACCAAATCATCCGCTCCCTTTCGTATTACGGCATCGCACCTGACGACACGATTATTGAAATCGGATCGAACGATGGAGGTTTCCTTGATCGCCTTAGCACCGCTGGCTTTAGTCGATTGATCGGAATCGAGCCCTCGATCGCCTGCAACGAAATTTCTCGCTCCAAGGGTCACGCCATTATAAGCGCGCACTGGGATGAAAATACAGCCGCTTCCGTATTGAATGAACACGGGGCTGCCCGCGCCGTTATCTGCCGCCACACCCTCGAACATGTCCCGCACCCACTGGAGTTTCTTCGTGCAATCCGATCCATCCTCGCCCCAGATGGCATCGTCTTCATCGAAGTCCCCGACGCACGACCAATTACTCACGACCTACGTGGTCATGAGTTGTGGGACGAGCACCTTCATATTTTTACGAAAACAAATCTGCAGCTCATCATGCGGCAAGCGGGCTTTGAGGTCACTCGTTGCAACGCTTGGCCAGAACGCTCCGATATCAACCTTCTCCTCTGGGCCACTCATGCATCTGCTGGAAACAACGCGCCCAACGCGTTTGATTTGGAGCAACTCGACAAAGATGTCGAACTCTGCCGTCGTTTCAAAAGAAGATGGCATAACTTCATCGTCCGCGTGCAAGCCGTAGCCACCCATTGGCCCAAGCCAGTTGTCATGTTCGGAGCATCGCATCCGCAAACAAATTTCATCCACTTCACAGGGCTCCAATCGATCGTTGACCTTTTTGTGGACGATAACCCTGCTAAATCCGGTTTGTATCTCCCCCTAGCGGAGCCTACCCCTATCGTTTCATCATCTGCCCTAATTAATGAGACGCTCCCTGGCACCATACTTCGTGGGGCCTTTGGTTACGAGGACTGGATGGACCGCGCTACTGCACCACTTTCATGCGGGCCTACGATTGTAGCACGAGCTTACGATAGCAGCTTATTACAATCAGAATAATTTTGTATTGAGAAAAATTAACCCTTCATGAAAAGCAAAAAATCCAAGGCCAGTACATTGAAAGGGGATCAATCTCATTTACTTCAACTTTCAACCATACTCATGGTTGGTCTCCTTGCTTGGGGCTTAATTCTTTTTACAGATTATTTGCTCTACGATTCTTGG
>CAIOHR010000048.1 GCA_903858115.1 uncultured Pirellula sp. | reverse complement strand
CTTCGATTTGCTTAAGGCAAACGATCCAGTCGAGACCGTCCTGACTCTCAACGTACCAAGCGATGCTAAAGTGGTCTTGGCACAGAACGCAACAAAGACAGATGGCACATCTCGTGTTTATCGAACCAAGCAACTCCGACAAGGGGACGCATGGGATGATTACAAGATTGAAGTGACCTACGCTGGCGTCACCAAGGAAAAAACCATCCGCTTGATCGGCGGAGACACGCTGGAATTGACGTTCTCGTTTGATGCAGACGAAACAAACAACAAAGTTGCGATGAAGTAATATTCATTTCAGCAGATGAAACAATGAAACCCTCGACACTGTCGGGGGTTTTTTTATTGCTTTGCTGGCATTTGAAGCCGAATGGGTGATCGCTGATTCAACCAAAACACGCAATTGAGTTTGGATTTTCATGGTTGGAAGTGGTTTTGATCTATGTTGCGAACTCCCGAGTTGGTTAAACTTTGGCATAATTTCCGGCATCGGTCTCACTGGATTGAGCCCTGAATAGCTTACTATCCTTTACCCTCATACTTGCTACACCCCATGACACGATCAGCACTCATCACCGGTATTACAGGGCAAGACGGTTCCTATCTTGCGGAATTGCTCTTGAACAAAGGGTATCTTGTTCACGGACTGGTTCGGCGATCGAGTAGTTTTTCGACAGGCCGCATCGATCACCTCTACAAAGACATTCATGAAAAGCCTCAGCTATTGCTGCATTATGGCGATCTAACAGATGGCCAGGCCCTGACGAACTTGGTCCAAGAAATTGAGCCCGACGAGATATATAACTTGGGAGCTCAGAGCCACGTACGTGTTTCGTTCGACCAACCCGTTTATACGCTCATGAGCGACGGTGTTGGTTCGCTGAACGTTTTGGAAGCAGCGCGTTTGCTCAATAAGCGAAAGGAAGTGCGGGTCTACCAGGCTAGCAGTTCCGAGATGTACGGCATGGTGCTTGAGACGCCACAAACCGAAAAGACGCCGTTTAATCCTCAATCGCCATACGCGTGCGCCAAGGTTTATGCGTTTTTCCAAACGATCAACTATCGTCGCAGCTACAACATGTTCGCTTGCAATGGAATTTTGTTTAACCACGAATCACCTCGCCGTGGTGAAACGTTTGTCACTCGCAAGATCACCCGTGCCGCCACGCGAATCAAGCTTGGACTGCAAGACAAGTTGTACCTCGGAAACCTGGATGCCAAACGGGATTGGGGCTACGCCAAGGACTACGTCGAAGCCATGTGGAAGATGCTTCAGCATACCGAGCCAGACGACTTCGTGATCGCGACGGGTGAAACTCGCACGATTCGCGAGTTCCTAGATATGGTCTTTGGACAGTTGGATTTGGATTGGAGCAAGCACGTGGAAATCGACCCACGCTATTTCCGTCCAGCCGAAGTGGATTTGCTCCTCGGCGATCCTAGCAAAGCCAAAGCCAAGCTTGGTTGGACTCCAGCTACCGATGTCCGCGAACTCGCGAAGATCATGGTGGATCATGACTTGGAATTGGCTCGTCGTGAAAAACATGATCAAAAATTTGTTAACGCATAGTTTGAGTTTAGACGTATTGATTTGAATCCGCCAATTTTGCTACCCTCCGGCAACGTCTATGTTCCGGAACACCGGCCATTCTGTTTTAGTGCCAAAGTAGCGATAAGCGGCTAGCCAATATGTCCCCACGAACTCAAGCACTCTTTGGCGCAGCACTCTTAGTGAGTGCTGTCTGCGTTTCTGCAATCGCGTATGCAGAGCCACCCAAGTACCAAGGCCAGGGATTTGTGCTTCTCGAAAATGGTCGAGTCATCGAAGGCCGGATAACCTCACATCGAGATCGCGTTAACGTGGTTGTCGATGGAAACAGTACGATCAACATCGATGCAAAGCAGGTAGCTTTTGCCGGCCCAAGCCTCGAATCGTTGTACCAGAATCAGCGATCATCTGTTCGGCAGTGGGGAACGGGCGAGCACTGGCACTTAGCTCATTGGTGTATTCAGTATGGGCTTTTGGACCACGCCATTGAACATTATGAGTATCTAGAAAAGAACGCGTCGGACTCCCCACGGTTCAAACAATTAGAGCATCTCCTGCGAGAATCGCTGTTAACCAACGAGAAAGTCCGCTCAGCAATCAAGCCCCAAGCTCCTGATACTGTTGTTACGCAAACAAAAGACAACAGCCAAGT
>CAIOHR010000047.1 GCA_903858115.1 uncultured Pirellula sp. | reverse complement strand
GACTAACGCCCGATCCAAAACGATTTCAAGGTTGCCGGTTCCTTTGAACTCCTCGAAGATTACGTCATCCATTTTGCTGCCGGTACCAACTAGCGCGGTTGCGATAATCGTAAGCGATCCGCCTTCTTCGAGCTTTCGCGCGGCACCAAAGAAGGACTTCGGCTTTTGCATTGCATTCGCGTCCAACCCACCCGTGAGCAATTTACCTGATTGCTGACACTCGCCATTCCAAGCTCGAGCGAGCCTGGTAATCGAGTCCAGGAAAATAACTACATCGACACCATCCTCAACCAATCGCTTGGCCTTTTCCAAAACCATTTGGCTTACTTGAATGTGCCTTGAGGCAGGTTCGTCAAACGTGCTGCTGACCACTTCGCATTTTGGTCCACGCACTTCGCGTTGCATATCGGTCACTTCCTCTGGCCGCTCATCGATCAATAGAACGATGACATACGCGCCTGGGTAGTTCGCGAGCACAGCTTTGGCCATCTTCTGGAGCAAGATGGTTTTTCCTGAACGTGGCGGGGAAACGATCAGCCCGCGTTGCCCAAACCCAATCGGAGCAATCAAATCGACGACTCTAGTTTCAACGATATCGGGAGTTGTTTCCAGAACGATTCGAACGGTAGGGTGCAGCGGAGTCAGTGAATCAAAAGGTTTACGAGAGCGAACTTCGTTTGGATTGCGGTGATTGATGGCTTCCACTCGCAATAAAGCAAAGTAACGCTCATTCTCTTTCGGAGGGCGAATCTGCCCCGATATGGTCATCCCTGTTGTTAGGCCAAATCGCCGAATCTGAGATGGAGAAATATAGATGTCGTCTGGACATGAAACGTAGTGATGGCTCGACGATCGCAGAAATCCGAATCCATCCGCAAGAATTTCAAGCGTGCCTTCACCGCAAAGTATCCCAGAGGACAACATCCTCGCTTTGAGCACTTGAAAAATCAGCTCTTGCCGATCGAGCTTATCTGCATTCGCAATCTTCTCGACACTCGCAATGGCTAACAGCTCTTCGTTAGGCATCTGTTGCAGCACCGAAAAATCGATTGTCGGTCTTCGCTCTACCGAAAATGGACTGGCGCCTGAATTGCGTTTGTCCTTGAATAGCTCTTCAGATAGTGAAAGAGTTTCGTTGCTCCGGTTGTCAACCTTTGCACGGTGATCGCTCTTGAAAGGAGCTGAGTCGTCTTCATGGCCGGTCATAGTTCTTAGAGCGTTGAAAAGCATCGCACGTTTAGCATGATCCAAACAGCAATGCATCCCGCAAGGGAACATCGATGCACGACTCAAGCGTGTGGTAGCGAAATTGGGAGGGAGTTGGGGAAGAGTGGTCTCGAGGGTGGAGGTCATCCATCTCCGAGTCACTCAAGTATAGCTGCGGCAACAGAGGCAACGCAACAGGTCTGCTTCAGTTGATTCGAGTTCTAGAGCCCGAAAATCCAAGGGTTTTGACGTGTCTACCAGGCTAATTCGACGTGCCGAGAACTGCATCGCAACCGTATGGTGCCCTCTGCGCCTTTTAAAGCTTGCGAGGGTGCCGAATTTACTCTTCCATATTTCGTATGTGCTTTGG
>CAIOHR010000046.1 GCA_903858115.1 uncultured Pirellula sp. | reverse complement strand
TCGTTCCTTCCTCTCGCATCAAACCCACTAGACGGACGACAACATTGTCATACTCCTTCTGCGTTTTGTCGATTAAACTCGTTGCGACTGCTCTATAAAACAACTGACGAATCGTTAGAGGATTGTGCCGTTCAGCGAGTGCGGAAAGTCCATCGCGCAACCGAATCATCTCGGACTTTGTTCTTCGATTTCGTTTTATAGGGGTAGGGGTATAAGATTGATCGCTCATCGCCGCGCCTCACTTTCGACGAATCGCATCTCATCTTCCGTCGCCAATCGTCGCAGAACGTCCAGAATCAGCGCTCGTCTCTGATCAGCTCGTGCGGTTTCACGTAAACAATCGTCGCAAGAACATGGCGGTTCGGTGCGGTGCTGTTGCTTGCCATCCTGTGGCATGATAAGATTCCTGTATCTGTGTTTGCTGAATATCGCGATGTCACCCGCGATGAGAAAATTGAAGACACCCTGGGTCACTCGCCTGGGGTGTTTTCGTTTTGTGAGACTCGATATGTCTTCTGCGGCCATTCGCAACCTGTGCCATCGATCACAAGTTTTTCTAAGGATCGCTCGTAGCGTGCACGCAATGCTCTGAGCAAACCAGGCAACCATACTTGCTGGTCGAATCCATGAGCTCGGAGCCACATTTCAAATAGTAGGTCACTCATTTTGCAGCTCCTGGCTTTAGACGTTTCGCCAGCTTTTTCGCTGCTTTTTCTGCGTTACGCTCTTGCTGCCTTGGAGTCTGCATCGGTGGTGCCGTCTCATGCTTTGCCATGTTGACTCGTGACACTGCGTCCATGAAATCTTGCACCCATTCTTCGGTGGTCAGACGAGTGCCACCCATGAATACAACTTGCAGCTTGACTCCCTTGACGCCCTTTGAACTCCAACGCCATGTTGTACAAGGATTAGGGCGTCTGCCTGTTTTTTTCTCAAAGGCATCAGACAAATTCAGCAATTGCATTTTGATCTCTCCAGAAAGTGTTTTTCTCAGAGAACCTCCTTGCTCGATTTAGTCAGAATCTTTCTAACTCTCTAAATCATTGCAACTATTAAACACTCCGCTAGTCCGATAATTCCATTGTGTGGAAGTGCTCTCCAGGCACAAAAAAAGCCCGCCATTTCTGACGAGCTTTGTTCGATGTGACGATGTGTTTTCTTAGCCGACTTGACGAGCTACTGCGATTGCTTTGGCAACATCACGCTCTGCGTACACTTGTGTGACACCCAGTTCACTATGGCCGAGAATCACTTGTGCGGCTTCCAAACCGAATTCCTTCCTGATACTGGTAGCTGCATTGTGCCGTAGTTGGTTTGGGCTCCACGGTGTTACCTTTGCGCGGAGACAGGCACTTCGAACGGATCTAGCATAGGTGCCAGTACTGAAAGCTTCTCCCGGTGCCTTACGTGGCTTGCGTGCGATCCTATTGCTTCCTGGACGATTACCACAGCTCAGTGGTGTTACGCGTTCATCATGCTTTTTTTGCCGACGTTCCTTCTCACTTTCCACCGGAGAAAAACATGCTGCATCTTCGGACCGTAACAGATACTTCGTGAGAATCTTTTGTGCCTTTGGTCCCACGTAGATTGTCCTTTGCTTTCCACGGTAGGCGGTCTTGTGCTTTGCGAGTGTTATCGTCCAAACTTCCGAAGAGCGATTGACCATTGCAGGGGTGATCGTCACGAGCTCGCCTGGACGGCAACCGACGAGTTGCTGGAATCGAATCATGTCAGCAACTACGGTTGTACACTTCGCTATCGTCTTCGTAACGTCTGCTTCCGGAACCGGCTTTACTGGTTCGCTCTCCGGTGCTTCCGTGCGTCCTGCTTTGAGAGGAGCGACACACTGACAGGCTTGATGGATCGATGGTGGAATCAATCCCTCACCCACGGACCATTTCAGAATTCTTAACAGTCGCTTCATTTGCTTGTTAACGTACTGCCGACTTCTCTTCGGATCTCGCAACCACCAATCACGGCAAGCACGGTACTGGAGGATTCCGAAATCCTTGGCAGGCATGAGGGCGAACAGCTCGGAGAGAGGCTGAACAGCCAGCTTCAGATTCTTGTACTCGCTGCCGTTCTTGTAGTACGCTTCGGCGTGGTCCAAGTAGGCGTCGCACAATGCCGCAATTGACGGTCCTGAGCTCGTGGGCGGTACAAATTTAGAGGCGTGGCGGTTCGTTAGCCATTCCGCCTTCAGTGAGTCGTACCGCTTCCTAGATTCCTCGCTGCCGTACTCACCCAGATAGTACGCTTTGCCATCCAACCGAACAAAAGCTTGCCCAGTACCCTTGTGCAAACAATATCCTGGCTCTCGTTTTGCCATTTCCAAACGCTCCTTTTCCGTAAAGTGTAGTACTACACTTTTTTGACCTGGAAAATCACGCTCAGGAAACAGCTCCTGGTATACGTTTCGCCAACGTATTCGTTGATAAACTCGCAGTACGCCCGGAAGGATTCGAACCTTCAACCCTCGGTTCCGAAG
>CAIOHR010000045.1 GCA_903858115.1 uncultured Pirellula sp. | reverse complement strand
TACGATCTGCGATATATCGATGTTGATTTCTGCGTTCTTGGCGTAGCGTTGCAATTCGGCATAAACTGCATCAGCGCGCGCCTTGGAGAGATTGAGGGCCGCTTGCATCGTAATTGCGGGATCAGGGTTCCCTCCGCTGAACGAACCACCCTTAATGAGCTCCATCACTTCTTTGGTGCGGCTCAAATCCAATGCTTTGCCGTTCATGAAATAACGGTAGTTGCCAGGTGTTCCGTTCTGTTGAATCAGCCCTTTCGCGATGCCGCTCTTGACTAAATCCAACAAGGTTTTCGTCGGATCGGAGTGGCCGCGGATGATCACGCGTGCATTTCCGAACTTGCTAGCTTCCTTGAGTGCGCGTGCAAAGTCGGAACCATAACGATCCGACGAGAAATCCTTTTGGTCGGGCTCAAAGCCGATCGTGAAGCTGACGATGGTGCTTGAATCGAGATTCTCACCTAAGAAAATGTCCGATGATTCGGCGCCACCTTTGTCTGAGAATCGCTCGCTTGCTTTGGGTTCGACATATTCAATTCCAGCGGCCTTTGCGATAGCCTTGTAGTCGAAGTCATTTGGATCAAATCCATTACGTCCCTTGGCATAGCCCCAGCTTGTTGCCAAATCGATAGCCTCGCGCATCTGTCCTTCGAAGCCACTCAAGTTTCCCTTGTCGAGAAAGAAAGCGATTTGGCCAGTCAAACCTACGAACGAACAGTCGAGCAACAAACCATGAGCATCTTCCTCTAAGGTCGGCAAGGTTTCTTTACCAAAGATCTTTTGCGAAAGCCCGAGAACTTGCTCGTACTCTTTGGAAAGCTTCTTGGTCTCTTCGAACCCGCGACGTAAACCAACGAGCTTTTCTGTCGCTTTGAGTTGGCCCGCTACGAATTTTCGTACCCAGTCTTTATTGGCGTCGTACCAATCGCGGCGAACAGCGTAGACGTCAGCAATCGAGCGGCTCATTTGAGCGGTGCTATTTACAACGTGTGCTCCAGCCACAGTTCCCTCGGCTCCGTTCCCTTCTTGATTGAGTCCTGTGCTCAATCCCATCATGTCGGGTGTAATCACACAACAAGCGTCGATGGTGGAATCTTTACGAAAAGCCTCGGCAGGACCATTCGCTCCGGTGATGTCTTTGGTCCAGACAATTTCAACATCTGACTTGCTCAGCTTGGCAGCAGCCAACGAATCGTAGAGCAAGCCAACGTGCGGGCCACCTTGCTGGCAGGCGATCTTCTTGCCTTTCAAGTCGTTCAAACTGCGAATGGCTTTTCGAGCTACGATGTGATCACCGGCGCTCCAAGACAGTTGCATGATAATGACCGGCTTGGTGCGTGGATCGGAGCCGAGCACTTCACCCGCCAATCCGACCATGTGCATGGTTCCTCGCAAGAACGGTGACTTGCCCTCCATGTAGTTCCTGACTTGACCGACAAAGTCGTCGCCAGGAACCAGTTGGATGTCCAGTCCCGACTGTTGAAAGATCGTCGATGGCTTGGTCTTTAGATCGCCATTTGCAATAAACGTAGCTACGTCGCCGCCCCAGAGAATGTACGGCACTTGAACCGCACCACCTTTAGCGACATTGTCTGTGCGCACATTGCCGACCAGGTCTGCGAATCGTTGTTGCGCCACGAGTGTGCTGGCAAAACCAACGAGAAAAATCGCCGCGACAAGCCTCAAAGAAATGCAATAGGTTCGTGTCATGATCTGTCTTACGCTGGATAAAGTAACGTTGAAAATCGTTTGGGTTAGTTCTGCAAATTGGTTTGCCATGATCCACTTACCGGATGCCCTGCAACTCCAGTAGGCGGATTTCTTCTTCCATCTGGGCGCGGTCCTTTTCAGAAATGTTCGGATCCGGCAACAATGAGCGTCGGGTGCAGTTGATTAACGCTTGCAGCGTTTGGTATCGCCGCGTCTGCTTGATCGCAGGCTGCATAAAGTCGCGGATGATTGCTTTCAAGTCGTCCTGGTCTTTTGGCGGTATGGCTTTGAACTGGCTGCGAAGGGCCGCATACCCGGCGGACGAAAAGTCTTGTTCCAGTCCTTCCGTATCGAGCCAATCGATCAAGGCCTCGTCTGCGAAACCGGTCGGTTTGATCATCCAGCGTATGAAGTCCTTTCGGTCCTCTCCGACTGGATCCAAAATCGGAATAATCAAATCACCGACGCGGCCAGGACG
>CAIOHR010000044.1 GCA_903858115.1 uncultured Pirellula sp. | reverse complement strand
ATGATCAAGATCACGGTCCGAACTCAATTCGATAAACAGAAGCTCAAGAAGAAGGCGGAAACAGCGACCTTCACTTCTCTGAGCGAAGCCGGCGGTGCGGTTCGAAAGACAGCCAAGCGGAGCATTCGGAAACGTAAGAAGGCATCGAAGCCCGGAAGCCCACCGCATACACAGACAGGCATGCTCAAGCGAGTGATTCGATACGACGTCACCAACAACCGAACCGTTGTGGCGATCGGCCCCGTGAACGAAATCGCTGGACAGCTCTGGAACTTGCATGAATTCGGTGGTGTGGCGACTAAGCGTCGCAAGCTCAAGCCTCATCGATTCAAGGTTGGTGAGCACGGTCCGATTCGCGCCATACAACACGGAAGCAAGACCAAGTTTGCGAGGATTGAACTGCGAACTGGAGCTCAGGCGAATCGAGCCACTCGTCTAATTGCAGAAGAGAACGAGCGACGCAGTGACAACAAGCCTCGCCATTACCCCAAGCGACCATTCATGAAGCCGGCACTGGAAGTCAATCGGAGTCGGCTCCCCACGTTCTGGGCCAACTCAGTCAAGTAAACGTTCGCCATAAGGAATCACTTACAATGCCAGAAGTCAAACTCGGTCTCGAAGCCGTACTCACTATCGACGGCGTCGAGATCACCAACGTCAAGGATTTGACAGTCAGCCTCGAGAAGGCCGAAGCCGATGCCAGCACGCGTGCCAACAACGGCTGGCGCGCCACCGTGGGAACACTCAAGGATGCATCCATCGAGTTCACTGTGCTCAACAAAGAAGGTGACTCGGCCTTCGGACTTCTTCAAGGTCTCTGGAGCAGTGGTGATCCGTGTGATGTCGGCATCAGCGACGCTGGTGGAACGCTCACACTGACCTGCGAAGTGATGAACTTCAATGTCAATCAGAACCTGGAAGAGGTCATCTCCGCTGACGTGACGCTCAAGCCGACGCAATCAAGCTCTGGTAGTGGCTTGAATGTGGGGCCAGGCCTTGCTGGTCCTTGATCGCTGCCGTTGTCATTGGTTTAGAGGATTTGTAACTCACAGGGAGGCATCATGCAGAAGTTCGTTGACCGCGCCGGTCGCATTTGGATTGTGGATATCGACAACACGACGCTGCGCCGCGTGAAGACTCTCACCGGAGTGCATCTGCTGGAGGCGATCGACGGCGATTTGATCACGCGACTCTCGACTGATCCGTTGCTCCTGGGCGATGTGCTCTTTGCCATCTGCAAGCCGCAAGCGGACCAGCAGCAGATCACCGACGAAGCCTTCGGTGAAGGTCTCGCTGGCAACTCGATCGACGATGCAACGGGCGCACTCCTCGAAGCATTGATCAATTACTTCCCGGAGTCGCGACGCCGTCTTCTGCGGAAGGCGGCCGAGAAGCAGAAGCTGATCGAGACACGGGGGATCAGTGCCATCGAGAAGCGACTGGACGATCCGAACTTGGTCGACAAGCTCGTAGAAGATCTCGAACGCAAGCTCGCTGTGCCGACATTGAGCGACTCATCGTCCGACTTGCCGGCATCGTCGGAGTCGATCCAGGTCCCTTAACACTTCGCCAACTTGTGCTGATGGCTGAGGCCAAACGCCAACACGATTGGAACGTCGCGAGCACGATCATGGCATTGATGGCCGAGATGAACCGTGATCGCAAGAGACGTCGCAAGCCATTCAAGCCCGACGACTTCAATCCCTACGCAGACCGAAAGCCAATCGTTGCTCGCGGAACTGTTGAGCAAGCTGCAGCGATGCTCGGTGCTAACTTTCAACCAAGAACGTCAGAGTCGCCATGTCCCAAGTCAGAGCTGGAGGAGCCTACGTCGAGCTGACCGCGAGGAGCGCCCAGTTCCTCAAGGGTCTTGAAGCTGCGCAGAAGCGGCTCAAATCGTTCGGTGCATCCACGCGACTGGTTGGCACCAAGCTCACTGGCCTTGGTGTCGCAGCGGCAGCACCTGTGGGAGCCAGCCTGGCAGTCTATACCAGTTTCGATGATGCGATCCGGGCCGCTGGCGCAGCTGCCAATGCAACCGGTGCGACATTGGAATCGCTGCGCAATAAAGCGAAACACTTGGGAGCCACAACAAGCTTCTCGGCAAGCGAAGTCGCTTCTCTTATGACTGAACTCGGCCGAGCCGGTTTCTCTCCCAAGCAGATTGAAGAGATGACCGGCGCGGTCATGAATCTCGCCCGAGCCACTGGGACGGATGCGACAGTTAGCT
>CAIOHR010000043.1 GCA_903858115.1 uncultured Pirellula sp. | reverse complement strand
GAAGTCTATTCTAAAGTCGTCAAGAATTTTGACGGCTATCAAATCAACACGAGCAACCGTCGAAGTAAAGGAGCATGTTTCTATTGTTCCGAAACGGTTGGTTAAGGGGTAACGGTCGGGCCGGGTTGGGCGAGACGTGGCTCGGCATGGCAAGGCCGGGTCTGGCATGGCAAGGCCGGGTCTGGCATGGCGAGGAGCCACCATCAAGGCGAATAGGCTTGGTGGTGGATTGTTGAGGCTTGGCATGGCAAGGCCGGGTCTGGCATGGCACGGCAGGGCCAGGCAAGGCTTGGTTTGGCGAGGATGTTTTTACTTTTAGAAAGAGTTTGAAAATGGGTTTGAAGCAATTAGAGATTTCGATTCGTGGTGTGAGTCCTTTGTTGATGCATAACGGTCAGACGGCAGATCCGTTAAACACGTTCAGCAAGCAATTAAAGGCGGTTAGCGGTAAGCGTAAGAAGACGGAAGAGGACCACGCGGAGATGAGCCGTATCGAGTGGCACGCGGCTTTGTACGTCGATAAAGACGGCAAGTTGATTATTCCATCGACGTTGCTGGAAGCATCGATTCAAGATGGCGCGAAGAAGTCAAAGCTAGGCAAGGCTTTCAAGTCTGCGGTGTTCGTTAACGATGACGCGGTTCTGGACATTGGAAGCAAGAAAAAAGCTGTCGATCTTTGGGGCGACGATAAGTATCGAGACGTTCGCGGGGTGCGAGTCGGGCAAGCGAGAATTATGCGAACGAGACCAGTATTCAACCAATGGGCGTGTCAGTTCACGGTTTACTACGACGATGAACAGGTAAACGAAGTTGATGTGATTCGGGCAATTGAAGACGCTGGAACCAAGTCCGGTGTTGGAGATTTTCGGCCAAGGTTTGGTCGGTTTGAAATTGTAGTTTAACGGCGCGGCTCGGCTTGGCTCGGCAAGGCAGGGCGAGGTTGCTTATCACGAGCGAATAGGTCGCGGTAAGTATTGTTATGGCAAGGCATGGCATGGCATGGAGCGGTCTGGCCGGGCAAGGCAGGGCATGGCGAGGCAAGGAATCTGAATCGGCTCAAAAGTAAGGGAGTGCAGTGGGTTCGATCCCCACCCGATTCATTGGTTTAAGTTTTGATGGAAATTTTTAGACATGGAGTGTTTGCAGTGTTAGTTTTGAGCAGGAAAAAGGATGAGTCGGTTCGCATCGGAAGCGACATCGTTATCACGATTATTGAAATACGCGGGGACAAGGTACGTCTTGGCTTTGCAGCACCTAAGGACGTTTCGATTCATCGTCAGGAGGTTTACGAAAAAATCATTCAGCTTGCAGGGGAGAAAATCGCATCGTGAGCAACAGTATCCAAGTGACTCAAACCCACATCCGATGGATGATTCGCTCTGATCTCGATTGCGTGATGCAGATCGAAAAAGAAGTATTCGATTACCATTGGTCACGCGAGGAGTTTCTTATCGCACTTCGGCAATCAAACTGTGCAGCGATGGTGGCAGAACGCAACGGCGAAGTTGTTGGCTACATGGTCTACGAATTGCATAGAGATCGAATCGAATTAATAAACTTTGCAGTACGGCCACGATCGCAACGGCTCGGTGTTGGTGCTGCTTTGATCGAACGATTGAAGTCGAAACTAGACCCCCAGAAACGGCACAAGATCGTATGCGAACTACGTGAGAGGAACGTTGATGGTCAGCTATTTTTTCGCAACGCTGGTTTCATTTGTGTCTCGATTCTTCACGGCTGGTACGCAGTCGAAGAAGAGTCAGTTGCGTATCGAATGGAGTTTAATACAGGAGGAATTCGAAATGGCTAACTTGTACGTG
>CAIOHR010000042.1 GCA_903858115.1 uncultured Pirellula sp. | reverse complement strand
TTGCTGGATCGCTTTGGCAGAAGTCATTCCGAATCGCTCCACCCGAAATTGTGATACCACGCCGATGGCAATGATGCTTGAGATCGACAAGGTATTCGTTTGTAACTTCCTTGGGGAAGTAATAACTGGTCAGTTCTGCTCCCGGAATCCCCTGTGTCTGGCAGAAGTCGACAAACTGAAAGAGATTCATCCCGTCCTTGGGGTTGGTGAGCAGATCACGCAATGAATACGCTGCCAAGCTCAATCGCAATTGCCCTGGAACAGGACGAACCAACGGATCGACAGCGAGCAGGTTCGGAGCGAGCATCGACGCGGCACATGTGCCCAGCGTCAATTGCAACCAATCACGACGCGTTGAATAGGTTCGAGTTGTCATCGTCAAATACTCCGTGTTTTCGTTGTGCCTGGTTTTATTTTCTGCGTGCAAAGGCAAACAGAACCGAGCCCATGAATGCAAAGCAAAGTACACCAAGGATTTGATATCCGGAGTCGCCCACAAGGCTGCCGATAGCGTCCTCTGCACTGACCAGTTTGAGTTTGTCTGAGACGTCTTTGTTGACCGATAAGAGTGCGATAACGACACCCGCTAGAGCTCCACCGGCAACAAGCCCTGTTGCGAACAAGCTGCCTTTGCCAAGCTCGTCGTCTTCGGCCGTCGCATGTGATTCGCTCGTCTTTTCGCCTCGTTTCTTGAGGTAGTCTGCGAAACCACGTACAACGCCACCGATCCAAATAGGCAATGTCGTTGCCAAGGGCAAATACAATCCAACAGCGAACGACAGGGATTTGATCCCGCAGAGCTCCATCGTGACTGCAACAAAGCATCCTGCCAATACAAACTGCCAGTCGAGGTTAAAGGAGAGCAAGCCCTTGATGAGGGTTGCCATCAATGTCGCTTGAGGTGCATTGTACTTTTCGCCGATTGCATGTTCGATCCCGTTGGCCAACATCTCTGGGCTCGGCGTGTCCAAGTACTTGACGGTAAAGCCGATAACCAACGACGAGACGATAACGCCGATGAACAACGCGAGTTGCTGGTACATCGGTGTGGCCCCGACGAGATAGCCGGTCTTGAGGTCTTGGCTGGTGGCTCCAGCGTTGGCTGCTGCGATGCATACCATGCTGCCGACGACCAAAGCCATCGGTTCATAAAACTGACCTGTCCAACCCATGCCGATGAATACAAGAGACGTTCCCATGATAGTAGCGATCGTCATGCCTGAGATCGGGCTGTTCGATGACCCGATGATACCAACGATTCTGCTGGCTACGGTTACAAAGAAGAACCCAAAGATGATCACCAGTAAGCCGATCATTAACTTGTTGAGTACGGAGTTGCCAGGGATTCCAGGTAATACCGCCATCAAGCCTATCAACACCAAGCTCCCGGCCACAACGACCAAGATGGACAGATCCTTCTCCGTTCGTATACGGCTCTCGCTACCTCCTCGCGTCAGGGATCGGAATGCTTCCAAGAAGGATGCAACGATCGTTGGCATTGTTTTTAAAAGCGTGATGAAG
>CAIOHR010000041.1 GCA_903858115.1 uncultured Pirellula sp. | reverse complement strand
CGAGGTTTGCGAATCGTGGAAGCGAATTACCGGCGATGCAGGTTGGGGCGGTGTGGTTGCGAATGCGTGGATGCAACCGAGCAACAAGCCCACTTGGATTGTCTTTTCAGAAGAGCAATCCTCGCAGATGTTGGAGTTGATGGCCGAATCGATCGCAATCCTTCCCCCATCGAAACGCTGGCAAGCGACCTTCAGCACGTACGTAACAACGCTCCCGCCAGACATCGATTGCCGCGTGCGCTGCGTGGTCGCGGGTAGCGACGAAGCTCGCATGGCCGCCGCACGTGGTACGGTGATCGATTTGACCAAACCACTTGGATCGCCCACTGCGGGTAATCACGTCGACGCGGCACGAATAGGAACCGTGATAGGCATTCGCAGCGCAGGATCGAACCATGTTTCAAATGACTCCAACAGGTCGGAAACCGCCACAAATAAAGCTCCCGAAACGGATCAATCATTATCCATTGAAGATCTTGATGAGACCGACCGCGACGACTTTGACATTGATAATCCTTTTGGAGATGTTGATCGTCTGCCACCTCACCGAAACCTTCGAAAAAACGGCTTCGCGATCGACCAAACCAAGTTGGAGACAAATTTCGAGTCGCGACCTAGGACCGGCAAGAATACGTTTTATATCCCCATCGCAGTCGTTGGCGTTCTACTTGGATTGCTAGGTTTTACATGTGCTTATGTATACCTGCGAACATCGCAACTTAATGAGTTGGTCGATGACGACAAGCCGATTCCTATCAAGTCATCAAGCGAGCCGAACGCCGAGGAGAAAAAACAGTCTGGAAATATCCTAACTGAAACCAAAAAAGAAGGAGAAGCAAATGACGGTTTAGCTCCTTCCGTAAAAAAAGACCAGGACGAAAAACACCCTAGTCCTAATATGGCCAATCATCCGGCATTGAAGTGGGACGATTGTGAACTGGTAACAAAGATCATGCTCGGTGAAATCGAACTAACCGATGCTGTCATAGGCTCCAGTATATGTGCAGATTTGCATCTCAGAGAGGTTAATGCAGAGACGCGACACCTCCTGGATGACTCGAACGTCATTTACACTTGGAAACGCGTAAACCATGCTGGGGATAGCACCAACTCAAATACTGAGTGGGAATTGATCAAAGGAGTTGTATCTCCAAACTATCTCATTTCAGAGCGAGATTTTAATTGCTCGATTCGATGCGAGGCGCACATCGAATCCGATCGAATACTAACCTGGCAATCAATGGAAATTGAACCGATGCGACCTGCGACAGCAACTTTGTACCTGCCAACGCTGTTGGAATCAAAAACAATCGAAAGTGTAAAAATTGAATGCAATCTAAACAACCATTTCCCAACCAATAATTATAAACCAATTTACTTCCGTCTTCCAGATGGAAAAGAGAAATATTCGAAAGAAGAAACAAGGGTAAGTACAGAGAGCATCAAAATCAAATGCGCATTAAATGCGTTATTAAGCGAGAAAGACTTGCAGGATACGGTTTCAGCAATAGAAAATGTGAAGAACGCAATAAAATCCTTTCACGGTAGAAAAGAAGCGCTACTTGATTGCTGGCGACCCGTTGAAATAAAGCAGAATCTCGTGTTTCAATATCTCAAGAAAGATATTATTGACTCAGATCCTTGGGTGCCAGCTACTCCTATGATCAACGAGTGGCGGAGGTTAATACAAGAAATGAAAAAAATATGGCCTGCGGACTTGCCGGCGAATCAGCAATTGGATCCCCATGTTGTCTCTGTGTTGGATTTCCTAAACAAAAACACCGAGAAATTCAGAATGAGAGGCGACGCTAAGCTTGGCAAAGACGACATCATTTTCTTCTTGTCTAGATGGGATAACGGCCAAATACCAGGACGAAAACCGCTCGATTATTTTGAAGACTTTGATTCCGCTGGTTTGGATCTTGGAATCCAATTAAAGATTTTCAAAGAAAGGAATTCGCTTTTCCTCTCGAAGGGTGCGTTGTGTTTACTACCTCGCAATAGCGGTGATGCAAAAAACGGCTTCGTGGGCCATTCAGGACTTGTGGCGAAAGCTGATTATAATCCATCAAATGCGTTTCCAATTGTTTTCCAAGTCCTTCTCTCAACACGCAATGAAGATAAGGAGTAATCGGAGCGAATGGATAAATACCTGGTTTTTCAGTTAAAAGATTGATCCTGTAAAAAGCGAGCATCATTTTTGCGGTAAAACGGTTTATGTGATTCAAGTGTTAAGATAATTTGCGTTTCGTTAATTTCCAACAAGCCCGACATGGGTAGATCATGACTATCACTTCCCAAATCCAATGGCAATTGCAACAACCGGAAGGGTTGAATCACGAGACATTGGAACCACTTGCCATCGAGTACTCACAGAGGGTCGAGCAGGTGAACCTGCGTCTTGCGGAATGCGTGGGTTTGCTTCGGAAAGGGCTACGAAGCGAGGCTATTCAGAGAGCGTCCATGAAACCGAATGTGCTCGATCAATCCGCGGAACTCGATTTTTGGGAGGTCGATGAGTGGTTTGAGATCCTCAGGTTTTGCGGAATAACGCTACCGCCACTGGTCGATCGCGATGCAGCGGCCGAACTACACGATGCGTTCCTAAAAGAGCAACCCATCGAGGAATTACTCAGACAGCATCGGCGACTAGCGCTGGGTAAAGCCCCACTCGGATGGCGATTGAGTGTTTTGCGGTCAATCCGTCATCGGGATTCTCTGAATCCCGTTTGGGATGAAGATATACGACAATGGGAGACGGTTCGAATCCAACAGATTTGCGCCGCATGGCGCGATGCTGACGAACATGGTGACCTCACCCATCTGAACGAGTTTCATAAGGAGCTTTCTTACCCTACATGGCTCGTCACCCCTCCTGTTGAACTCAAACAACAAGTCGACCAGGCAAGGCAACGTCACTTGAAACGGGAGCAGATCGAGTCCCTGAAAACGATGGCGGATTCGCTGCATCAAGCCTACGTCGAAGGAAATGAGGCAACTGCGATTTCATTGGCAACGGATTGGGACGCGATGTGCAATCAAATGCGATCTCCCGCCCCATCTGATCTTCTGAACGAGATCGCACCGGCTCTAGACTGGGTACAGGAGGTCCTGCGAAACCGCGCACTTAATGCGGAAAAGTCCAAGCTTGAATCCAATCTTAGTTTACTTCTGAACAAGGAGACGTCGCACGAGGAAGAACTCAAGCGTGCCTACCGCGATGTTCTTGATTTAGAGCTCGGTATCGATTTTGAACTCCTTCAACGGTATCAAAATCGTATTAACCAGATTTATAGCAATAGAAGGCGTAAGTACATTCTGACCATCTCCGGGATCTCGGCGTTGGTCTTTGGGTCTATCGCTTCAGTTGGCTATTGGTTTTGGAATGAGAGCTATCAAAACGCATTGACGAAAGTATCTAGCCAGCTAACGAAGTTCTTGGACGAAGGAAAAATCGAGCAAGCGAAGCAATTGCTTGACGAGTTCGAGAAGAAAGCACCCTATGTCGCTCGTGCACCGCAAATGCAGAAAATTGCAACGTCGATTTCTGCAAAACTCGTTGAAGAGACCAAGCGGCGCGATGCTTTTATAAATCTACTTGCAACCACTGAAGGAGTCGCGACTGAAAATCTCGATCCATCCACCATTGTCGCAGCCGAAAAATTAGCGTCATCATCCTCGGAACGCGAGGAGGTTGCAATCCTTCGCGCTCGGATGGAGCAACACCAGCGTCTGCAGACTGATAAAGAATTTGAGTCGCTGCGAGACAAACTATCGCCGATCAACGATCGAATCCAAAAGCTCCTCAAAGGTCCCGTCGATGGCGTCACCGATACGGAGTTAGAAGCGATCAAATCAGATTTAAAAAACGCTGTTAACGCCTATCCCAAAGGCGCCGCGAAGGCCTCGAAACTTGTCGACACCATCACGAATCGAGTGGGCGCACTTCAGGAAGAAATCGTATCTCAGCGGAGAAACATGAAGGAGAAGGAACGACTGTTACAAGAGATCAAGACCGCAACGACGACGGCGGAGCTTGAGACAGGCTTGAAGAGTTTTATCGAAGCCCTCCCCCGAGATGCGTTTACCAAGGATTTCCTGACTGTTCTAGCCGAATCCCCTGGATGGAAACGGATGGATGATTGGATCTTTTGTTGCAATCAGTTCACAAAGCAGCATGCTGCGGGACTTCTCCCTCAAGACCTGCCGGAACTATTAAAACAAATGAATAGTGTGCGATCATCGCTGGATGGGCTACCCACTGCGCTGCTGGTCGAGCGATTCGCAAGGTCGGCGGAACTCGCCCAGAACCGTGCCGACATTTTAAAAACTCTACAGGAAGATCTGAATGAATCGGTTCTCATCGAACTTTACACACTACAAACCAATCGCAAAAATCGTCTTTTCCTGAATCACGAATCCTTCGAAAGCTACGCCGATGCAATCAAGAAATCAGTGGCATCAACGAAGATGAATTTGCCGATCATTTCCGGTGCCGATGGAACCATAAGCAACAAAGATTTCCGTGGGCAATTAGAATATACAGATGAACCAAGAGCTTCAGTGCGTATATTGGCGAGGACGCTTCAGAGCAAACAGGATGAGATTCTCGCAGATTGGGAAGGCAAGATGATCAGTCTTATGCGACAGATCATAGAAAATGGCAAACTGGATTCGCAAATCAAGGAAATGTTGTTTGCGCGCTTGGTTTCTGCAGCCCGCGAAGGGAGCATATCGATTCGAGAATCATTTACCGGAGTTCAAGACGCCTTGTTTCCTAGAGCAGATGCACGTGGTAAATGGTTTCTCGAAAACCCGATCAATTTCGAATTCGACGCGGCCGTAAAAAATGCTCTCGATAAGGCGTGTCAGGATGCATTATCTCGTAAGGAAAAGGAGAATGTCGATTTCACATCTTTGTCTAAGTCCAGAGTTGTCTGGGTAGGCGTAATCCTTAAGGGCTCATCAAACGACATGGTGGCGTCCCTCTACCGGAGCGATGTGCCAGACGGGCAGCTTTACACGCTGCTGGGAGTTCCAGGTCGGAATGAGAATTGGAGGTTGGTTATGGTTGGCAGCGTCCGGAATCAAGAAGGGCAACTTGATCGATCGATTGGAAACCAGCTCCCTGGAAGGCCGCTCTACTGGATGCGAGCACCCTCATCACAACAATCCACGAAATAACTCGGAAACGCAAGCATGGCAGTAGAGCAAGTGTATGTTCGCTTCAAAGGTCGCGTGCTGGGCCCCCTTACACGTGAGAAGACCCATGAGATGATCAAGCGCGGACAGATCACTCGACAACACGAACTGTGTTTTGATCGGAACTCCTGGCGTCCAGCTCATGAATTCGAAGAGTTTTTCCCTCGTCATGGAAATGCTTCGAAAGGGGACAGCATATCGGGCAAGAAGGATGGAGATCAGAAACTACGAGGGCCAGCCGACGTTGAATGGTTCGCAAATTTTGATGGTTCAAATCAAGGCCCCACGAACGAAGTCGAGCTTCGCCAGTGTATCGCTCAAGGCAAAGTCACACGCTCAACCCTCGTATGGCGCGAAGGAATGGCGAAATGGAAAGAAGCGGGCTCAGTAATTCCGGATTGGTTTCCTGACTCTGGAACGATTGCGAAGGTAATCTCTCGCTCTTTCAATAGCTCGCGAAGTATTCCGAGCGCCGACGAAGGCGTTTCCGAGTTCGCGACGATTCCTATCCGTACCTTTCGCTGGGTACTGTTCCTGGGGATTTTGGGTGTCACGCTTTCGATTCTTGGACTCATAGGTAATTGTGTCCTTTTTGTCCGCGAGGCATCGAGCGCGGGTGCTGGTCCGCCGAAGGCATTGGCGGTCATCATTCGAATCGGGGCTATTGTTGCGTCCACAATGATTGTCTACATCAGTACCCTACTGATCGGATATGGAAACAAAATATCCGTCCTGCGGTACCGTCCATTCCCCGAAGAGATAGCGAGTGCACTTAGGGCGTTGAATCGTTTCTGGTTGGTGCTCGCAATCTTTTCCCTTGTTACGCTCATCCTTGTTTCGTTGACGACTGCGGTTATGAATTTTTACGATATCAGTATCGACGCATCAATGAAATAAGATAGGAAATCTATCGTTGCTACAATGGCATCCATCCAAATCCAATGTCCGATTTTTCTACTATACGTCCTATGATAGCTCTACGCCCGACACGATTGCGAGCCACTCGTATCATCCCGAAATTGCCCCATTCTTTATGGTTAACGTTTCTAGTGATCCTGTGCCAATGCGTTCATTGCGCCGGCGCGATTGATCCTGAAGACCTGCCGATAGAGATCGATAATGCCATTACTAACCATGCAGTTGTCGTAGCCAACGCGGCTCTCGATGTTTCCAAGGAGATGGCGGGTCGAATTGAAAATGCAATTTCGGGGCAGGACTATGAACGGGCGGGAGTTTTGACCCGATCCCTAGCCTCATTTCTAGACAATGATGAGCATCCAGCGAGCACGATTACTGTGCCTGATATTGCCGAGGCCTATACCGCCAAGAGAAAGGATTCCGCACGCTCCGTTTTCCAATCCTTTCGGAAATACCTCAACGAGGGATCTGAAAATGCGGAGGCAATCAAAACTGCAATGGATCAATTTGTTCGACGGGAAAAGGAATTACAACAGCTCGCAGAGCCTACCAAATTGAACAAGGATGATATCGATCCTGAGCCACAATTAGTGAAAAATAACTTAGGTGAATTGCCGCGTAAAGGGAGCAAAAATGGCCAAAATCCGCCCAAGGACCTGCGAAAGGTGGAACAACCTAATCAGCCCACCACCAAGGACAAGGGACTATTGACGAAGGAGAGTCTAGAAGATCTCAATCAAAGCATCCTCCAGATACGCAACGAATACATGAGCAAATTCGAAGGCGCGACGACGGATCTTCAGCGGGAACGGATCGCAACAAAACACATGGGAACCGCCTTACAGGAATGCTTCAAGGAGTTTGGTAACCGATATATCGAGTACACATGTGAACTTGATGATTGCAGGTCGATCCAAGACGAAAATTTTCCATTCGAAATCAAATACATAACGATCGATTCATCGCTTCCGATATCATCTCAAGGAACGCTCTTATTAGTTACGAAGCGACTCGCGTATCTTGCGGAAGCGGCTCATGGAACACAATTCCTAATTCGCGTACCTGTCGTCGTCGCACACAGTTCAGCCGAAAATGCAATGCGTCAAAGAGCAATTAATCTCCAACGCCAGATTAAACTCTTTGATTTAGATCTAAAAGTAAGATCCGTAAACTCAATCAAAACCCTACCTTGGACAGCTGACGAATCGGATTTGCGTTTTGGTATGGATCACGTGCCCTCCAGCGAAAAATCACTCGACTACACATCTCAAGTGGATCGATTGGAATCGCCCTCTTCCGAGATTTCTTTCTCAGTCAAACTCTATGCAGTATGGGCCGGAGCGACAATCGAACTACCTAAAACCAAAGAATAACCAGCGTCGTTTTGCTCGATGGTTCGTTGTTTCGACGACGGTCATAGCGATTCGAAAGCATACATTGGATTAGCGAGTATCGGTTTCGTAGTCCGTTTGCGGAAGGGCAGTCCCCTGCAGGGCAGTTCCAGAAACTATCTCGCTGAACAAGTTCCACACCAACTTTGGGACCGCACGGATTACTAGTAGATCTGCGAGGATACCCCGCATACCAGTGTCAGCAATAAGACGTGTGACAATTGAAGATAGCTCAGGAATCCTTAGATCGCCGGCACGCCTTGCTATCGGGGTGGTAGTCACCAGCCTAATCAATCTGGTTCTACGACCTTTTCGTTTCCTTGTTATCGCCACCAAACATTCGTGAAGCAGGACTGATGAAGCTTCGACGGCGGGAGCGAGGACTGCTTAACGGGGTCGACTGCTAAAAAATCTCAGGTTTTTTGGCAAATGCGCATCCTTCATTCGCTTTCACACCATGAAGGCCGAGAAGCATCTCATTTTTCTACTTTACCGAGGTTTCGATGTCCGAGGAATTACCCCACAAGCTTCACAAGACGCTCTTAGGGACTCTCAATGTCAAATACCTTTGTCCGAAATGCAAACGAACTCTGGAGAACCCCCTAGCCGAGGCCGGGCGCGAGGACGCTTGTCCTAACTGCAGCGCTGTCTTCAAAGTCCCTGGAAAAACGGTGCAAATGCAACATGAACGCCAGCGACAGAGTGCCAAAGCCAAGGCCGAAAATGACTCCAAATCAAAACGCGAGCAGGAACTTGAAAAACAGCAATCCGAGGCGATAAGGCTGGAGGAAGAACGCGAAGAGAAAAGGCGAGTTGCAGAAGCCATTGCGGCCATGAAGCAAATCGAACAGGAGAATGCGCGACAGTTTCTGCAAAAAAACCATTCAGGTTACGTCTATCGCGTTGAGCAATTTCATTCCAACTTCCAAGACTGCACTACGAATCTCTCAAAGTTCATCAATCATTTCAGCGAGCAGGGTTGGGAATACGTCGAGTATATCGATGTGAAGTTTTGGGATCCTGCCGGATGCCTCGCCAGTCTTTTGGGACAACCCGGGATCGCTCGGACTGTTCATCTAGTTACATTCAAAAGACCAGCACTACGCGATGAAAATGGTGACATAATACCTTTCAAGCAGTAGTGCATTTCAGCTATGAATTTTAAGATTTATACGGTCCGCTTCGGTCGATCAGGCTTAGCCTCGGTTTTTCCTTCGCGCCTTTGCGTGAAACCAACCAAGGCCACACAGATGCTCCGCCCGAATAAACAGCCATTTAGCGGACAACGTGAACTACCCAAGTATGATGGACACATGCTAAAATCCCATCTGGCAAGTGACCTTTAGTTCTTTTCATGCATCAGTATCTATGCCCGCATTCAACATTCACGATCATCTCCTTCGACGCGATCATACATTGCTTGGGGGAATTCTATCCGGAATCGATGGATCGCTGATCGAAATTCAAGCGAGAGCAACGGAAACACTTAAAGGGAAAACACGGCCGTTTCATGAATGCTGCCGAGTATCTGGCATGGCGAAAGGCTCTGTGTACGAGGCACTTGATCGAATCAGTGGTGCGTTTAGTAAACTGGGTATCAACAACTGCCCTGTTCAGATCTTGATCAATCTCGCTCCAGCTTCGCTGGAAAAAGGTGGGACCTGGTTAGACCTGCCATTGGCAATCATCATGCTCCAAGCCGCCGGGATCCTCCCGGACTTGGCCGCTGCAAAAGAGCGTTCTCTGATTCTCTTTGGCGAAATAGGGATTCATGGTGAACTTCGCCGCGTTCCCGGCGCATTGTCGTTGGCATATTGCGCATCCCCAGGTCAATCACTGATCGTTCCTCAAGGGAATGAGAAAGAATGCGCCCTCATTCTCGCGAAACCGGGACATGAAGGATGCGGGATTTTTCCAGCTTCAAGTCTCGATGATGTCATTTCCTTCTTCCGCGGTGAGCGGGTTCTCCCCAATGCTCTTCGAGAAAAAATCGTCTTCGAGTCTGCAATTGAGAAGGCGGTAGATTTCGGCCGGATTCGCGGTCAAAATCAAGCGAAACGTGCCGCAGAGATCTCTGCAGCCGGTGGGCACAACCTGCTGCTAATTGGTCCGCCGGGTGAAGGGAAATCGCTGATGGCTTCTGCATTGCCTGGAATCCTGCCACCTCTAACAGATGGTGCCAAAGTAGAGATCACAAAAATCTGGTCCGCCTGTGGAATGCTCGAAGCCGACGGCAAAGCGATAACCAGACGCCCATTTAGAGCGATACACCATTCCGTGACCATGCCAGCACTCATAGGAGGTGGCGCCGGCATTCCTAAGCCAGGTGAGGTTACGCTCGCCCATCATGGTATACTTTTTCTTGATGAACTTCCTGAGTTTTCAAGGCAATCGTTAGAGTCATTGCGTCAGCCTTTGGAAACCGGGAACGTAACCATCACTCGTGTTGGGGCAACGCTGACTTTTCCATGCAACTTTACCTTAGTTGCCGCGATGAACCCGTGTCCCTGTGGCTATGCTGGAACCGATCGTTGTACGTGCAGTTCGAGCGAAGTCAAGAAGTACCAAAAGAAGCTCAGTGGTCCGCTTCTCGACCGTATCGATCTTCAAGTACCACTTGCGTCGCTATCGACGGACGAAAGGTTCGCACCGACAAGCGATGGTGAGTCTGCGACGATCCGTCGAAGAGTGGTGAGAGCTCGATCGATCCAAGAGGCACGATTTAACGGAACCAACATTGTCCACAATGCGGCCGTTCCAGGCGGAAGCGTTGCCGATTATTGCGAGTTCTCGGAACTCGGGTTTGCAAAATACAAAGAAGTGATCGCTCGTGGTGCTGTATCGACGCGAACCACGGACAGGCTGGCCAAGGTCTCTAGGACTATCGCGGATCTTGAAGGAAGTGCAAAAATTGAGCCTGAGAACATTGAGGAAGCGGCAAAATTTGTTCAGGGCGGGGTTCTTGATTCTACTGTGTGAGTGCCATGCAAGACATTTTCATTTGTTCTTTTTGCGAACAGCAATTGAGATTGAAGCCCGAGCAGATTGGTAAATCCGTTCGTTGCCCGAAATGTAGCAACTTGGTTTGGTTGTTACCAAATGCGACACACGCGATCTCCTCGCAGTTAGTCTCAGAATGGTTCTACATGAAGGATAGGTTGCTTCGAAAACCCGAGGAGTCTGGTCCAGTGATGGACGAGGAGTTTCTTCAATTGCTGACGACGGGAAGTATTGCACCGGAAACCCAAGTAAAAAGCTCCACTATGACGAAAGGGGAATGGGTCACTGCAAGTCGAATCAATACCTCGATGATCAAGGCCCAGGTAAGTCAACGCGCCGCCGAAGTTGCGCGATTGCATCGCATTGCAGAGCGCCGTGCTCAAGCTGATGCGTCCAACAGAGAAAAACTCTTTCGTGCGATCCAGCAAGCGGTATCTGATGGCCGTATCTCTGTAAACGAACGCGAACAGATCTATGGGTTTGCTAAAGCAATCGGAGTCACAGAGGATGAAGTCGCTGACGTTCTCAAGTCCGAGAGCGAGAAACTTTTTCAGCGAGTACTTGAAGAATCTCTTGCAGATGGGTGGCTAGATCCCTCGGAACGGGAACGTATGAGCACGCTTTCTTCCAGCCTAGGACTGCGAATCAACCTCAGCGCAAGCCAAAACGAACAACTTCAATTAGCCGAACAAGCATGGCTGATTTCCAATGGGCGTTTTTCCGTTCAAGATTGCTCCACCAAGGCTCAGCTTAACAAAGGCGAAGAACTCTTGGCCTCAACGACTGCGGAATGGTTGGAAGTTTCGACCGCTAAAACGTCCGTGGGAATTCCTCTCGGCAACGGACGTCACCTGAAAAGCGTAGTGGAGGGGGAATGCATTCTTACCAATAAGCGAATTTCAATTATTGGGTCGCTCGACTCGAAGAAGATGACGTTCGCATCAGTCGCGTATTTTGAGTGGTTTTCCGATGGACTGTTCTGCAATCGTTCGACGGGAGCGAGTGTGTTTCTTCGCCCTTTACAAGGAGCTAATGACTGGAACCAATTTGTATTGCTGGCACAGCATGTCCGATCTGGAGATCCGGTTATGGGACTTATCCCCAAGAATAGTTTTGTACCCAAAACGCTGGATGAAGATGTACTTGCAGCCAGTGGCTTCGACGGTTTTGATCCAAGCTCGCGTGGCGCGAAATACACCTTTCGTGTGGTGGGTGATTTCGTTTCGGACCGTCAAGCACGCGCGTCACGAATGCAGATCGGCGACAGCGTTCTTCTTCTCAGGGAACCAGCAAATCCGTACGATTCAAACGCTGTTTCCGTAAGAGACACACAAGGTGGCGACCTGGGATACTTGAAACGCGAGGTTGCCGAATGGTTTGCTAGAATACTTGATTCCAACAAGCCCATGCGTTTCAGTGTGGCCGGTTGGACGTCTGGCGGAAGTCTTCTTGTAGACGTATTTGAACTCTAGCGTTAAACGAAGGCAGAGACTCCTCCTTTAATTATCACGGCTCAAAACCCATCCTCATCTTCCATCTTCGTTCATTCCTCGGATCCCTCCTCCGCGTCTCCGCGTCTCCGCGTGAACCAATCGCTGCCGTCAAGCCGCATCAACCGGGGCTAAGGCCCAGCCGGCTAATCGATGGACGAAGGTGAGTATTGAGTTATTAGCCGGCAGGCTATCCTCATCAGCCGGTCGGCCTTAGCCGCGGTTTTCGTCCGTCGGACCCCGTCATGCCACGCGATGCACGTCACGCACTCGATCCGCGGCCTGTACTCGGAGAGTGCCAGTTACCTTAGAGATCCATTTCCACCCCTAGGCTTCCCCCTCGGACCCTCCTCCGCGTCTCCGCGCCTCCGCGTGAAACAATTCCCGGGAAATCCTTGGAGCATTCCCCCGCTTTTGGGCCAGAGGCTCGAGTGCCCCCGCTTTTTCTTTTTTCCAAAAAGTTTTTTGGCGTATTTCCTACCCCACGCTCGCTTCTCCCTCTAAGGGGCGTCGTATCCGCATCGCCTTGGCGATTTTCGCCGAACACCGTTGCTCCGCACCAGTTTTGCAAAGGGAATCCATGAGTCCAGTTATCGAAAACAACCGTTGGTCGGTCGGCGTAAATGATTTCGCGGCGCGTGTTATTCTCCCGGATCTCAAGGGCTTTTTTGATCAAATCCCATTTATCAGCTCGTTGCCCAAAGCCAAAACCCTCATCGTGGAGCCAGGTACCCGAGCTTTGATGGTCGACGATGGATTCCTCATCGGAGAAATCCCTCCGGGAGCCTACACCTTCGAGGAGTTCGTCAAGCGACTCCAATTCTGGCGTAATAAACAAGCCACCGCATTTCTCGTCCGTTGCGAAGACGTACCCATCGACTCACAACTCCAAAATGTTCCCTGCCTCGATAACGTCTGCTTCGATATCGACTTCCGCTGGACCGTGCAAATCACAGATATCGTCCAGTTGATCGCAAACTTCATGGGAGCGCGCACGGAGCTGAAAATTACCGAACTGCAAAAGCTTCTGCTGCCCATCGTATCGCAAGCCATCTTCGCGACGATCGGCAACACATCGTATGACGATGCGAAAAAGCCGACGTTCCTCCAACAACTTCAGTCCGAAGTCAAATCCCAAGTCGACCTCAAATTCCAACGCTATGGCCTCTCTCTCCATGAGATCCAGAACCTCACGCTCACCTCGGATGCAGATTCGATTCCGGATCAAAAAGGGGAGCTTTTCAAGCGGACGCGGGAACTGCAAATCCAACAAGCGGTCTCAGGTGTCGAAGACGACGAACTTCGAGCCCGCGTCAAGGACTATCAGAGCAAAACAACTCTCCGCGATGAACTTCGCAAGATTGTCACCGACGATCGTCTCAACAAAATCGGTAACCAGCATGAATTTGAAAAGGCGATCTTCGAGCTCGACAAGCAAAAACTGTTGCAGACCGAAGAGTCTGACGCATTGATCCACGCGTTCGAATCCCGGAAAGAAGACCGTGATAGCCTGCGAGCTCACCTGCTGGCAACCCTCGATCTGCAACGGGAGCGGGATCTCGATGAACTCCGGATGGAGATGGATCATGCGAACGCTCGTAAAACGCTAGCGCATGAAATGGAGCTCGCCAAAATCTCACGCAGTGAAAACGCGGAAGCCTGGAGGCAGGAACTCGAGAAAGAAAAGGAAGATCTTGAGCATCGCCTGCAACAGAAACGAGTTCGCTTGAAAGCCAATTGGGACATCCTGCGCGAAAAGCGGTCGCTGATGCGTGAGGATAGCTTCGCCGCATTGATCCACGAACAAAAGATGGAAGACGTCCGCCTGAACGTCGACATCGCGAAAGCGGAACGAACTAGAAAACTCACCATCATTCAATCGGAACTCGAAACCCGTCTGGCCCACGACAAACTCGAAATCCAAAAACGGCAACAGCAATGGGAACTCGAGCATCGGAAAGACCGCTCCGACAACCAATTCGATCGCCTTCAACGCATGCAGGAAATGAACGCTCAGTTCGCCGAACGACAAATGCGGATGCAAGTCGACATGGAGAACCTGAAAGCGGACGGCGCGAGCAAGCGGGAATTGGATCGCATCCAAGCCCTCAGCCAAGTCAGCGCGGATGTTCTGATCGCGACGGTATCCACTGAGAATGCTGCCCTCCTCGCCGATTTGAAAAAGGCCGAACTCGGCCGATCCAAACGTCCAAGAGACGAGAACCAGCCGACCGGCGGCTACCGATCACGCCCTGAAGAGAGCACACCGCGATCGAGGATGGACGAGGAACGGGCGCGGCTCTATGAAAAGATGAATGAGACGGAACGGGCGAAAGCCGACGCGATCGCCGAAGCCTACAAAATGGCGATGCAAGCTCAACAGGCAAGTGTTAACCAAATGATCGGTGGGCTAGCGCACGCTTCGTCAGCACAACCCCACCCATCCCCGTTCGCTCCACCTCCCATGGCCCATGCCGCACCGCCGCCGATGCCATCTCCCGTTACGTGGTATGTATCCCTGAATGGCCAACAGTCTCCACCGCTTCAATGGCCCCAACTGCAGCAGTACATCCAGTCCGGGCATGTTCATGCGGGAACCATGGTTTGGAAAGCAGGCATGCCCAATTGGCTTCCGGCAAACCAAGTCCCTGAACTCGCGTCACTCTTTGGTCCCAGCGGTCCCCCAGGACCACCCCCATTGGCGTGAACAACACTCGTGATCAGGAAGTGAGTTAATGCCCAATGGAGGAGTTAAACCCAGCGGAATCGATGCTCTACCAATTGGTGAAAGCGGACCTCAGTTCGTCCGCCACGCTTGCCGATGTAGAACGAAGCGTCTTAGCGGTGACCGGCAAGCTAGGTATCGCGCCCGAATCCACCCAACGGATCATCGATCAGTTCCGTCGCGAACTCACGCCGGCGATCGGCCCGGACGCGACACCGCGACTCTTCGTCGATTGGGGAGATTTACCCCGCGTCGGTTACCAAGTACGCCCCGAATTCAGCTTGATCTGCCCAGCCTATCCATCGCGCCCCGATATCGCAGTTTCCGTTGACAACGATCTGGACCATGATGACGCGGACGTCCGTCGCCGCCCTCAATCGGACGAACCTGGTCTCTGGTCCTTCCACGTCCCCTTCAAAATGACCTCCAACGGACTCGATTGCCGACCGGGGCAATACTTGATCGATGTCGAGGTCTCATTTCGCGAGGTTCCACCGGGGATGCCTCGCTTCTTCCGTTGTCGTATCCGTTTGAATGTATCAGGTGCCAATGCGGAGGAGAGTGTGTTGGAAATCGATGGGGATGGCCAATCGGTAGTCAACCTTCAAGGGTACAACCTCAAGCAATTCTCCAAAGTGATTTTGAAGGGGGGCCAGGACAGCGTCATCAACCTCCAAAATGGGTTTGGGAATGACGATACCGTTGCACCCCCGAGCGAACCCAAAGCGGTAACCTCCTTCGAGTACCAGCTCAAACTGGATCAAGACAAACAGTCGAGATTACCGACTGTGATCACCACGCCTAACCATCGAGCTTATCTCGATGCGGCTGGATTCTTTTTCGAGGATGGTCGGCGCACGATCATGCTTACTCGGCCACGACTCACTTTTGGCCGCAGCCGTGACAACGACATCGTCCTACGGTTCCTACCTTCCAACGAAGAGAACGACGGGCATTCGCGGAACATCTCGAGGACCCATTTGATCGCCGAGTTAACAGCCGACGGGATCGATATCCAAGACGAATCGCGGAGCGGCATGGAGTTGGAATACTCCGTCATCGAAAAACACCGCGTCATCCCTGCAATCCATGCGGGAGACTCCATCCACTTGAAGCTCGGTGTGACGGGAACGGTACCGAAAGGATTCGAAATGGAGCTGGTCCTTTTCGCACCGGATCGTCGCAAGAGCCGGGAGGAACTGGAATTTTGGGATGAATTGATTTGTGAGACGGTCGGCGGTCGTCTTTCCAGAGTGGCACGCCAATCGTTGGATGTCGCGATCGATGCCGTTCGATACGATCGCGTGAACAACCTAACTGGCGAAGAGTCGTACGTCCATTTGCTGCGTGAGGCGTGGGTTGGTGGATCACCGGTCCAATGCGGGATAGTGCTGCGCGAATGCGGCCCACCTATTCGTGCAAGGATCCTGCATATCGATCGCTCCTTCTGGCTTGAGTCCCTTCCAGGAAACCTGCCGATATCGATCGACGGCAACCCCTTGGCCCCACGTTCGCTGATCCCTCTCTCCCCTGGCATGGAGATCTCGATCGGTACCGAGATCTTCCGCTTCGACAAAGTCTCGCAACTCTATTTGGACTAGTGATTAAGGAGTTTTGCCTCATGGCCAAGAAAAAACCTTCTCGAGTTCAGTCGCCACACTTAGCGATATACCACTTCCAAAACGAGCTCAATTCGCTCAGGAAGCAATGGCTGGAGTTGCTGGGCTGCCAACCAATACCTGGCTGGAAACCTCCGGATAGAATAGCTGAGCGGTTACAGAGAACCCTTTCAAAGCTCCATGCAACACAGAAACCTGAAAAGGATATCGCGCAGGCTTGTCGCCAAATCACTGCAGGAGGGTATTTGGTAGGGTCTGCGCTCGAATGGCGACAACCAATTCTCGGTAATGCCTCCTCTGTCTCCGAGACCCGTGGTGCTCAATGGCGCCTCACGGTCGCCTGGGCAGGTTTAGAGACCTTGGTGCATTCCACTATTGGAGGTTTGAATTGCAAACATCTCGAACATCTTACGAAGATCGCTGATCTTGAAGAGACAATACAAAGATTACCTCCTCCATCACCAAAGATGCGTAATCTCCAGCAAGCCCGTCAATGGCCAATGACGGGCGACAAGCCAGCAATGCTGGAGTACATCGGGATTGGTAAGGGGTTCGCGCCGGAAATGCTCTCAAGATGGCTCTACGAAGGGAAACCCCTTGCTCGCGCCTATGAGCAATTAGGCTTAGCCCAATCGATACGGCACGCGACAGCTCACGGCGCGTTGTCGTCAAGTTGCTTGGTGAGTTGGGGAATGCGACCTGCTTTGGTCCCACTTACCGCAACAATTGCTGAGGCATGCGTCGGAATCTTTCGTGCGCTTCTAAGGAATCCAAGCCCAAATTAATCCCCTAGGTACTACCGCTGCGGCGAAGGTCAGTCTGTGAGAATCCAAGGCCCATAAACTCTAAATACAGTATTCCAATTCATCATGCCAAATGAATACGAAAAAAGTCTAGGTGATCAGAATACGTTTCCAGCCGAAGCCAAACCGAGCCCCAAGGATTTCGATACCCGTAGCTTAGGTGATCAAGCTACCTTTGCTGGAGAGAACATCGGTGATGCGATCGACGATGGCGTCGAAATCGTCGATATCGCTGCTCGTTACAAAATCGAAAAAACCCTCGGCAAAGGTGGCATGGGCGAAGTTCTACTAGCCACCGATACCCGGCTCGATCGCCAAGTGGCTATCAAACGCATCCGAGGCGAATCCAACCGTAGCAAGACTGCCGTGAACCGCTTCCTCACCGAAGCCAAAGCCATCGCTGCTCTCAGCCATCCCAATATCGTCCATATCAATGATTATGGCCGCGACAAAGAAGGCCCGTTCCTGATCATGGAATATGTCGACGGCGGGAGCTTGCTCGATCGCTGTAGGGAGGGAGCTATTCCCAACGATCAAGCCATCGACTTGGTCTCACAACTCTGCGACGGGCTGGCCAAAGCCCACGATCGTGGGATCATCCACCGGGATATCAAACCCGCCAATATCCTATTGACCAAAGATGGAGTTCCCAAGCTAACGGACTTCGGACTGGCCAAGGCCGAAACAGCCGATACAGGAATGACCATGGCAGGTTCCGTTCTGGGCACTCTCGACTTCATGCCCCCCGAACAACGTCGCGATGCAGCACTCGCCGACGCTCGGAGCGACTTATGGAGTCTGACTGCAACCCTCTACCAGATGGTGACCTGCGAATCCCCTCGGGTGATCGATCTCGATCTCTGCCCTAAAGAACTCCGTTCGGTCCTGTCCCAGGGACTCAAAACGAAGAAAGAGGATCGCTATCAGTCGGCGAGAGAGTTCCGTGACGCGCTAAAGCGATCACTGGATACGACACAGGCTTCCAACCCAGAACAACTGATTACCGG
>CAIOHR010000040.1 GCA_903858115.1 uncultured Pirellula sp. | reverse complement strand
GATTATCTGAGCCGGAGAAGCATTCAGGCATGAGGACTCCGCCTTCCGTCCAGTTCGCCATTCCAGCCCTCCAAAGTAAGGTCGAACTATCGACCTTTCCCATGGCAATCCATTTTTTTAATCCTGCTTCGTTGATGGGGCCTTGATTCGCACCATCAAAATTCGCGTACCATTCTATCTCTGCTGGCTCCTTGACCTTTAGCTCATCTTTCTTGCTCGCTTCTGCTTGGCTTTTTGCGGATGAGGTTTGCTTGGGAAAGAACTCCTCGAAGTCACCCGCAGCTCTCCATGCCACGCTATCGGTGGAAAGTTCATGTTGTCGAGTGATCTGTCCACGTTTGACCATATCCATGGTCTTTTCTTGGGTCAATGGACCCAAAACGCGGCCCTTAAAACGAATGTATACTCGATCCAGACTCATGATCTATTTTCCGTTTCTACTTGCTGCTGGGGAACTCGCGGGAGCTCGCATCCAAAATAGGGGACGTCCTGGAAGCAGATTCTCTACAGCGCTTTCAAGGACACCTTCGCGATTGCTGACACTGCCCACCACGACCAATCGCCAATTATCATTTTTTCCGGGGATACCCACGATCGTATACAGCTGGCCGTCCGGAACGTCTTCACGGTAAAGAGATGCGGAAACCGCACCGGTGGAGTCTCGGAGCAATTCACCGACCCATACCATCTTTGATTTGGAGAGAGCAATAAATTCAGCGTTTTGCTTGTCCTTCAGGATTCGGAAGTCCTTTGACGATTTCTCAAATGCTGACTTCAATTCATCGCTCATCTCGAAGTTGATTTCGGATTCCAGGAACCACCGTCCACGTTGAGCCGATGTCGCGAACAAAACATCTTGCACCCCTCCAAATGATGCTTCGATCGATGCGCTACCCTCACGAGCGGCTGACAAGATACGAGCAAAAATCATTTCCTTGACTTTCCCGTCCAACTTGTTGTTTTCCACGATGTTTCGGAGCAAGGTCAGCAGTTGATTATCCCAGTCAGCAAGAATCGAATCTCGCTTGTTCTGCAACGTTCGGACCAACACGCGCAGTGTGGTTCTAGGCTCGTCTACGACCTCGATTTTTCCCTTGAAATCCTTGTTGGTGACTGCTCCATTGACATCGCTAACGACTGGTAACGTCGATTTTGAGTTGGGGTTTAACTTGCCGACCATCTCAGCATATTCAAGGTATGATTCATGATTCATGAAATTTCGGAGCGGTTTGCCAACCGACGTTTGCAGTGAAATAAGCTCCATAATGACAGACTCGTCGAAATCCTCACGAAGGGAATCCAGGACCTCTCCGCGTTTCTGCGCAAACTCTGCATGCTGACGAAGACGATCGGCTGACTGCATGTTGGGTAGCCCATTGATCGAAGCACGAATCGAATCCATCCGCTTGACTTGGTCCATCAAATCCTGAGGCTGCAGGCCAGCAACGTACTTGACCGCAAAGTCATTGCACCAGGTATTCCACGCATCCATTTTTTTCCATCCCCCAGACTCGTTCAATGCTTCCTTGAACTCTTTCGAGATTGGGTCAATGGGTAGGGATTCAACGTACTTCTTGAGTTGGTTTTCTAATTCCTGGCTCGATGTTGCTTTCCGAACACCCAGCAGTGACACTTGCCGTTGCTCCATCTCGCGGCGTTGTTTGCGGATGGAGTCCCTTACGCTCGTAGCGCGTTGGATCGATAGATCGAGAAGCTTGGACGCCTGCGAGGCGGCCTTTGGGTACTTGCTCGACAGTCCGCGGAGATCCACCAGAACGCTATCCAGATCGGCGTCGTCTGTTTCCTGGATGGATTTATTCTGGAATTGCTGCACCCGTTGATCGATCTCTTCGATCGCGACTCGAATCAAGCTGTATTCGGTATCCGCGAGCCCTTGCTCATACTTTTGGAAACGTGCTCGGATGCTCGAGATCGCAAGCTTTTCTTCGTCGGTTTTCGCTGCTTTCTCGGCGGCGATAATTCTCGTGGTATCGAGTTCTGACGGATCCGCCGCATCGGCAGCTTCGATCAGTTTCGCGACCATCGCAGCCCTCTTGCTCTCCTCGTCGAGCTTAGCCTTTAAACTCGAGCTAATGGCGGCTACCTCGGGAGCGTTGGCCACCGCAGGTGCTTGGGTTTTAAGATTGCCCAGGATGGACTCGGCCTCATTGAACTTTTCGTCTGTAAGAAGTTGGTTCAATTTCGCGGATGTATTCGCGACGGCCAATCGATAGTTATGATTCCAATACCAGAGTCCACCCGTGACCATGATGGCCAACGTTGCCGCAACAATCCCTGCAACAGTGAGTACTGCTCTTCGCCTTGCTGATTGTTGGATTTCGGAGATCCGAGTTTTGAATCGGGTCTCGAGAAGCGGATCAATACCGAGCTGCAGTCCGAGAATATTGTGGTACGCACGCGATAGCTCTTGCTCAGGAACCCCGTTTTTCTGGAGCAATCCCTCAAGCTTCTCCAACGCCCTTTCATGCTTCTCGATTTGCTCTCTTTCGCTCAAGCGATCCGAGACCCATTCCAGCGCGGGAGCCACCTCATCGGTGAGTTCCGTGGGAGGAGGAGCCTTCATGCCTGCAATCGCGCGCTCCCATTGCTGCGATGCTTCGATCGCGGAGTATTCGTTGCCTTCGATGTATGCATCGTGCAATGTCGTTGCCAACTGCCGCAACGATTGCACCTGCGAGGCGTGTTCCCGTTTGTGCGTTGCATTGGCAACTCGAATCTTCAAGTCTGCTGGTGGTAGAACAATCCAGGCCGCGGAGTTCAATTCTTCCGAAATTGACTTTAAGTGCTCGAGGTTCCCGGCGCGATCGGCTTCACCCCATTCCGATTGGATCTGCTTCAACCGAATGGTTTCCCATTGTCGAATATCTTCCTCCCAAACTGGGTTAAGTGGATCGAGTTTACTGATCGCTCGAAGCACCTTTAAACGCCAGCCAAGTGGCGCTTTGGCGATAGCTAAACGACGGTGCTGACTCAACAACTCCTCGATCGGCTGTTCTTCAACGAGAGCCTCGTGCAGTTGAGCAGCAGCGTCCCGATCCAGAATTGGTGGTGCCGAGATCCCGTAAAACTGCAGAATCTCGATCCATTCTTGAAGTTCGCCAAAGTCTAAATCAGCGGACAAATCGAGGACGTTTGGCTTCATCGAGGCCCGTTGAATGGCTTCGCTCCGTAGTCCTTTGCGTAGCAACGCAATGCAATCGGACAAGCGTTGGTTGACGTCAGTCGCTGCCTGCGCGTACTCGATCGCCAACGGTTCCAACGCTTCATGCGTTAACCCGTCTGGCTGCTCAAGCTGCTTTCGAATTCGATCGGTGATTGTCATTTTTAGTTTTAATCCGTAGAACCTGCGATTCCTACTTGAGGATTGGGCATAGGCGGAATTGGTGTCGCATTCAGACTACTTTTTCTCCTGTTGCCACCTTCGTCACCCCGCTTTTCCGTATCAAAAAAATGTATTTCGACAGGAAAGTGATACTCCGCAAGAACAGCTTTTTTGCTATCTCCAGCAAACTTCTTTTTGATAGATTTAAAAACACAAAGCTTTCCTCGTGAATCCCCTTTCATCGATTTATTTAGGAGATTGCTTTCTGTATTAACAAAAGTGTTCGCCTTCGAAAAAATCAACTCAATTGGCGATCCTTGGGGATTTGCTGCTGGGTTCTTAACCTGCTTCCAAGTTTTTGCAACCTGAACGGATTCGCTATTGAGGTCGTCGCACTTTATATTGAGTTTTTGTAGCAAGATATTCATATCTGATAGTTTTTGATTTAAAACAGCTTGCGTGAACGTTGCTTTCTTATCGTGAAAATCGACCATAAGGTCAGCTAGAGTTATCCACTGATTTAGGGAGATATTTTGAGAAAATGTGTGGCAGTCGTCTGCTTCTTTCAATTCCTTCTTAAGTCTTGTGAACACGGAATTTTCTCTTATATCTGGATTTGAATTAAGGCTTTGGAGGAGTTGAACTTTCGATTCATTGAACTCTTTTCTCTGGATGAGAAGTAGTTCTGCTTCTTTATTCAGGTTGTTCCATGTGCTGTCTGAGAGGAGTTGGCTGAGAGTGCATCCAGTGATGAATAGCTCCCCTATCGTTTTGTCGTATTTCGCCGTGTAGTCTTTAGCTTCTTGATAGCTGAATTCGTGGTCTTTTAGAGGCGAGAATGGGATTAACAGAGAGCACGTGAATCCTGTTTTTTCAAGCGTGATTGATTGTATCCGACCAATTTCGGAAATTGGTATTCGGAGAATCGCAGGTTTGGCTGGTTGAACCGGAGAGTCAAGCGTTTTCTCTGGTCCACCTATGATTTGCATAATGCAACGTATAGATGCATATGAATCGTTTTCTGTAACGGTGTAGCTGTTCTGTTCGCTTTCTTTGGTAGTGGTCCAGTTGGTCCCGTCTGTGGATTTTTGCCAGATCCATTTGCGTTGAGTTGCCTCTTCAAATATTTCTACAATACCTGGCTCCTGTGATATGCACTTGTCCTTAGCTGTGATTACGGCCCCTGGGATGTGATTGTCGCAGATTGCAGAGTCTAATGAAACAACCACCTCCAATTGCAGCATGTCTGCTTTTAATTGGGACATGCGTTCTATAGGTGTTGAAGCGGGCGGCGCAGGAGGATTAGTAGTAGTAGTAGTAGTAGTAGTAGTAGTAGGCGTCGAATCGGGCGTGAGATTGGGGTTGGGTGGAGGTATTGGCGTATTACGGACCTGCTCAGATTGAAATGGTTGCGGTTCAGGACCAGGACCGTCTGAGGGCGATTCTTTTATCGGTTCAGATTTGTTCTCGGGCACTGCCGGAACAGGCGGTTCTTCCTTTACCAGCTCACTTAGTTGTTGGGTTTGGAGGTACAAGTAGGTTCCACCTGTGCCCATTAATCCAACTAACATTCCGATGATTCCAGCGATGACATACAGTGTCTTTTTAGATTGTCGCGGTTGACTGCTTGAGTTCTTTTCCCACTTGCGCTGTGCACCACGGGGTTGATGTGGCCGAGCGCTTATATCGGGTGGAATGCGATCAGGATTGCCAAATGGATTGTCTGCATCAAAGTCATCGTGTGATTCAGTGTTTGTGTTTTCGTTTATTTCCGGTTCGTCGAGTAGGTCGTCGACGAGGGTGGTAGACGATGCAATCCCTGGGGGTGATTGCGCACTCGTGCCTAACAGTCCGATCACGGTTCCGTTTCTCGCGGCTTCGACATGAGCGCCAGCCGATGGTGATCCGAGCTGCTTGGTCAAATCGATCACGGTACCTCGTGCGGCAGCCATGCGAGCTTCGTCGCTACCCGCGACCACGCAGCGCACGCGGCAATCGATGTCCGGCGGGAGCGTTGTTACGTACGTGCTGAAGGTCGCTTGCCAGCGTTTCGATGGGGGAAGGATTGCGATCGATTCAGCGATCAACTCCAACATCTGCGAGGATTGCTCTTCTGAAAAGACAATCCAAGTGGGCTTGTTGCTCGGTTGCATCCACGCATTCGCAACCACACCGCCCCAACCTGCATCGCCGGTAATTCGCTTCCACGATTCGCAAACCTCG
>CAIOHR010000039.1 GCA_903858115.1 uncultured Pirellula sp. | reverse complement strand
GCTCACAAGGTGGGTAGCCTGTGGAAATTCCGCAAGGAGGAAATTGACGAATGGATCCGCTCGGGAGAGGCCCGAGATAGAAGGACGGAACATGCTGATGACAACTAACTCGCGACAGGAAAGCCTAGCCCAATTTGGGTTTAGCTTCGAGCGAGGAGGTGTGCACCTAGCTCGCTCAATGATGCTCGATGAACTGGGAGCTTTGTTTCAAACCGCTTCGGATCCCGCTTCTTCGCTCGCGGACTACCAACGAGCCATCATCGAAGAAAACTGCCTCTCAAAACGCTCGCTTCGCTCGCGGCAACTCACTCTTCGTCATCTGAAAAGCCTTTATTGCCTAGATCCGCAAGCAACCATTTTTCGTGCGTTGCGGTATTTTTGGCAACGAGACACCGACGGACACGGTCTGCTTGCATTTCTTATTGCCTATTCTCGTGACTCAATCCTTCGGTCAACCGCTCCATTTGTTCAGAAACTCCGCCCAAACGAATCGGTTACTTGCCCAATATTGGAAGCCTTCCTGGATGAGCAACAGCAAGGGCGATTTAGTAAAGAAACACTTCTTGCTGCATCGCAACGAATCCTTGCGTCATGGACGCGAGCAGGGCATTTTGCAGGTCGTGTTCGAAAGACTCGCACGATTGCAAAGCCAACTGCGGGTGCATGTGCCCTGGCATTATTTCTTAGCTACCTACGCGGTGCTCGTGGCCAACTTCTCTTCGATACCGAATACATGCGAATCCTGGATTGCAGTACGGATCAAGCAATCGAGCTAGCCGAATCCGCTTCCCGCAGAGGATGGATAGTCTTCAAACGTATCGGGAACGTTATCGAAGTCCAGTTTCCAAATCTACTTTCCCAACAAGAACAGGAGTGGGTTCGTGAGCAAAGTTAAACGCCTACTCAACTCATATTCACGTTTCATCGAAGTCCCATGGCGAGACGACGCAGCCGCTGCACAGCGTGTGATATTTTGCGTCTACCCTGAAACAGACGAGTTGCGATTACGAGCTCGGATCGAGGAATTTGAACTAGCAACCAAGAATGCCGGACATGGTTGGGCTTTGTTCGATCTTACGGATACGTTCGCACGCTGGATGTCGAGCCAAAAATACGGTCAGCGATACTTTCAACAACCGAACCTACTTCCATCGATTCTGCCGACATACCTGAATTTCCTCGTTGATGAGTTTAAGCGGTTCCTTGCCGAATCTGCAGTCTCCGAAAACGACGTTGTGGCTTTAAAAGGAGTTGGTTCACTGTTTGGCTTTCTCAAAGTCAAAGGGGTAGTGGACCAATTGGCACCTCTTGTATCAGGAAGACTGGTCGTGTTTTTTCCAGGCAGCTACGAAGACAACAACTATCGATTATTGGATGGCTACGACGGTTGGAATTACCTCGCTGTACCAATCACCGCAGACAAAGATGCAGACTAAGGAATCGCCATGAAAAACAGAGAGATTTACTCAAAAGACCCATCCACACGTAAGCTGGTCAATGAAGGGGTTGCCAGCGTCAATGATGCTCGCGATGCACAAGCGATGGCGGTGTTGCGCTACGAATTAGAGACCTTCGTCTGCGATGGGCAATACGCCAAGGGGATGGAACACAT
>CAIOHR010000038.1 GCA_903858115.1 uncultured Pirellula sp. | reverse complement strand
ACTACTCAATCGTTTGCCCGTCAGGCACGAGGACTGGGAATACTGATCTTTTTGCATCAGGAGCACACGATGCGCTACAAACATCCGTACCGAGTGAGGGATATTCGGATCGATGCTGAAGAGGTGCGTTTGCCCAAGTAGATTTGCCAGCAGGAGATTGTTTTTGCGGCTGTGCCACTCGGCAATGACATCAAGTGCTCTCCTTCAAAGAGTCAAAATTTTGTTCAGGGCTTGCATTGCTCTTCGGTGATTGCAACTCGAGTGGCAACTCGGCAATTTGCCTTAAGCGATATTTCGCAGGAAACAATCTTACGAAGTCTCTATCCAGCAAGTCTTGTAATGTAGTACCAACCATTTCAAAAGGTTCGCCTTGAGGGCTTTCGAATAAAACGGAGGTCGAGTCTGGCGAGTTTCGGATCATTTCCCAAACCTCTGCTGGAATTTCAAGCCCACTAACGAGAGATTTCGACTGCATCCAGATACGATTGATAACCTGACCAGCACGATCCACGACCTCCAGCGTGAAAATCCCTGACGTGCGGTTGATTCGGCGACCGTCTGCTGAAATGTAGTAGTCATCCACACTGCGAAATCCAATTGCGGTGATATAGCGTTCAAGCAACGAAGCCTTGGGCAACTCCCGACTTTTCTGATCGTTATTGGGGCGATTTTGCTTATCGCCACTGTTCTCCAATTCAGTTGTTCCTTGTGTGCTACTTGGAATAATGTCTGCAGACACTGGAAAGATTTCCATCGAAGGATCAACTTCGAGGTCACCCGAATTAGGTTCGACTTCATGTACAACAACCGGTTCTGACTTTTCAGGTTGAGAAGGCAAAGGGCTACAGTTCCCGTCCCAAACCACGGTGATACTTGTTTGGTCGACTTCAACAACATGACGAGTTTCGATCAGAACCGAATCCTCATCGACTCGCGGTATCCTGTCGTCCATTTCAATGGTTGCGGAATCGACGTCTACATCGGATGTTGGCGGACCGTTGACAAGAGCCTCCAGGCAGAACTTTCCATTGATGTATCTGGAGACAAAATCTCTCGATCGATCAATGCAGACTCGAATCGCCTCAGCAATTGCCGAGTTTTCGAAAGGACGCTTTAACTCATCCGTAAGCTCATCGATGATATCGACGATGTCGGCGTCATGTACAAACAGCGTCGATGCAGACCAGAAGACGGATGGTCGCTGAGGCGGCCCCAGGGGCGCGTTATCAAGATAAGGGGTTACTTTCAAAGAACTTATTGGTTGCCACAAGCATGCAGTGAATCGGGCAGCGTTTTGGCGTACGCGAGATTGTGCTTCTTTGTCGTCGAGGAGTATTCGTTCGAGCGTTCTTCCAAGTTCATTCAGCCACACAGGTGCCGATATGGTTGGTCCTGATCGAAAAACTTCCGAAACTACGAACTTGACTGCGTTGTGCAAATCATCGATTTCGGCGAAGAAATTCCCGTCGAGGTCTGCAGACCGAATACCCCTCAGGTCGGCTGTGCTGCGCTTAGCAGCAACAAACAAATCCGATATCCTTAGATCGGAACCATCTCGGTGTTTGTGGTGAAAATTGTCAATCGGTTGCCAATGCTGATCGAGTGATAACCAAGCGTTTACCTGATTGTAAATCTCGTGCGGAAAGGTCTTGAGGCAAGCATGTACACGTTGAGCAGTTGATGGATCAAGCTTTCCGATCCTCAGTTGACACAGCCAACTTATCACGAGATCCAATGACGGACGGTCGGCAACATCTAGGCGTTTCCACAGTGGAAGCTTGTCCACGCTGGAATGAATCGTGGCAGCTTCCGGCATTGTATCTTTGTCGGCAAAGCAAAATACTTCGCGTGACTTACTCCACTGTTCATCGTTGGTCCAGATTAGAGCTTCGGAGGAAAACTGTGTCCGAAGAGAAAGGATTTCATCAGGAAGTGCCCTAGTAGCAGCGCGATCTAATGCTTCGTACCACTTCGCTAGCTCGTGAAGTGGAGGATTCGCACATTTCGCGAGAGCTTGGATACGCTTAACGATTCGGTCTGTTCCTGATGCTTTATCTCGAGCGCCAAGCATTAGCAGGAGTGGACGATTTTCGGGTATGTCTAAGTCGGCAGAGACGAATGCGTCGATGTTAAGTAGTGGTTCAGTATCTGGGGTACGCAGCAGAAGATTAGCAGGCACGCAAGGTGTATCGTATGTATCTCGTAAACATGGCTTGGAAGCAAGAACTAAGATCCAGTTAGCAGGAATCGGTTCAATACGTGCGTTACGACTACTACCATTGCTCGCAACCTCCTTTATCGTAGCGTGGATACGTGTCCTCCAGCTATCGCCTGGAGCACTAAGTATCGCCTCCAGCAGAATCGCCCAGTTCTCGAGGTTTCGAGACTCTTCACGGGTCATGTGCTGCAATACGGGCTCGCTGAAACTCCAATCATCAACAGAAAATGTACCACTCTTGTAATGATACTCGACTGGTTGTGGAACTCCAATCGAAGAAAGGAATCGCCCTAGTCCGTTACGAGTGTTTATACAATCTGACTTTTTTTCTATCACACATAACACGGATACCCGACTTTTGCCCGAGTGAGCCCAGTTATGCCAATGTTCCAAATTGCAAGCCCTTAAATCATCATCGTAATCATCATGGAGTATATGTTGCTCACAAAAATCCGTAGGCAAGATCTCTTCAAGTCGACTACGGCGGTCATGCATCACTCCCAGTGCAACACTCATTCTCTTCTCCAAACGATTAACGTAAGAGAAATTCTCTGGGACTGATGCATCGAGTGCAGCAAACGCTTGAGTAGCCCTAATTAGAGTTGTGCTTTCCAGTGTGTGGGTCTGGACGATTCGGTCGTAAATGTGTGCGACGAGTCGATCGATACTAGTGGGAACATCGAGTCCAATATCTTTCAGAAGTGATGCCGCATCGATGAACTCGTGGCTTCTGTCGTCAAGAATAGAATCGTCGCTCTTTACGTCTCGCAACAGCCTTAACCACTCACTGTCAACGACTCGAACGAAACTTGAAAGAAATGTCCATTCAGCAGCTGGCAGATCTGTTTTCCTGTCACTGATGCGAACAATGTTGCGTGCTGCTAGCAATTCGGACGCTCCGTCAACCGGAACCATCCGAACTTCTTGTCGCCATTTTCCGTCATAATATCGGTACCGAGTTTTTCGAACAAACGCCCAAAGCTTCGAAATCAGGCTTAAACTTTTTGGACGCGGTACAACTACATCTCCCCGCAATGCGTCAAAAATCTCGTCTGGCTCAATAACCTCTAACCAATTCCAATCCTCCATAATTCGGCGTTCTCGGTCACCAATGTAGGGTGATGCATGAGGCACTTCATCACGTTCGAGAATACAATTGAATTCTTTACTTGACCAGATACCGCTTATTTCTTTCGGAATTGACAAACAGTTCGGAGGAAATGCCAGTTCTGCTTCGTCCGTCAGAATGACTGATTTCCCAAGACAAAAATCTTTGAAGCTATCCCCGAGACGTTCCGATACGCTGGCCTCTATACTGTCACCGCTAGCACAATCTGGAGGTAAAAGGTTGTAAGCATCTGCTCTCCTGTTGTCTGATAAAGCTCGGTTAGCCAACCATCCGAGCATCGTTTCGGCGGCTAACACACCTACACGATCTATCAGCCACCGGTTTGTAGGCGAAACGGCAGGGTCCTTGATGCCGAACCTAGCGGGATCCTGGAGAAAGGGGGCGTGACAAGAGAAAGGCAAGTTCGGTGATACTCCGGTCGGAAGTACCACAAACACGCGGGAAGGAGCAGTGGGTGCGTAAACAACTTCAACGCGGCAGGGAGGCAGATTGAGATCATGAGTATTTCGTTCTTGATTAATCTCTTGTATTGCATCGATTGGAAACGGGGCGTCATCTGACCATGCGTGGAGAATTCGATCATAACTAGAGCCAGTCAATCGAACCCAGGAAGAATTCTTGCATGGGCCAGGTTCAAGAATTTCCTTTTCTATCGTACATCCTTGGATAGTGAGTTTTCTCACAGACGCAAAAAACAGAAGCGAGAGTGGACTGCTGATCCATTGATGAAAATTCTTGTGCAGTTCAAGTATGCGATTCGGATCAAGAATTGCAACTTCGATCCTAGTTCTGGCGCACTCATTTTGTCGCTCAAACCAAAGAGGTTCGGTGAATCTCTGCGAGTGAAATCGAACACTAAGAGTCGGAGTGGTAAGGCAAACAGTTGGCCCTAGACTAAATAAAGACTTAAATCCAATTCCACGGAAGCCGATGGTGTGCAAACTTCGCTTGTTCGAATAGCCAAACCTACACAACGACGCAAACTCTTCGGCAGCAAAGTCGCGACCGTTGTGCTCGAAAACAAATTTATTGTCACGCTCGGAAACTTCAACCCAGGTTGCACCTGCATCGTCTGCGTTCTGCAACATCTCGGATACAACATGGCGCGGACTCTGAACCTGGCTGAAAAGCTGCCGCCACGGGCCAGCAAGTTCGGGATCGCTCTCAAGCTGGTCCCATCTTTGTTTTGAGTTCATCGCGATCTTGTGAAAATACTCGGGCGGTTGAATCATGCAGGTGGCCCTCCACGACTTGCAAGCTCTTTTATTTGGTAATCGCTGCGGGTCACACCGAAATCAGGTTCACGAGAAAAGGGTGCTCGAACGTAAATGGGCAATAATGCTTTACCGTCCTCAATCTGCACGATCGCCAAGATGTAGCTCTCGGCGCAATTGACACCGGTGACAATCTCGTTTCGCGTCACAGTTACCGTATCAGTTCCTTTGATTCGCCCCTTAACCTCAATGAAGCGAAGGCGCCCATTCCTACCGCATGCTGATTCAATGTCGTATCCACAATTTAGGGAACTCACGTCTCGTGGCTTATTGCCCAGGGCTAGCTCCGCCTGCATAACGGCAGCCATCGCGATCAACTCGCTCTCCTTGGTTTCACGCGATTGCTGATCGGTTACCGGAGCGGACTTACCAGATAGTCGCGCAAGTAGACATGCTGGAACAACTAATGCGCCACCGTGAGCAATCGGAGGCAAGGGAGACAGCTTGCGTTCCTCAGCCAACTCTTGAAGGCGTTCTTGCAGTCGATCTCCCAACTTATCTGCACGAGCCTGAGCAGCCATTGAATTCATCTTGGGTTGCTTGCCGGAGTCCTCTTGAGCCTTCAACTCTTGGGCCCGATGATCCCAAAATGCGATCTCTTGGGTTAGGCGTTGCTTAACAGCGTCTTTGGTTTTATCCACAAGGACTTCACGGCGATGCTTTACTTCTTCGAGATGTCTGGGTACTAGTTCTGAGATAGCATAACTGATTGCTCGCCTCTCAAGCTCTGCGGTCAACCAAGATTCTTGTAGCAATGGCTCAGTCAGTTTTACCTCTTCTGTAGTCGCAGCTCGAAGGTCTAGATAGGGTGCGTTTCCAGCCATTTGGACTTTCTGCTGTTTGTCAATCGATACGAACTGTAATTGGCGGCTGACGACACGTCGGCGCGACAAGCCCTTTATTGGTCGACCGTCCTGGATTGAGTTTTCAAGGCAGAAGATTGCGCGAATATTTTCGTCACTCGTTGTTTCATCAACGAGTATCGCGCCTTGCTTCAACACATCGCGGAATCGCTCAAGAATGATATCAATGACAGAATCAAGTAAAGGATGTCCTGGGCAAATAAACGCCGCTTTTGGCTTCCCTTGTACGGAGATTAGTTCTTTCTTAAACGTAGCTCGCTGATAACGTTTCAGCAACGTCTCGCGAGTTCCAATTATCCGGTCACGACTTAAAACGCTACTCGGAACCCGAGTAATCTCGTAGCGATCCGTTTCTTGTTCTCGAATATGACCACCAAGTAATTCAAGGGCTGAATGGAAGAATGCAGAAATGTAGTGCGGTTGAAGCCTACGAGCATGGGCTCTCTCCATGCCATCGCGAATGCGACGGACGCGTGTAGTGTCCATCGTCTCCGTCGCTAACGACTGGTTCTCGATAAGGTATCGCAGTCGGTCGTGCGCAACTGCACCATCTACTTTTTCAAAAAGCTTGGCTTTCACTTCAGGCAAGCTGTTATAGAGAATCGCTTCTCGTAGCAATTCCCTTAACTGCTTTCCATCGATAGCTTGACCTAGAACGTCGAAGACGGCTCCACCCAACGCTGCACGTTCTACTTCAAGTTTTTCCAGAAGGCGCTCGAAAACCGCTCCTTCACGAGTCTCTCCAGCGACTAGATTCCACAGATGGCAAACTTCGGTCTGACCGATACGATGAATCCTTCCGAATCGCTGTTCAAGCCGATTGGGATTCCACGGTAGGTCATAGTTGATCATCAAATGTGCGCATTGAAGATTGATACCTTCCCCCGCGGCGTCTGTAGCAACAAGGACTTTGGTATCTTCATCGTGCGTGAAAAGCTCTTGCGCCTTGCGACGTTCTTCTCTCAGCAGTCCGCCACTGATGACAACTACCGATTCTTCGTTTCCGAGTAGCCGACGAATCCGTCGACTAAGATAGTTGAGAGTATCTCGATGTTCAGTGAAGATTACGACTTTCCGCCGAGCGCCAGTCTCATCTTTCATGTATTCATCGTCGCTTAGTAGCGAGGAAAGCTGCTCCCATTTGCAATCTTCGCCGCTTTCACGGACCTTATTCGCAAAGTTCTCCAGAAGTGAGAGACTTGCAATTTCAAGCTTCAACTCTGCGATAGTCTGAGCTGCAGTCGCCCCATCAACGATTCTTTGCTCTTCCGCTTCGTATTCCTCGCTGGGAGAATCTTCGAAGTCCTCAATCTCATCGTCGTTGCGCAACATTAGCAACTTCCAGCGATCATCAAGTTTTGCGGCAGCGCCTCGAACAAGGAGCTCTTCCTCTCGAACTTTTTCTTGAAGACGCTCGCGGCGACTTCGTAAAGACTGGTAAATGGCTTCCGGTGATGACGCGAGTCGGCGCTGTAGGATTGTTAGGGCGAATCCAACAGTCCCCTTTCGTCCATCGTTCTCTAACGCGTTAGCACGATTGAATTCGTTGCGAACGTAGTCACTCACCCGAGTGTAGAGTTTGGCTTCAGCATCACTAAGCTTATACCGCACTGTGTGAGCAATCCGTTCAGGAAATAGCTTCGTCTCATCAAACTTGTAGAGTTGCTCTTTAACCATGCGCCGCATCATGTCACTGGCATCAACGACTCGAACGCCCTGACGAGAACGGTTCTCAAAGCGATCGCCATCGAGCAACGCCATAAAAAGTTGAAAGTCTTCTTCTTTTCCGTTGTGTGGCGTTGCAGACATCAACAGAAAATGTCGGGTATTTTCCGACAACATCTGCCCTAGCTTATATCGCTTGGTTTCCTTGATTTCACCGCCGAACATAGATGCGGACATTTTGTGGGCTTCATCCACAATGATTAGATCAAAGTCTTCTGCTGCCGCGAGCTTTTCCTGAACAATCTCGTTTCGACTTAGCTTATCGAGTCGGCATACGACTAGATCGTGCTCTCCAAACCAGTTTCCGGTGCGAGCAGCTTCGAAGTTATCATTAGTCATCACTTCGAATGGAACCTGAAACTTTTCGTTCATCTCGTCCTGCCATTGCTCGACAAGGCTTCCCGGTGCCACGATCATGCATCGTTTCAAATCACCCCTGATAATGAGTTCCTTGATGAGCAATCCGGCCATGATGGTCTTTCCAGCACCTGGGTCGTCCGCCAGCAGAAATCGGAGTGGCTGGCGAGTTAGCATTTCCTCGTAGACCGCTGTAATCTGATGCGGATAAGGGTCTACAAGCGATGTATGGACAGCAAGAACCGGATCGAACAAATAGGCAAGGTGAATTCGCAACGCTTCGGAGACAAGACGCAACATTTGGCCGTCCCCAGTAAAAGACCATGGTCGACTTCCCTCGACTACGGCCAATGATGACTCGCTATCACGATAAAGTAACTCATTACCAAGATTACCATCGGAAGCCTTGTAGGTGACCTCGAGGACGTCTGTTCCGTGCCAAGTCGAGTTGATAATCGTGACGGCAGCATTTGGCAAAATGCCTCGGACGACGGCGTCTTTTGTAATATCTTCTAGTCGTGCCATAACGGCCAAATGGGTTTGCAGGAGTTAAGAGGTTACTTCGCAAAACGTTCTGTTTTGTTTTGTTCCATTGTGCGAACAGGAGAGATGTATTGGTCGACAATACGCTTTAGATCGCCCGACCGATCCAATCTGTGTTTCTGGCATATGAAGTCAATCGCTCAAGTCGCGTACCTGAGAGCCAAAATCTATAAAGTACAAGGTAATCACTCACTTGTGGGACCGCTAAATGGCTGCGTTTCATAGCTCGTTACCTCCAAACAATCCCCTAAGCTTAAACTCCCTCTCCACGGATTCCTTTTTCGGCGGTAAGTCTTGCACTCCGGAAATGCAATCCACAAGGTGTTTTGGTGAAGATCCGACGCTTTTGGTCCCCGTGAGACAGTATTAGGGATAAGGATACCAAACCTATACGCAAATTAACAGCATTGCGAACTTGGCTGAGGCGGGAATTGGTTTTTAGGTACCGAACCCAAGGAGTTGTCTCGGGCTATCCCCTCGAGCCCCGCCCCCCTTGGGACATCACTGAACCGTGAGCGTACCACGATGCTCTAAAAACAAGGTACTTTTCCGTGTTGTGCGGGTCGGATGTAGGAACCTATTTCTTCTTATACAGCTCACTGCGAGCGCCTTGCTTGGCGGCTTGAACACTGGCAACGTCCGCTTTGTCGCGACACTCCTGCTCCCGGTGATGCGATAGCCCTTCACGCTCGGACCGCTTCCGGATGGTGCGCCTGTTTTGTCTCAATTCCAGCGGCTATCTCAGCGAGAACCGGAATGCAAGTTCCAATGCGAATGCCCAGTTGCACACAGCTCCGGAGTTTTTCTGGAATACCTCAACGGCGATTTACATAGTCGCTCAAGATTCCTGAATCGAGAAGGATCCGTTTCAATCAAACATCCTCGCAAGTGTGTCTGCTTGTTCGAAAAAGGCTTTCTTCTCTAGCGCCCCAGTAGTTCTTGATGCGGCACTTAAATCTTCGGCGTATTCTAGAGAGGGAAACGTTGCAGCGAACAAGTCCATTGCCTGTACGGTACTAGCTATTTCGTCCGCGCTCATCAATTCGGAGTT
>CAIOHR010000037.1 GCA_903858115.1 uncultured Pirellula sp. | reverse complement strand
TGTCAACCAGGACCCGGACGCTGTAGCAGCTTGTCTCGCACAAGCCCTGATGCAATGGGCGTACTGCAAATCAAAGTGTGGAAGTCCGCCGCCGGGTATTCCTCCTGGAATAGACATTGATCCTAAATGCTGGTGCTGCGAACTTCAAGACGCATGGGGCACGGCTTGTAATGGAGCCGCAAAGAGATGTGAGTGGACGCATCCAGCTGATTGCTACCGTACATTAAATTCAAGATGTGCTCATCCCAGTACGAGGCCAGGTGATTATCCCATTATAGACGATCCAAACTATCCCATTAAAGATGCCGATAATTGGATTTTAGAGCCGGAATGAAAGTATGGAAATATGGATTCACTTACGCACAGCTACTGCATTCGTTGCATCCAGAGTGGAGATTTCCGTGATAAGGCAATTGCAATGACCGGTATTGCGAATGAAGAAGAAAGACTGGAAGAGAGCATTGAAGTCGTCGCGGCCTGCTTGCAGAAGCTTCTTTTAGAACCACAACCGGACAATGATGGTTGGGGTTGGACGTTGCTAAACGGAGCGAGAGCGTATGCAACACTTGTCAATCGACACATTAAGAAGACTAACGATTTTAAGTATCTTGATTCTTTATTGGACTGTCTCCAAAAAATGGTGATGTCTCGCATTACCCGACCGATGGCAGGAGCAATTGCGGCGCTCACGTTTGATATTCCCGAGCATGCAACTAGACTGTTAGATATGTTGAAAGATCTGGAAAAAGAACTGATCGAAGCCCCTGATTTTGAAGGGAAATGGCATCTCAGAACGTGTATCGTTGCGATCGAGGAAAAGAAGCCACCTGACAAAGCCCGTCTCGATACTTTTCATCCATAAGGTTCGCTTCCTTCCCTTAGTATATCTCGTCTCTTCCATCGGTGCCATGCACTGCTCGAGCGAAACACACAAAGTTTGACCGCAGCTGATTCTCAGGTGAAGTTGGAGTTTCTTGTACGAGAACTCGGCAGTATGAGATTTGCTAACCTCCCACGTGCAGGAGTTGGGTTGCCAGATGGCCGAGGATCGCTTTTTCTTGACTTCGATTGTCCTTTTTCTGGCATTCAAGGAGATGACGGATAGTTTGCAGGCGTAGTCCCATTCTCTGAACGCAAGTGAAGAACACGAGGTATTTGGTCTCTGACAACCCGACCGTTCATCTAAGAGAACAGAAGTGAGCCTGAACGGTCGTTGGAAGCAGGCGTAGAGATCCTCGGAATTGTCTCAGCCATTGGATCGCGAGGGATTAGCGTTTTCCCTGCGTTTTCACCATAGATTTTTTAAGCGTTTTCCATCCGCCAATATCCAACGCTCGTCACATTGCAAGCCGTTGCACTGGGGTTGTGTTCGAAGTTTGCTCGTCGTTTTGCTTGCGTCGAGTCGATTCGCAAGCTGGTTTTCGAGCTAAGGCCGTATCTTCCAATGGCAGCGTCTCGGTTGATGATGATGTTCGGTAATTGTCTGGAATCAAGTTGTTCGCATTGCATGGAGTCGTCACCAATCGGGGATGGGGAGTTGGTGCCGCAGTATTGCTGGATACTCCGGGCAGATCGTGATCCTTGTCACACTATCGGACAACTGATAAACCACTTCGATCGGAACCTTGCGATCGAAGTCGAACCACGATTGAAAGATTCCTTCTTGCCGCTTCTTCGTCCGAACGTTTTTTAAAAAGTACTCGCTCCAGTTCTCAAGCGTTGTCCAACTCACCGCATACAACGCCACGACGTGTCTTATCGTCGCAATGATCGCTTGTGTGGTACGCGAATCCTGAAAGCCAAGCGATACCATCTCTAGTGTCTTGCATCTCGAACACGTTGGAAGATTCCGCTCGACACGTTTCAGTTCCGGTGGCGGAGCCACCAGTACTTCTACCGCAGTCGGAGTTGATTCGGGTGTCTGCGACGAGTAGTAATGGATATGGTTCTTGTCGTTATATTCGTTCTGTAGCTTACGGCATTCATCGAGTCTTGCCGTTCTTCCTTTGCCATGAAAGAACCCACCATAGCGCACCCGATGAACACCGCGTGGGACGATGTGTAACATGAACCGTCGAACGAACTCCTTGCCCTCCATCGTCTCGGTCGTTCGGATCTTGCGTTTGTAGTCCTTGTACGAGATCGTCACCATTCCGTTCTCGTCGCTCACGATCCGGTAGTCGGAGATCGCGATGCCGATGACATAGTTGCCACAGTATTTGATAAGGAAGTAGATGTTGCGAAAGTACTTGAGCGATCGCTGCGCATCGACCACCCAAGGCTTCGATGCAATCTCATCCAACCATTCGTCGAACTCCGTTTGCGATTGGATTCCCTTAGTCGCTGCTCGCTCTTCGGGCATGACCAAGAGCCCTTTCTTGTAAAGCAGTTTCAAGCCGCGAACGAATCGTTTTCGAAACTCCATGGCGAGCACATCGTTCATCATCTCGGGTGCATCGGGTGGGATCGGAATCCAACGCTTCGGTTCGACCGGTGTTTGATCTGTTGTTGGCTTGGGTTGGATCGATACACCACCGGCTGTCATGATGGCATGGATGTGGATATGGGGCAGCATCCGCTGGCCCCAAGTGTGCAAGGCCAGAATCATGCCTGGCTGGCAACCGAATGATTCCTTGGCCGCATGAAGGAGTGTCTTTTGTGCGGTGTGAAAGAAGAGGAGATAGCACTCCTTTTGGTTGGCCAATAAGAGCCGATTCAAAGTGTGGGGGACGGTAAAGACGGTATGGTAATATTCGCAAGGCAACTGCCATTGGAGAACGACATCCAGCCATGCTTTCCGTTTGATCCAAGTGCAACTGGGACAATGGCGATTATTGCACGAAGCGTAGACGACACGCCGGTGTCCGCAACTGCGACACTGGAACTCGTGGGATCCGAACGGTCCATCGCGACAGCTAAGGATTTTGCTCAACTCACTGCGGCTGTGCAACGAGAGCGACTTGTCGTACTGTGCTTCTTGGCCATGACGGCGCAGCGAAGCCAACACGCTGCGTTCAGGTTGGCTGGGCATCGAACATGCGAGCGATGTTGGATAAACATCGATGGGCGTATCTCGATCGTTTGTGTTTTGGTAGGTTGGCAGATCGAGTCGCATAGGTTGAGATTGTATCGACTTATGAGGAGCCACACGTGGCATCGTGTCATAGCTGCATGCAAGAAGGTTCAACTATTCGTTGAATTCTTGCCAATGCCCCCTTGTTGAAATCGAAGAGCTGCGGCATTCCTGTAGGTAGTGCTTGCGCGCAGTCTTTCCATCCAAGGCCAAACGTCTCATGCTTTCAACCACCGTTCGAAGCGATTATCTGACCGAACTTCATGCACGATTCCCGCTCCTCGCAAGTTTTCAATCGAACCCGATCGCCGCTACCATCGATTACTATGCAGGTTGCTTGGCTGGTAGCCCCAAGGCGATCCAGTGGGCTCAAACTGTTTTGAACCTTTCGCAGTCCGAAGCGCAATCGCTTCAGATTGGATTCAGCGACCGCTCGCTCGGTAGCCAACTTCCGAACAAACAAGTGCAACACGGGCGCTCGATCCGTGAAGCCTTAGAGACGTTGGGGATCTACAAGACCAACGGCCGAGAGTCGCTACGAGGCTACGTCACGATCCCACTCTTCAACGATCTTGGCGACATCACAGGCATCCATGCATTGCGAGTCGACGCAGAGAATCGCGAGGATGGTCCGATCGTCATCGGTACCGGCGAGTGGCCGCTAGCGCTGCGTACCGCTCACGTTGCAGTGACACCTGACGCTGTGATACCTGAAGCTGTGACATTTGACGCTGTGATGCCTGTGGATGTAATACCTGCTGCCGCAGCCACTGCCGTCGAAGCCACTGCAGTAGAAACTCCAGCCACGTTTGAACTGACCGTTACGCCGCAGCATATCGCCTTCACCCGAGGGGATCGCCATTACCAAGTGCGTGGGCTCGAGCGGAACATGTCTTCGTTAACGCTTCGCGTCTGCCTGCAAGCGACCAGGCAAGATTTGATCTATCTCGATACGCTCGATTTGGTCAAAGCAAGATCACGCAACGCATTGATCCAAGCGATAGCCGTCGAACTGTTTGTCGAGGAAAGCACCGTCAAGAAAGACATTGGAATCCTGCTACTGCAACTCGAAGATCTACGCAACCGCCAGATCGATGCCGTTAAGAATCGAACACCCTCCACTCCCGAACTGACCACCGAAGACCGAGAACAGGCGCTCCAGTGGTTGCGCAGTCCCAATCTATCCGAACAGATCGTCAACGATCTCGATCAATGCGGCATGGTAGGCGAAGCATTCAATAAACTGGCAGCCTATTTGGCTGTTGTCAGTCGCAAGCTAGCGCAGCCGCTTGCGATTCTGATCCAATCTTCGAGTTCGGCTGGTAAAACGACACTCATGGATTCCGTCTTGGCGATGGTTCCTCCCGAAGATCAACTGCGATTGAGCAATCTCACGGGCCAATCCCTCTACTACCTGGATAGCCAAGCCATCCGGCACAAGACGCTTGCCATCAGCGAGGAGCAAGGAATTGCAGAAGCGTCCTACGCTTTAAAACTCTTGCAAAGCGAGGGAAGATTATCCCACGCGACGGTCGCCAAAGGGAGCGATGGCCGAATGGCCATGCAAGCCTACCATGTCGAAGGCCCCGTTCAATTGTTCCTCACCTCGACCAGCCTCGAAATGGATGAAGAATTGGTCAATCGCTGCTTGGTGCTCAGCGTCGATGAGACACGCGAACAGACGTTGGCCATCCAAGCCCAACAACGATTGCTCCAAACACGACACAGCGTTGCCTTTCTTCGCCAATGCAAAGATGTTCGTCATTTGCACCAGAACGCACAACGGTTGCTCCGACCGCTGCAAGTCTACAATCCCTTTGCCGATCGCCTTTCCTTTGCCAGCGACCGAACGCGTCTGCGCCGAGATCATTCCAAATACCTAACGTTGATTCAGTCGATTGCGTTATTGCACCAGTATCAACGTCCGATCCAAGTTGAAGAGGTCGATGGAAAGAGGATCGAATCGATCGAAGTCACGATGAAAGATATTACCCTCGCGAATCGATTGATGGCGGAGATCTTGGGCCGCTCGTTGGATGAGCTGTCACCACAAACGCGTCGTTGTTTGCTCTTGCTGGAAGAGTACGTACTGGATCAATGCCAACGAAAGGATATCGACCAGAAAGACTATCGTTTCTCGCGTCGCGAGTTTCGGGAGTCGATTGGTTGGAGCGATTTCCAAGTGCGAATGCACTTGAGTAAACTCGTGGCGATGGAATACGTGTTGGTTCATCATGGCAAGCAAGGACGCAGTTACCTCTACGAGTTGATCTACGCAGGCCAAGGACGAGATGGTAAACCGTTTGTCCTGGGCCTTACCGAACTCGAAGCCGAAACGCGTTAGCGTTTAGGCGTTCGTTCGCACATCGATCGCGTTCATTCGAACTTCGAGCATGGTTCGAGCATGCCGTGAGCATTGCTCGAGCATGGCCTGTAATTGTCGTAAAGCTTGATCGCACCATCTCTTAGGTGCGAAACTCACTGAAGTGGAGAAAGTTGCGTGAGCAAGCACGTACTTCTCGAAGTGCTCTGTCGGTGCCATAGGTCCATATCGATTGCATTCTTTCGTTTGCATTCCGTTTTTCGTGGTTCGTTTCCCTGTTATTGAGGAGATTTCGTTTTATGTTGATCCCATTCCCATCGTTCGAAGCATTGTTAGCAAGTTACTTTCAAGATTTGCGAGTCCGGAACTGGAGCGAATCGACCATAGACCGACGAAAACACTCGCTCGGTCGGTTCATTGATTGGCTCGTCGCTCACAGTATCGATTCCTTAGCCGAAGTGTCATTCGACATGATTAGTGCTTACCAACGCAGCCTGTTCCATCAAGGCAACCTAAGGACGCGAGCGCCACTGAGCTTTGCAACGCAAGCGTCGTATATCTCCGCCGTATCCCATTGGTGCCAATGGGCCTGTTTAAAGAAATTCCTCTCGTTCAACCCGTCTATTGGGATCGAACTACCCAAGGAAGAGAAACGCTTGCCCGCATCGTATCTTTCCGCAGACGAAGCCGAACGACTGATCCAATTGACAGACGTTACGACTCCGATTGGGATTCGCGACCGAGTGATTCTCGAAGTATTGTATTCGACCGCCATGCGACGAAGCGAACTGCTGCGACTCACCCATTTCGATATCGATCGTGCACGTCGCTTGTTAGTGATCCGACAAGGGAAAGGGCACAAGGATCGGTTGGTTCCGATCGGAGTACGGGCGATGGAATGGCTTGAAAAGTATTTAAGAGACGTTCGTCCTTGGCTGGCGGAAGGTAACGGTTGCAAACGTCGTAAGGTGCAGCCACCCACAACGGACCGTCTGATCCTGAGCAACACAGGCGGTTCGATGCTTCCGGGTGCACTCTCGAGCTTGGTCCGAAGCTATATCGTGTTGGCAGGGATCGCCAAGAAAGGAAGTTGCCACATGCTGAGGCATACGGCTGCGACGTTGATGCTGGAGAACGGTGCTGATCTGAGAAGCTTGCAAACGTTGCTAGGGCACGAGAGTCTCAACATGACTCAGATTTACACGCACATCACGTTAACGCGACTGAGGCAAGTGCACGACGCAACCCACCCTGCCAAGCCGGACATCCTCCCAAAGCCTGACCTGAATCCTCCCCCGGTTTAGGAAGAATGTTGATGAAAATATCGTAGCCAACTCCAGACAAGCGTGAATGGAGTTGGCTACAATGAGAAGCATGATCTACATCGCACCAATCATCGATCGGACTCTTGAGCCACGAGTGACGCAGTCACTCGCATGCGCGCCTGCGGGAAGTGCAGACGTTGTAACCGATCCTCTTTCATGGAGTACGGTGTCTCGACCTCTATTCGATGCCAACCAAGCCAATGAATTGCATGGCTATATTTCAACGGAGCCTCAAGAGGTTGCTAGCGCAGACCACAGCAACCAACAGTACTCCATCACTGCTGTAACGACATCGGCAGGAGCCATAGCTGAACGCTACGCGTATAGCGCCTACGGCGAACCGACGATACTTGATGCATCTGGCTCCGTACTTCAAACTTCGAACTTCAACATTCGCCATTCATTCACCGGCCGA
>CAIOHR010000036.1 GCA_903858115.1 uncultured Pirellula sp. | reverse complement strand
TCGTAACTTACCCGAACCTCGGTCCGTGGAAGTTGACGTAACGCCTCGATCGCTTTGGGATCTGTCGCTCCCATATAGCTCGTGGTAATCACTCGAATCACCGGGCCGTCGCCCGACGAACGATTCACCAGCTCCTGAAGGTTATCCACGAGAACTCGTATCCCACTCCATTTAATGAAGGAACACAATATATCCACCCGATCACAAGTGGCAATTTCCTTGCGCAATTGGCTGCCCAGACTTGCATCCAATCGAGTGCCGGTGAAAAGCGAGGATCGAGAAAGCGGACTGTCGGGGCGATCCAAACTTACAGAATTCTTTGCTCTGTGTATCGCTAAGAGTCGCTGAAGTGGAGTCGCGATACTCAGCTCGATCGACTTTTCTTCAGACAGGGCGACAGATATCGTGTCTATAATACGTTCGACAAGTTGCTGTTGTTTGTCAGCTGAATCTGATCCACGATAAAGAGCCAAGCTTGATGCGATCAGACGCTCCAAATATTGAGCCAGCACCATGTGCGACTCTTCCGGATCGACCGGAGTAATGGTCGCTAAACGTGGATCACCCAACTGAGCGATTTTCGCTTCGATGGCCTTTGTTAAGATGTGGTCGTACAGTCCAGGTTTCACGGGCCTTGATTCGCTTTTTCGAGGTCTTCATTGGGATCGTTACGAAGTCACTAGTTTAGCGAATTTGTAACTAGATGATCTTTTGCACCGATCGACAGTAAAAAGAAAAACGCAATTCATTTCCCAATCATGATCCGTTGGGAAGGCCAAGCACCCACTCGCGAGGCAATCTGACGAACGCACCGCAATACCCCTTCCCAATTGGAAATCCGTAGCCGGTAGCCTGATCGTTTTCTTTTGATCGGATTACAGCTCGCCTTCTGAAAGGGAAAAGCGGCCTCGCCGTTGGCTCGAGACTATACGACTGAAACACAAAGGTGTCGATTCGTCACATCTGGCGGATATGCCAAACGTCGCCCACTTGGACTAACTCCACTTCGAACCGTGTACCGCGTTGGCCTACCGTTGGACCATACCAGCCCCGCAGGATATCGCTTAGGACGTTTTTCTTCGAATCCGGACTTTCTCTCACGACGTTGATGAACTCCCTGCAAAATTTGGCTACATATGTCTTTTCGTCGATCTCGACCGAAATCCAGTCAGTTGGAATGTTCGTGGCACGGGAACTGTTGGGTAAGTTGATAATCGGTCGATCACCCGCAGCTATGATGCGGCACACATACCCATCTCGCTTCTTCCCCCGATCCAAATACTCGGCCAATCGCCAGTCAACCAACTCCCGAAGCAGCTCCGCGAAGCGGGAGCGGTGTGGGCCGAGGTCGCCCCCTACCCAACGGAAAATACCATCCCGATACTCGAAATAGACCTTACCAGCGCCACCCTCGCCGTTACGCCGTACACTCCCGGGATTGGTCCAAGCCTTGATAGGATTGTCCTCCAAATGCCTCCGTAACTTGACGTCACTCTTTAAATGGCTCTCCCCCAAATCATCTCGCAACACCGAACTGCGATCCGCCATCCTGCGTACCAGCTGCACTATCTCTCCTATCTCTA
>CAIOHR010000035.1 GCA_903858115.1 uncultured Pirellula sp. | reverse complement strand
TGCATAGGTCGATTCGCGGATCGGTGGCATCGCTAGCTTTCGGCTTTTCTGCATCGCTCGTTTGATTCGTTCGCGGTCTTCATCCCAACGGCCACTTAGAATTGATGCTCTCAACACCAGGATACGTTCCGCCTTGGGGGCACGCCAAAACGTACCGTTACTCTTCATTCGAAGATTGATCACACGATGGATTGCACTCTCAATCGAACCGCTTCCTAACGGCAACCCCATCAGCGAATACTTTGGATAATCCAGATGTCCTGCTTCACCATGTTGCCGAATGTACCGGATGACGCGATGCACCTCGTCGCGATCCAAGCCTAGATTTCTTGATGACAACTCAAGTTTGGTCTCTAATGCGTTCGCTACATCGATCCATTGGCCATCTCGTAGCTTCGTTCGCAACGTTGGGAACGTCAACACGTCGCCGATTTGCTCACCAAGGGACTTTATTCCTTTCTGGAGATTTTCGGCAGCATGATAGACGTCTAGCACCTTAAATCTTAGAACGGTTGATGGCACCTTGGCTCGTGTGAGAATCGAATCGATCCTAGCCCATATCCAGGTTGCGCCGTCGCTGTTGAACGTGATGCTTTTGGCTTTGCTCACGCCCAAACGATGTATCTGCATTGCAATCAGCCGTTCCAGGTAATCTGCGTCTCCCAACGAGCCATCTATCAGCTCACTGTATGCTTCGTTCTTTCGTCCTTCACGGTCATGAACATAGATTTTGAAAACCTTCGGTTCTCGCCAAGTTGCTGTGAATGAGCCCCGACGACGCGTCTCTTTGGAGCGACCTTGGCTCGGCAAACCATCGACCTCCGACTGCGTTTTGCCGAAGTTTTCCAGGGGAGATATCGGTTCAAGTTCCGATCGCGTTCGAGTGCGACCACCATCGACTTGAATGGACACCGTTTGTCCTTCAAATTCATTTCCGGCTTCCATCTTGCCGGACTCAAACTCGCTAAGCATTCGTTCTCTCAAAGTCAGTTGTTCTGATCCGGCTTTGGTGACGATACGATCGATGACGTTCCTATCAAGCTTGATTCCATCGCGGTTAAGTTCGATACAAGCTTGGTCCAGGGAACTCGACAAAGCAACCATTCTTGTAACCTTGGATATCAGCCAAGGCGAAACGCCTCCTGAGAATCCAAACAAGCTCAATTCGATATCAATACCCGGCGTGTGGTTGTTCTCGCTCTTGTGCTTCGGTTGACAATAACGCGTCTTTGCATGACACGAAAAGCCGGATGCCATATTGATGTGAACCTGACGATCTTGTCCAGCTCTAAGAGGAACGATGTACCCATCTCGAATGGCATCACAACGTTGCTCATGCTCGGGTGTCTTCATTGATTTGGCGATTAGACCAGTCAAGAACAAGCCAGCACCATGATCGAAAAGTTCTTTGGTTTGTTGTTCGATCTGTTCGAATGACAACGGGTCGTTGTCGAGCATCAATTGAAGTTCCTTCGACTTCTCGTAGACACTCGCGAGAAACATTCCCATCATTTGCTCGACAGCATTGACCTTGACCCCATCGCGTCCATTCACAGTCCAGACTCCCATAGTACCCTCCGTGTTGTGATGAAAACTCAATCAT
>CAIOHR010000034.1 GCA_903858115.1 uncultured Pirellula sp. | reverse complement strand
TGTGACCAATCGAATGCTGTGGCCATAAACCCGGCGTCGGGTGCACGATGCGGAAGGAGCCCAGCCCGTATTTCGCTACTGGTGATGCGTCTGCTGATGTCTTCTATATCGGCCCAACGTTTTTTCAACTCAGATGTTGGGAAATGTGGCTTCGATGTTTCATCTCGTCGTCGGTCTTCAAATACAAACACCGAAGCAAGACTCGCCAGTTCATGCGAAGTTAAACCCGAGAAAATTCCGGCAGATAAGCATTCTGCAATCAACAGATCGGATTCATGGAAGATGCGACCGAGCATTACGCCTTTGGGAGTAAGAGACCAATCACTTACGTATCCCCACTCTTCAAGCAGGTTGGTCAAGTCGTCAAACTTTTTACTGACGGATTGTGCCGAATTGGACACGCGCTTCTCGAGTTGATGTAACTCCTTAGCAATTCGATCAGCAGACTCCGCTGCGTTCAGTTTGAATTTGGAATCTGGATCTCGCAAAAACGGGTGGTCAGAGTTTGTTCTGGAATCTTTCTTGCCACTTCGGGCGAGAACACGATCATTAATTCTGAACTTCGCTAGCTGTGTTGAAGTCTCTTTAAGGAATCGCGAATTTGTGGGTTGGAACGGCATCGGCAGTTCAATGTGCCCGAGCGTATAAATGGTTTCTGTCACGTCACGAGATGTAACCGTGCGCACTCCCCTGTTGATTGAAAGCAACGACAATTTTCCGCCAGTTCCTCGGCTTGCCGTAGAAATCACTACAAGACGATCGCTGGCAGAGGCATCTCCAATCAGCACTACATCCCCAGGGCGAAGCCGGGAAAACTGCGCTTCCAAATCGGGTGTTGTCTTGGTTCGCGCACTGCCCTTGCGAAAACTTTCAATATCGCCGTAGTCGCTGTGTGACTGATCACGGAGTCGTTGTTCTTCTTTGCCTCGTCGCGCGATGCGCGCTTGAATCTCGACTATTTCCCGTCCTGACTGAAACTGTGCGAACGACAGATTGAGCAAGTGTCGTGCTTGGACGCGACTTGTTGTGCGAATGAGATTTGCTGCCATGTTGTACGTAGGACGAAATGCAGAATTAAGTACAAAAGAGCGGCTTGAGACCAAGGCGGCAACTTGTTCAAAGGTGACGAATGGATTCCACAGCGTGAGTGCATGGCCGACAGTGTCGAGACCGCGCCTGCCAGCACGGCCGGTGAGTTGAGAGAAGTCAGAAGGCTTCAAGATCTGATGTGTCTCACCGTTGTACTTGGTGATCTTGTCCAGCACAACTGCGCGTGCAGGCATGTTGATTCCCACCGCGAGTGTTTCGGAGTCGATCCCGCCGGAATCTGGCTGCCCGAGTGCGGGTATGTGCCACAAATCGACGCGATTTTGCAGGAGGCAAATATCCGCTGGTTCGTCGTCGATGCGCATGGCCTCATGTATGGGGAGCCGAGGCCGCGCTTCGCAATTTACTCGCCCTATTTCACGCCTTCCGGGCCGGCAGTTTTTGGACGCGACCGCGAGTCGAGCA